>JAFGWS010000116.1 GCA_016937035.1 Pontiellaceae bacterium
CGACGTTGTTTGTGATCTGCATGATATCCTCCTTGATGATGCAGTTATGTTTCAATCGAGCAAGCTTCCTTGCCTGCTCATCGCCGTACCGGACCCTCCGACACTATCAGCGACACCATCTCTATCGGCAACTTGAGCAGAGAACTTAAATTGAATCACCTCATCGGCACTTTTTTCCGCCAAACACAGATTTCACTCAAACCAGCGGTCCTAAAAACAGGGTTAAGCGCACACTACCCAATCGGTGTAACCCCCTTTTTCAGGATAATATTACCGTATTTGGCCGTGGTCCCCGTGACGACGCAGGCAAAGGCCTTTTCGGCACGATCGTAAAACTCAAAGCGTCCGATGCGCTTCGGGGCGGGCGCCGACGGCGCATGCTTGCGGATTGCGGCCATGTAGTCGGCCTCCAGCTGCGGATCAAGCTGGTCGCCCTCGACCGCCGCCATCATGATCAGCGGATCGGAGTAGCTGTCGAGTTCGAACAGCGGGATGATCCCTTCGAGCAGATCCGGAATCTGCAGGCCGTCGCCGCGCAGTACGTTTTTCGGGCAAAAGGTGTGTCCCGGGAAATGGGCGTCGGAAAGGACGATTTCATCGCCGTGCCCCATCTCGGCGAGAATTTTCAATAGATCAGGGCTGATAATCGGGTTAATTCCTTTGAGCATGTTCAGTTCCTATTAAATTATGCGTCACGACGGGTTGCCAGCTGGTCGGCAGCAACCGCCAGAATGATAATGAGACCGATGGCCACGAGCTGCCAGTTGGTCGAGATCCCGCAGAGCGTAAGGCCATTGCGAAGAAACATGATCAGCAGAGTCCCGATGATCGTTCCGACCATCGAGCCTCGACCACCGCTAGGGGAACAGCCGCCGATAATGACTGCCGCAATAATGTCGAGTTCGAGAGCCAGACCGGCCGTCGGTTGCGCAGAGCTGGCGCGGGAGGTGGTGATCATGGCCGCCAGCCCAACCAGCGCCCCGGTGAGTGAATAGACACACACGAGTACGCGATTGACGTTTACGCCCGCGTGGAACGCAGTCTCCACACTGGAACCGATGGCGTAGGTGTAACGGCCGAACCGGGTGTACTTGAGAACAAAACCTACAGCAACCAGAACCAGAATCATCAGGATGACCGAGACGGGAATATTCAGGATCTTCCCCGTGTCCAATGCCGTGAAACTGGATACCGGCATCGGCTTCCCGTCATTCATCAGCAGCGAGATGCCCTTGAATATACTCATGGCACCCAACGTAACAATAAACGGGGCCAGCTTGAGGCGGGTAATCAAGGTGCCGTTAAGCGCTCCCACCACCGCGCCGATCACGACGCTGACCAAAATGCCGCCGAACATTGCCCCAGCGGATAGATCCACATTGGATGCGGTCGTAATCTGCTCCCACGAAGCGCCGGAAAACTTGAGCATGGCCAACGCGCCGACCATGCCGCACATGCCCATCATGGTGCCGACCGAGAGATCAATGCCGGCGGTAATGATCACAAAGGTCATACCAGCCGCCATGATCATATTCACACTGGAACGGCTTAGCACATTGGTCAGGTTTTCCTTGGTCAGGAATTCGTTCGGGACTAGGAAGGTCCAGAGCGAAAAGATAAAAATCAGGGAACAGAACGGCAGCATTTGTTTTGCGAATTTATTCATAATCCATTATCCTCCACGGCAGCAACGTGCATCACCTTCTCCGGCGAGGTTTCCGCAGTGACAAAGTTTCCAACAATACGTCCGCGGCGCATCACGAGGATTCGGTCGCAGATTCCAAAGAGTTCAGGGAGTTCAGACGAGATGACCAGCTGGGCCTTGCCCTGGAGCGCCAGCTGGTTGATGATCGTGTAGACTTCCTTCTTGGCCCCGACATCGATCCCGCGGGTCGGCTCGTCGAAAATGATGAACTCGGCATCGGCCATCAGCCACCGCGCCACCAGCAGTTTTTGCTGGTTCCCGCCGGAAAGGGAACTCGCCGGGGCATCGGGACTTTCCCACTTCACCTTTACCTTCTGGCCCAACTGCTCGCAAAGCTCCCGCTCCTCGACGAGCTTCAACAGGGTCTTCATGCCGATGCGCTCATAGTTCGGCAACGTAATGTTCCAGCCGCACGGCAGACCGGCGCAAAGCCCGGTGCGTTTGCGGTCCTCGGTAAGCAGCGCCATGCCCTTCTTGATCGCATCGGACGGATGGCGGATATCCAGTTGCTGCCCCTTGAAGTGAATCTGTCCGGCAGTGGGACGAACCACACCAAACAGTGCCCGCGCCGTTTCGCTGCGCCCCGCCCCGACCAGTCCGGCCATGCCGACCACCTCGCCCTTGCAGACCTCGAACGAAACATCGTCGACTCCTTCTTCGGAAGAAAGCCCATTTACTTCCAGACAAACTTCGCCGACCTTAATATCGCGCGCCGGATAAAAATCCTTTAGTTCGCGGCCGACCATATGATGGATGACCTGGTTCACATCCAGGTTTTCGCGCGGCTCGGAACAGACCACGACACCATCGCGAAGAATGCTGATATCGTCGGAAAGATCCATTACCTCTTCCATCCGGTGCGAAATGTAGATAATGGTCAGGCCGCGCTCGCGCAATTCACGGACAATCTTGAAGAGATTCCGTGCTTCGCCTTCCGACAACGACGATGTAGGCTCGTCCATGACAATGATCTGGGCATTACGCATCAGCGCCTTCAGCAACTCCACGATCTGGCACTGCCCGGGCGTCAGAGAGCTGATCTGCGCCTCCGGATCAAGTCGGAAGCCATACTGGTCGCACAGCTCGCTCGTCTTCTGGATCATGGCCGGGGCATCGATCCGGAATGGAATGGAAGACATGATTTCGCGGCCGAGGAAGACGTTTTCGTAGACCTTCATGTGCTCTGCGAGATCCAGCTCCTGATAGAGCATCGAAATCCCCTCCTCGATCGCCTGTCCCGGCTCGGTGAAACGCTGCGGCTCTCCATGAATATGGATCTGGCCCGTGTCGGGCATGTAGACGCCGGAGAGCACCTTCATAAGCGTGGACTTTCCCGCGCCATTCTCGCCGCAAAGCGCATGCACGGTTCCCGGACGGACCGCGAAGGTGACATCCTTCAACGCCTGAACGGGACCAAAGCTTTTCGAGATGTGCTCCATGCGGAGCGAATAGGTCGGTGCCGTCATCGTTACAACCCCAAGGCCGATGGAAATTCCTGCTTCAACTGCTCGATGCTGTCGCGGTCCGCCACCATGCTCGGAATCGGGACCATCTTGGGATTGGTTTCCCCGTTGATCGCCTTCACGACCAGTTGCACGCCTTGGTAACCGATCTCGTACGGATTCTGAACGATCAGCGCCTCGACTTCGCCCTTTTCGATCCCTTCAACCAGAACCTTGTCCGAATCAAATCCGATCATGACCACCTTGCCCGCCAGTCCGACGCTTTGCAGCGCCTTGTAGGCACCGACCGATGTGGGATGGTTTACCGCAAAAAGTCCATCAACGTTGTCGCGATTACGCAGCATCATGTCAGCGGTCTTCTGGCGGCTGTCTTCCACCGTCCCGAGCGTGAACTGCTCGTCGATGATTTCAATATTGGGAAACTCTGCTTCAAGCGTCTCGACAAAGCCGGCGGTACGGGCATCGGTCGATGCCGAATTCTGGACAAACTTGGTAAGAATTACATTACCCCGACCATTGAGCTTCGCGCCCATGATACGGGCCGCCGTGGCTCCCCCCTCAACATTGTCGGTAGCGGCAAAGGAGGAATAGTATTCCTCGTCGACGCCAACCGCGGAATCAATGATGACGCAGGGAATCCCTGCGTCATAAACTTTGGTAACCGGACGCGCAAGTGCCTGATAATCATTAGGGGCAAGCACTAGGCCGGCGACATTCTTGGCCATGGAATCCTCGACCGACTGAATCTGTTTTTCGCGGTCGCTTTCCTGCTCCGGCCCGGTCCAGAGAATCTCATAGCCCAGTTCTTGGGCGGCCTTATTTGCCCCTTTATGAACCACTTCCCACCACATACCTGCGGTTCCTTTCGGAATCACGGCAATAATGTTCTTATCGCTTTGCTTATGACTCAGCTTTTTTATCACTCCGCCGACAAACAGAATGGCCGAAATGCCGAGTATAGCTGCTACGCCCCAGTTGCCCTTGGTCATCGAGATCCCCCTCCCTTATTTTGGAAGCTCTTCATCAAAACATACCGCCACCTTGCCGCACGTTCCACTGTTCATCAATGCATAAGCCTCCGGGGCCTGCTCCAGCGCAAAACGGTGCGTAATCAAATCGGCGGGATGGATGTTCCAGCGGACCAGCCGTTCGACCAGCTCCTCCATGCGCCACAGGTTGGTAACCCAGGAACCAAACATCGTTTTCTGGTCGTGGATCATATCGCGGCTCGGCGCAAAATCCGGGCTCATCAGGCCGCCTTCGCCGATGAGCACAATCTTGCCCCATTTGCGCGTGGCCTGAACCGCCGTCAACCGGGCATGCATATTGGCCGAACATTCCACAGTCTTTTCGCAGCCCATGCCGCCGGTCAGCGCAAGGACCTCCTTCACGTTGTTCGGCCCGGCCTTCAGGACGGTATCAAACAATTTAATGCCGCTGCCCTTGCGCAGTTCCAAGCCCTTGGCAATTTCAACACGCTGATCAACCGCTTCGATCCCGATAATGTTGGAAGCCCCCATGGCGCGGCAGAGCATCGCTGCCGCCAAACCGACCGGACCGAGGCCGGTAATCAGCACCGCGTCGTTGCCGGACACGCCAATCTTTTCGAGACCTTCATAGACCGTGCCGAAGCCGCAGGCCACCTGAGCGCCGTCAGCGTAGGTGAGCTGTTCGGGAAGCATGACGAGATCCTTTTCCTCGGCGACGATGTACGGCGCCATTCCGCCGTGGCGCTGCCAGCCGTAGGCCTTGCGGTATTTTTCACTCGTACAGGAAATCATATAACCGCGACGGCAGTCATTGCAGAGACCACAGCCGGAAATATGATAAATCACCACGCGATCACCTTCTTTGAAGTGGCGGGTTCCCGGTCCGCACTGGACGATTTGTCCGCTCGGCTCGTGCCCGGCGATCATTCCCGGCTGATAGCCTTCGGGCCCTTTGCCGAGATGCTCGTTATAGATGCAGCGGATATCGGATCCGCAGATGGTCGAGGCCTTGGTCCTGACCAGCACCTCGCCGTGCTTCAGCTCCGGAATCTCGTATTCTTTAAACTCAACGGTACTGTTGCCGGGGAGATAAGCTCCGGTCATCGTTTTCGGTATTTCAAACATGATATTCTCCTTATTTGGACACACAAAATTATCGTGCAATCGTGCCATCGAGATCCCAGAGATCTTCCCAGCTTTTACTCTCTTTCCATAGAAAAACCTGTCCTTTGATCAAGCGACAATTGCGATCAATCATGCTGAGGTCTTCCATTTCCTCCTGGGTTAACGGAGCCATCAGCGCCGTTTTCAAGTTGGAGGTATACTTGCTCCGCTTGGTCGAGAACGGGATAACCACGAGTCCGCGTTGTAAAGACCATTTAACGCAGATAATCGCCGGGTGAACACCATATTTTCCCGCAATTTTAACAATGACCGGATCTTCAATATCCACCGTGTCGTCTTCTGTGCGGTCGCGTTCCGGACGCGCCGGAGAACCAATCGGACAGTAACCGATGGGCTGAATATTGTTTTTTATCAGATAGTCGAATAATTCAGGCTGTTGAAAATGCGGGTGACACTCCATTTCGTTGACGACCGGCTTAATGCGGCAATCCCGAAGGAGCAGCTCCATTTTCGGAATCGTCATGTTAGAGGTACCGATACTTTTTACGAGACCCATGTCGACCAGCTGTTCCATCTGCACCCAGGTCTTCATGTAGTCTTCGTGAATGTATGGCTTGGAATCCGGACTTCGTGACTCAACGGAACATCCCGGCGGATGAAAATTCGGGAACGGCCAGTGGACCAGATAGAGATCAAGATAATCCAGCTGAAGATCGGCCAGCGACTGCTTGCACGATTTGATGACATCGCCTTCACCATGCATGTCGTTCCACACCTTGGACGTGACGAACAGCTCTTCACGCGGAACGCCGCCCGCCAAAATCACCTTGAGCGACTCGCCGATCTCCTTTTCGTTGCCGTAGACCGATGCGCAATCAAAGGCACGCTGGCCGAATTCGGCCGCGCCAAGTACCGCGTCGGCAATCTCTTTCGCCGTGTAGGTATCGGAACCGAAAGTCCCCATACCGAGCACGGGCATTTTTTTCCCGTTATTAAGCGTAACAGAGGGAATGGTGGTCGGATCAATTGCATCCGGTGCCTTCTTAAATGTGGTCTGTTCAACATTGACCATAATATGCAGTCCTTTTGTTGTCTGTATGCTGACCGTCGCGTCTACACCATCACTTCACAACGGATCGCAATGAAAGTAACATCGGATGGATAATACGCCAATGACTATACTTGACTATATAATGGATATATATGACTCTGAACGGGCTCCCGAGAGCTGTTCAGCGTTCACTGAACGAATTTTAATAAAGGCATTATTATGAGCGAAAAATCGGCTCCTTTCATTTCTACGCAAGTTACATCCGGAGAATATTGCTATCTAAACATGACCCCGGAGAACGATGCCGAAGCGGTGGTGGTTTGCGGCGGACGCGAGCAATGTTCGGCGGATTACCGCATCGAACGCAGAGCCTTCACTTATAACGCCATCGAATTTGTCTCCGCCGGGAAAGGGACCCTTCTGATGGAGGGCGAAAGCTACGAGCTGCGCCCGGGCATCGTCTTCTGCTACGGCCCCGAAACCCCGCATACCATCGAAACCGATCCCAACACCCCATTGGTTAAGCATTTTATCGATTTTACCGGCAAAGAACTCGTCCGGCTGATCGACATCACCATCCTCGGCAAGGGAATTCCCCTCTACACCTCGCGGCCTTTCCGGCTGCGCAATATCTTTGAAAACATGATTGAGGCCGGTAACACGCCGAGCCGCAATCGCAATGCGCAGTGCCTCCTGCTGCTTAAAATGCTCATCCTGACCATCGACGACACGGCCATCGACACCCACAGCGCCGCTTCGCTGGCGTGGCAGACGTATCTACGCTGCCGTCAGCATATCGAAGCAAACTTTCTGCAGATTGAGTCCGTCGAGGATGCCGCATCGCAGTGTAATATCGACAAAGCCTATCTCGCCCGCCTCTTCAAACGGTTCACCGAAGAGTCGCCCGGAAAGCTGCTCGTACAGCTTAAAATGAATAAGGCCGCCGAACTGCTGGGCAACCACAACATGCTCGTGAAAGAGGTGGCCAAAGAAGTCGGCTATATCGATCCCTACCACTTTTCGCGCGTCTTTAAGCGGGTCTACGGCATTCCGCCCGAAACCTTCAGCCATGCGGCGCGCCGGCATGGCTTGATTTAAGCAAACGGAGAAAACACGGAGCATAAATTTTATTATAGGTTATTAGGTTGCATACCGATGAGATGGGCGTATACATGCCCGTTCGTTTTACAGAACCGCCTTTAAACGGTTCATTTTCGGGGCCAATTTCTTGCGATGGGCGCGGGAGGGGTTGCCCTGACTTTACCCGCAGAGCCGCTGTGCGCTTTGCCCATCGTGAGAGGATACCATGAAGTTTACTGAATTGGGGCTCAGCCCCGAAACCCTTAAAGCTATCGAGTCGCTCGGTTTTGAAACACCGACACCGATTCAAGAACAAGCCATTCCGCTGCTGATGGAAGGTAACCGCGACGTTGTCGGACTCGCCTCAACCGGCACTGGAAAAACCGCCGCGTTCGGCCTTCCGCTGCTCGAACGTATTAAGGCCGAACAGCCCGTTGTGCAGGCCGTCATTCTTTCCCCCACCCGGGAACTTTGCCTGCAGATCGCGAGCGACCTGCGGAATTTTTCCAAATTCATGAAGGGCATCCGCATTGCCGCAGTGTACGGCGGCGCCAACATTGTAACGCAGATCCGCGAACTCAAAGCCGGCGCACAGGTCATTGTGGCAACACCCGGTCGCCTGGTCGACCTGATTGAGCGCAAAGCCGCCAAACTGGAATCGGTCTCAACCGTCGTGCTCGACGAAGCCGACGAAATGCTCAACATGGGCTTCAAAGAAGAACTCGACACCATTTTGGAGCGGGCGCCCAAGGAACGCCTGACCTGGCTCTTCTCCGCAACCATGGCCAAAGGCGTCGCACGCATCGCCCAAAACTACCAACACGATCCCGTCGAAATCTCTGTTGGCGGGCGCAACGAAGCGGCGGTAAACATCGAACACTACTGTTTTATGGTCCATGAAAAAGACCGCTACCCCGCGCTCAAACGCATCCTCGACTATCTGCCCGAAATTTACGGACTCGTCTTCTGCCGAACCCGCGCCGAAACACAGGAGGTTGCCGAGCGGCTTCTGGCCGACGGCTATTCCGCCGAAGCCCTCCATGGAGATCTCTCGCAGGCACAGCGCGACAACGTAATGCGCAAATTCCGCAACCGCTCGCTCAGCGTCCTCGTCGCAACCGACGTCGCCGCGCGCGGAATCGATGTGAACGACATCACCCATGTTATTCATTATAAGCTGTCCGACGAAGTATCGGCTTACACGCACCGCTCCGGACGTACCGGCCGCGCCGGAAAATCAGGCGTCTCTATTGCACTGATCAATATGCGCGAGCGCCGCCGCATCGCAGATCTCGAACGCCGCAACAATATCCGTATTCGCTTGGAAAAGGTGCCTGATGCCCACACCATCTGCGAAAATCAACTGCTCGCGCTCATCCATCGCGTGGTCGAAGTGGAAGTCAAAGAAGAGGAAATCCGGGACTATCTTCCGCCCGCCTACGAAGCGCTCTGCCACCTCGACAAAAAGGAAATCATCAAGCGCTTCATCGCTGTTGAATTTAACCACTTCCTCGACTACTACCGCGATGCCGAAGACATCAACGCGAAATCACTTCCGCCGCGCGACCGTGAACGCCAACCGCGTCAGCAACGTTCTGATAATCAGAAGCGCAACAGCCGCATGCAGGCTTACGACACCAAGCGCTTTTCCATCAACGTCGGCCGTGTTCACAAAGTCAACGCCGGCGCGATTGTGCGCCTGATCTGCGAAAACTGCAACGTGCGCTCCAACCAGATCGGTGCCATCGATCTCGGTCGGGACAGTTCCTTCTTTGAAGTCTCCAAAGAGATCGCCGGAGCCATTCGCGCCGGAACGCAGGATATGACACTCGACGGTCGCAAGGTCAGCATACGCTCCGCCTCCGGAGGCCCGAACCGCCCGCAACAACAGCACCGTCGCCGACGCGAAGATTAATCCTTATTCCAGAAAAACAAAAAAGTCTACTGGTCAACGGTTCCGCAGGCGGCTCGCCTGCCTTGTGGAGCGGGCATCCTTGCCTGCTCAACTGTTCCGCAAGCGTCTCGCCTGCCATAGTTACCTAAAGAAAGGGACCCCCTTTTTAGCGGATTAAGGATTTCTTTCAGAAATGCGCGGAGCCTAAAGTCGCAGCTACAAGAAGAATCGGAACAACGATTACGGGATTACGGGACCGACACCTTCGGTTTATGTTGCCCGAACGCTGCGCGTTCGGGCAAAGGCGCGTTGACTCCGTCCAACGTATGGCCGTCCGTCACTCCGCGTCGGCCAACCACACGTTGGACCAACAAAGGCCTCGCCTACCGCGGGCAAGCCCGCTACAGTCTTAACCTTTATTGGTCAACGCGCCTTTGGGAGCATGAAGGAAATATGAAACGAACCTTACTCACAATGCTATCCGTTGCGCTCCTTGCCGGATGCGGCCAGAAGACACAACCGAAATCATCGTCCGCAGCGCCAGCAGTTCAGGAATCCTTCGCGGCCCTCAAAACCGCCCTGCGTGATGGAAACGGTCCAGGTGCAGCGTCGCGTGTCACACCACAAACATTGGAGATGTACGAGCGCTGCCGCAAGCTTGCCTTGGATTCAGCGGGAACAGATTTCGAGTCGCTATCGCAACTCGAAGTCCTTCTCACATTCCAGCTCCGCTGGCTACTCCCGAAGGCTGAACTTGAGACTATGGACGGAACAGAAGTCTTCGCGTGGGGAGTAGAAGAGGGATTGGTGAAGAAGGATACTCTTGCCGCCATCGAACTGGACAAAGTCCAGCCCGAAGGCGGCAAAGCCGTGGCGACCTTACGGAACCAAGGTCAGCCTGTGACTGACCTTGTTTTCGATTTTGAGCTGCATGACGGAGTGTGGCAGCTCGACTTCAAACGTATTCTCCAGTCCACGGATCGCGCCTTCGCCGCGCTCCGCGAACGTGCAGGCAAGACGAAGATTGAGCTGGCCGTATACCTCATTGAGCAGACGTACGAGAGCGAAGTTCCCTCACAGATTCTGAACGGACCATTGAAATGAGAGGGCTCCCAACAAGACAAATGGAGGATATTGTCGCGAACACAAGGTGCCAGTCCCGAATGGCACTTAATTAAGCGTTGTAGGGCTGAAATGGTTGAGTCTTCGAAACCTTCCAGCCTCAATCGCTCGGCTGAGCGTGTATCCTTCAATTGCAATGACTTGGAAACGATTTCAGTCCGTTGGGCTGCGGCGGGAAGGTTCTCAACCATTCCCGCCCTACAACTGCAAAATGGCCTTAACTAAGTGTCATTCGTGTCAGTCCCGTACTCTCGTAATTTCATGCAAACGCTCCCCTTATTCTTCCCGTTCGCGCTCCTTCATTTCATCGATTCTTTGCGGTCACCTCGGCAGGCATTTTCAGCTCCCACAATCGTCCCTCTTTTTCTTTCTCTCGCCCAAGCGACCGAGCCGCCAAGCGCTCTTTTGGAAACATATAAATGCTATAAGAGCAAGGAGTCAAATCCCTTCCTGACAATGTTGCAGAAGCTCCAACTTCCTCACACGACGGGGACGTCGCGTTTACGATGATAATGAATTTTTGGCTCGCAGAGCCAACGCTACAACAATGATGCCTCCGGTTGCCCTCTTTTCACGCGCCGGGTGCGGGGACCCGGCTTACAGCGTATAGGATCGGGGTCCACAACCGTGCCGAAGACGCGCACAGCGTGCATCCCTCCAGTCGCTCAACCGTTCCGCAGGTGTCTCGCGTGCCCTCCACCGCAGGTTCCCCTCGTCATTAGAAAAAAAGGGGCCCCTTTTAAGCGGGTTAAGGATTTCGTTCAGGAATGCGCGGAGCCAAAAGTCGCAGCAACAAGAAGAAGAATCGGAAGAGCGATTACGAGATTACGGGATCGACACCTTCGGTGTGCCGCCGCCATTCTGGCGAAAAGGCCCGCAGGATGCGGGCGATACGGGAAGTGGAATGCTCCGGTGTTCGTAGACGGAGCTTCAAGCCCAAACGAACAAGCCTTCACGCAGATTCCGATTAGAGACCGGCCGTAGAATCCGGTAACCAGAAATGCATTTTTCCGTCGGCGGTTTGGTAGACTCCGTGCGGAATTCCGGCGAGCATTTCATTCATGGTGTCGGTATCGATATACTCGACTTCCACAGTATAATCCTTGGTTGAAAAAATGGTGACATGATCCATCCATTCATTCTCGCCGACGGTGCTGAAAATAATCCCGTCTTCCAGTTCCGAATTTGGGTTCGCATCAACCGTCTGCGCCGAAGTCTCTGCAACCTCCTTAGGGGCCGGGCGGAGAACAACCACCAGCCCGAGTAATAACAGGCATAAAGCAAGTCCTGAGCGCCGTTGATATTTGCGTCGCTTTTCTCGCCGAACAGCGAGAAGCGTCTGTTCCAATACCTGTTCAGAAAAATGATTGCTGTTCTTCATATACTGCCTCCTTCAGAAGAATATTTCATCGCATCTCTCAACTTTGACCGTATGCGGGCGAGTTTAGATTCAACGGCCTTGGCGCTGATGCTGAATTGTTCTGCAAGATCTGCGTAGCTGTGCCGGGCATAGTATTTTCCTTCAATCAGCGCGCGATCTTCCCCCGACAATGACTCCAAGCACTTCTCAAGCGCACTCAACTGCTCCGTGGCGGCATCATCGGAATTACGGCGCTGTTCGGTCATATGCGCCAACTGTTCCATATAACGCATGCGGCGGGTTCGGCTGCGCCCTTCGTCCGCTGCGGCGCATCTTGCCAAGCAGGCCAGCCATGCCCAAAACGCAGTTTCATCGTTAAACCGGCGGATATGCCGAACCACACGCAGCATCGTCTGCTGCACCAAGTCGGCAGCGCGGTCTTCGTCGCCGCGCTGCAGCACAATATGATAGCGGAAAAGGCGATTAAAGTAAGCGTGATGAAACGACCGCCAAGCTGCTTCATCGCCCCTCTTCATTGCCGCCGTCAACTGCGCTACGGAACTGTCGTCCGAAAGATCCATTATTTGTCCGATGCAGGGATGTTTTCTTTCATCCGTTCCAGCAATTCACTTAAGTTTTCCCGCTCCGCTTCCAACGTTGCAATCTTCTGCTCAAGCTGTTTGTTTTGGGTCACAGTATCTTTCAGCGCCTTCTTGAGGTCACTGATTTCCGATTTTTCAGCTTCCTCTCGAGCCGCCACAAGCTCTGCTGCATGATTTTTCTGCCGTTTACTTACCGCAGCATCTTCGAGGCCTTTAAGCAAACGTTCCGCAATATCTATCTGTTCGGGCGTGCCGGAGAACATCAACAATCCGGTTTCCTCATGCAACGAATAGTTAGGACGTGTTATGTCCATCGTTGCCCTATATGCCTGATCCATTAACCCAAAGATATCGTTGTACTCGTACACATCCATTAGAGGATCTAAATAATACACAAACAGACGATGCGACTCCTGGTCAAAAACCGCTTCAACCAGCACCGTATTACCACTGAAATGATTGATCATCAAATGCCCCTCGGTGACGGAATCGAGAACACCGAAAATTTCGCCGAAATCGACTTCCCGCAGATGCATGGGAGGCACGTAGATGTTTTTCAGGTCGCCCGGATTTATCTCAACAATATTCGGTACTGAAGAAAGGCCCGTACTACTGTAAGCCGCAATGAATGCCTCCTTAAAATCAGCAAAGCTTCCACCTTCGAAATCTATATCTATGTCTCCGACATCTGCCTTTACCGACAGACACATTGCAGCCATCGTCAGCGTGAACACCCAGATGAATTTACGACACGACCCGAACCCTGTTTTTTTCATTTCGATCTCCTTGTGGTTAACGTGAATTTATACGGAACACGCCGCTCAGCGCCATTTCCCTCGCAGAAAACGGGAAAAGCTTCTCAAAGAAAACAGGTGAGGAGCAGGAGTATGCCCCCCGCCTGCAGCAGACTGAGCACTGCGGTCAGCAAGAGAGCCTTTGAACCATGAACCAGCAGCGAACGGAAACGAATGCGGCTCCCGATGGCAATCATTGCGGTAACCATCAGAAACTTGGCGGTGAGCCGGGTTTTCAGCAGCAGAACATGGCCCGGCGGTAAAAAGCTGGCCAACACGGCGAATCCGATAAAGCCCAGAATGTACGCGGGAACGCACAAACGGCGACGTTTCCCCTCTTTTTCCGATGGGCTGAAAAAATAGTGGAGCAGCATGGCAATCGGGCCGATCATTAAAACCCGGATCATTTTAACCACCAGCGCATGATTCCCCACGTTGTCGGAAACCGAAAATCCGGAGGCCGCCACCTGCCCAACCGCCTGCAGGCTGCCGCCGATCCAGCCGGCAGCCTGATTTTCTGTCAAATGCAGCGCCGCCGTCAACGCCGGCAGCACAAACAAACCGACCGTTCCCATCAGATTAACCACCGCAACCGCCACGGCCGTTTCATGTTTCTCCACCTTCAGCGGCGGCGCGGCGGCCAGTACCGCCGAGGAACCGCAGACCGAATTTCCAACCCCCAACAGCAGCGCCGAGCGTTTGGAAAGCCCAAACAGCCGCCCCAGCGGAACAGAAAGAAATATGGCGGCAGTCATGACCGGAAGAACAATAAAGGCGCTCGCTCCGGTTTGTCCAATTGCATGCAGATCCAGTTCGCTTCCCATAAGTGCAATTGCAACCGGAAGAATGACGCGCTCCGCGAACCCGAAGCCGTCGGAAAAAAGATTGCGTTCCGGCAGAAGATTTCCCACCACGATTCCGATGAAAATAGCCAGGCTGATGGCCCCGGGCTGCGGAAATCTTTTTGAAATCAGCACCGATGCTACTGCCAAACCGACTGCGGCGAGCAACCCCGGGATGAGACTTTTTTCAGGCATTTTCATCTGTTATCTACTCTCCAGTGCGCCGCAGCGTTTACGTTTTTCAAACCTCTAATCCGTAAAGATTCGTGCTCGTTCATCCGATGCCTGTTCCGGCTCGATCCAACCGCCGCCGAGGACTTCGTTGTCCCGATAAAAAACGGCGGCCTGACCGGGGGTGAGCGCAAACTGAGGTTCGTCGAAAACCACCTGAGCGGAGGTTACAGATTTCAGGGTAACGGTTGCGGTTGCTCCGTTGCTGCGGTAGCGAGGGCGTACTTCGCAGCGGATTTCGCCGGCAGGAGCAACGCCCGAAATCCAATGAATGTCGGAGAGCGAACACGCAGCACTCATTACGCCGGGCCGCGGCGCGACTTCCACCACATTGTTCTCGCGATCGAGCCGTTTTACATAAACGCGCTCGCCCAGTGCAATGCCCAGCTTTCCGCGCTGGCCGACCGTAAAGCGATGGAGCCCGTCGTGATGACCGACGACGTTGCCGTCCTGATCTCGAATTTCGCCGCGCTGAATCACGGTTGGATCGCGCTGCTCCACAAATTCAGGCAGTCGCCCTTCTTCCACAAAGCACAGGTCCTGACTCTCGCCGCGCGGAATAATCGGCAGACCTCGTTCGACGGAATAGGCCTTCACCTCTGCCTTGGGCATGTTCGCCAGCGGAAAGAGCAGAAAGCCAAGCTGACGCTGATTGAGCCGATGCAAAAAATAGGATTGATCCTTGGAAGGATCTTTCGCGCAGAAGAGATGCTGTTTCCCATCGCTCCCCTCCTCCACCCGCGCATAGTGGCCGGTCGCCAAATGATCGCAGTTGAGTTGGAGCGCGCGGTCCATCAGGAATCCAAATTTCACAAAGGCGTTGCAGTAAATGCAGGGCGAAGGCGTACGGCCGGAGGCATAAGCATCGACAAACGGGTCCACAATTTTTTTGGTAAAAAGCTCCTGCGCATTCACTACATAGTGGCGGATATCAAGATAGGCGCACACACGTCGCGCGCGCTCCACATCCTCCAGCGAACAGCAGCGCGACCCTTCTTTCCACATATGCGCCGTCAGACCGATCACCTCGTACCCCTGATCCACCAGCAGCGCCGCCACGGCAGAGCTGTCAGCTCCGCCGCTCATTCCAACAGCCACGCGCCCTTTTTTCTGTATCGATTGATTTTCCGACATGGGATGATGTCCTCTTTTCCGCCCGCACGTTCAAACAGATCCACCGCATCGTGGCGGATCTGCTGATTTACTCCGCACGACGCATCAGCACAAATGCCGCAATCTGCCCGCCGAGTATCGGGATCCACGGCCACAGCCAAGGCCGAAGCACCGGCGATTCCTCAAAGGTGTCAGAGAGAATAATGAAAATGTAATAGACGAATAACACGGCCAGACTGATCAGCATGCCGGCGGAAGATTCCTTGCGGTGCGATCGAATACCCAACGGAATGGCAATGAGCACAAACATAAACGGTGCAATGGACAGACAGATGCGCTGGTTGACTTCGATCAGGTCGCGTGTGCGCTCCCTGGACCAGTTTTCAAACGGGAGCCAGCTATAGCCCTGCTCCGGATTTCGAATGCGATACATCAGCTCCGAAAAGGTCATATTTTTGCGTTTGGGATGGATCTTTTTTTTCTGCTGGAGCAGTTCATTAAAATCGAGCCGAATGTTTTTGATCCGTTCACTGCTGGGCGTGATGCCGATTTCCCCCAGCTCGCCGGCCCCTTCCGGATCAGGCACTTCCATACGGCATCCCTCCAGCTCGGCATCGATGATCGAGTTTTCCTGATCCACCTTCAGGGTTCCCCGATCCGCCCGAAGCGACATCAGCACCTTACCGGTATCTTCATCGACCTGATACGCAATCACGTCTTCCACCTGATTTGCGCTCTTTTTGCCGACATAGATTACCCAGCCGGAAAAATCGCGAACAAAGCGCCCCTCCTCCAGCAGCTTGATCGGATCTTCAACGCCGAGCGATTTGATCAGCTGGCGGTTATAATAGGTGGTCTGGGGATAGATGGAAAAGTTATTCCAAAAGCAGAAGAGCATCAGCACAAAAGAGATCAGCACAATCGGCGAGGCAATCTGCTGAAGGCTCAGGCCGCCGCCCTTCATGGCGCTCAGCTCGCTGTCGGAGGAGAGCCGACCGAACAGCAGAAGCGTCGAAAAGAGCGCACTGACGGGAATGGTATACGCCACTGAATACGGAAGATTATAGACAAAAAAGCGCCCGACAACATCCACCGGAAAGCCCTTGGCCATAATGTCGACCGCCTTATAGATGGCCCCGACACTGAACGCAAAGGTGATCAGCAGCATCGCCATTGAAAACGTCGTCAGAAAATCTTTAACCAGATATTTGCTTAGTTTAACCAAATTGTATCCCCTATTTAAGCCGCCCAGTGTAGGGTGCAAATTCGGAGAGCTCAAGATAAGAGGTAATCCAGTTGAGGCCGCAACCCGACAGATTTCGAAAACCCGGGATTGAAGATTCGACATTTCCCATAGGATCAAGGATTGAAGTGCGGCCTGAATCCGGTTTAACTGTCGGGAACCTTTTTGATTCAACTATGAAGATACGTGAAAAGATAGAATACGGACTCGTGCGCGGATTACTGGTACCCTGCCGTGCGCTGCCGGAATCGTGGATTTATGCCCTCTTCCGCACGATCGGCAAACTGGCCGATCGAGCCCTTAAACGCCGACGGAAACTTGCGCTGCGCAATACGGAAATCGCTTTCCCGACGATGCCGGAAGAGGAGCGAAAAAAACTGGTCCGGCAACACTTTATCAACTTGGCGGAATCGATGGCGCTCAACGCCCTCATCACCAGCGGACGTATCTCCAACGAACGCATCTTCGAAATGGTGGAGGTTGAGAACTGGGAGATTTTTGAAACCGCCTGCCAAAACAGCTCCAAAGGTTTGTTAGCCTTCTCCGCCCACCTCGGCAACTGGGAGCTTATGCCCCAATATATTGCGCTGCATAAAAAGACCCCGATTCACATCATCGCGCGCAAATCCAACAACCCACTGATCGAAGAACGGATTGTCATGCCCCTGCGCAAGCGGTTCGGCGTGAACATTCTCTACAAAAAGAATGCGCTGTTGCGAATCGTTCAGGCCGCGCGCCGAAAGGAACTTTCCGGACTGCTCATCGATCAGAAGCTCAATCCGCCCAACGGCGTTCCGATCAACTTTTTCGGCCGCCCCGCCGGCACCACCATCACACCCGCCCTATTGCAGATCCGCTTCGGGCTCTCATTGGTTCCTATGTTTATGGTGCGTACCGGCCCCTGCAAATACCGACTGATTATCCGTCCGCCCGTCGAATGGACCGACAATGGAAAACCGCAGGAAGAGCAGGCCAAAGAACTCACCCGGCTCCATCAGGAAGTCATTGAAAATATAATCCGGGAATATCCCAACCAATGGTTCTGGGTGCATAACCGCTGGGGTCTGAAAAAGAACGAACCATGAAACGCGCACTGATTATCAGCGATCAAAAACCCGGACACGTCAACCAGTCCATTGCGCTCTGCAAACACCTTGGAATGGACTATGAAGTGCTGAATGTTGCCTACAAAAGCCGCTTCACAAAAGCGCTCTCTTACCTGCTCGACCGCCTCGGCATCTACACCGAAAAGCTCTTCACGCATTCAGATTTCAAGTTTCAAGTTTCAGCTCTCAAGTTTCAGGTTTCAGATTTCAACCTCATCGTCTCCGCCGGATCGACGACCTACTATCCCAACAAACTCCTCGCACGAAAACTGGCGCTCCCTAACATCGCCATTCTTCACCCCAAAGGCTATCGCCTCGACTTTACTCAGATTCTCTGCCCGGCTTACGACCACCCGCCCAAACGCAGAAACATTACCGAGCTCCCGCTCAACCTCTGTGCCGCCGACCCCGCGTTCTTCGCCGAAAAAACCGACGAATTTACAGCCCGCCACACACCACAAAAAAAGGCGGTCGGATTTATTATCGGAGGAGACAACGCCGTCTCCAAAATGGAGCCCGAGGCCCTGCAGAAAAAGCTGGAGCAGCTCTTCGCGCTGACCGAAGGGTCGGAGCGATGGGTAACCACCTCGCGACGAACCCCCGCAGAGGTTGAAGCCCTTATTGAATCCATGCCCTTTGATTATACGCTCATCAACTCGCGCGATTCGTATAATCCGATTCCTGCCTTCATTCAGCTGTGCGAGCGCCTCGTCGTTACGTCCGACTCCGCCTCCATGATCAGTGAATGCGCCAGCTTCGGCACCGCGAGCGTAGACGTGCTCATGAATCGTCAGCTCAAAACGCCCAACAAATTTGAGGAACTCATTTACGGCCTGCAGAAGCAAAACGCCGTGCACATCTTTGACGGCTCCCTCGGCTCCGCCGATCAGAAAATCGACCTCGCGCCACTGCTTTCCGTGTGCTCAAAAATCAAAAGTGATCCTGCCGACATAAAAGCCCCCGGAAGTTAATCCGGAGGCCAAATGCCCACTCACCAGAGGGAGAGACTGATGGGTCAGGCAGCTTCTTCAACAGCTTTCTGCATACGACGACGGGCGCGTCGTCCGTGCCGTTTGATCAGCTGTTTTTCGATACTGTCGAAAACATCCGCAACAGCGCCGTAAACCCCATCATGCATCCCGGTTTTTTCGAAGCTGTGCGCTACGTAGAGCCGCTCTCCCGGGACCGACAGTTTCATCCTAACCTGAAACAATCCTTCTTTCCCCCGAGGATGCGTCTCATCAACAACCACGTAGGCTTTAGCGCCGCCGATAGGAAACTTATCGAACCGCTCCATCATCTGTTCCACCAACGATTGAACTCGCCTGGATTCATGCATATGCCGGAACTGTACCTCCACCGGAATATACGAACCCGTTTCGATTCCATTTAAGTAAGAAGATGCCGAGTTAATCTGCTTTGATGTATACATTACATCGCTCCTTTCTTGTTGGTTATTCAGATGTCAGGCGTTCAGCATCCGCGCTCAACGCCCTTGCTGTACACTGAGACTACCCCAGACTGCCGGAGGTTCAACCCTTTTTCTGTCTCAACAAGCCCTCCTTATTTGAAAAACGCTGTAAACCGTTGCAGACAAACAAAAAGCCCGGCTGAAGCCGGGCTTTTTCGTCTGCTTTTTCGGCAGATGCGTTTTAGGCCTCAGCCATTTTCTTGCGCATATTGCGGATACTGGTCTGCGCAATCATCAGCAGATTGCTGGTCGTCCAGTAAAGCGTCAGCCCCGAAGGCATGGTGTAGAAGAAGAACAGCATCATGATAGGCATCATATACATCATCATTTTCTGCTGTTGCTGCTGCTCTGGAGTCGCCGCCGCGGTGGAAGGCGCACTCACCTTCTGCTGCCAAATCATGGAGCCGGCCATCACAATCGGGAGGATATTCAATGCATCCCAGCCGATCAGCGGAACTTTAAACGCCCCGGCAAAGAGGTTTTCCGGCGAGCTGAGATCGGAAATCCAAAGGAAGCTGGAATAGCGCAGCTCAATCGCGTTGCGCAGCACTGAAAACAGAGCGAAGAGCACCGGCATCTGCAGCAGCATCGGAAGACAGCCGCCCATAGGATTCACTTTGTTTTCTTTATAGAGGGCCATGGTCTCCTGCTGCATGCGCTGCGGATTCGACTTATATTTAGACTGAATTGCTTTAATCTGGGGCTGAAGCTCCTGCATGCGCTTCATGCTTTCGGTGCTCTTATGCGTCAGCGGCCAGAACAGAACGCGCACCACCAAAGTCAGGAGAATAATCGCCACACCGTAGTTATGAAAAATGCCGTTGAGCAGGTTCAGTGTCCAGAGCAGCGCCTTACGAGACGGCTCCATCAGAATATTCATAAACTTCCAGCCCCCGATGGTTTTAAACTCCATCACCCCTTCA
>JAFGWS010000117.1 GCA_016937035.1 Pontiellaceae bacterium
ATTGCCTGATCGAGACCTTCCTCGTCCAGCGACTCCGGAAAAATGAACAGTCCTTCATACAACGTATTCAATGTACTTCTCCTTCTTGTCCTATCACCGACTGATTGAACTCGTTCATCGTTCGCTCAGTACCGATGGAAAAGATGCTTTCTACCGCATCAGCGGCCCGTTCGACAACCTTTTCCAACTTTAAATGCTCCTCCCCGGCAAACCTGCCGAGCACAAAGCCGATCATATCCATCCCTTCGGGCTTCGGCCCAATTCCAACCCGCACGCGGGGGAAGGCCTTCGTCTCCAGCCATTCCGACAACGACTTCATTCCGTTATGACTTCCGCCCGATCCCTTGGGGCGGACCCGGATACCGCCCAGCGCCAGATCAACATCGTCGTAAACGACCACGACATCTTCCGGCGCAATCTTCCACTTCTTCATTGCGCCCCAGACCGCCTGACCGCTGCGATTCATGTAGGTGGAAGGCTTCAGCAGCCGCACCTCTTCCTCGCCCATTCGGCATTTGGCCTGCCACGCCGAAATCCAGAACATTTTCTTAAACCCGGTCGCGTGGCGGCGCGCCAGCTCATCCACTACCATAAACCCTGCATTATGGCGGGTGAGCTCATATTCTGCTCCGGGATTTCCCAGTCCAACGACCAGTTTCACAATAGTACTCCCGGAACAGAACCGTTAAAACTTACTCGGCCTTCTTTTCGCCGATCACTTCCGGCTCAGAAGCCCCTTCTTCCTCTTCATCTGCTTCAGCCGTCGGACCGGAGATCGACGCAACGATAGCTTCATCATCCACCAGAACTTTATACTTGGCGTCGAGCTTCAGATCGGACACATGCAGTGCCTGACCGATTTCCAGTCGAGCAACATTGATCTCAAACTTTTCAACCAGATCTGCCGGCAGACACTCAACGCCGATCGTGTGCATTACCTGATCCAGAAGACCGCCGCTTTTAACCCCTGCAGCATCGCCTACCAGTTCGATTTCGATATCCACATGAATCGGACGATCCGCTTCAACGCGCATAAAGTCAACGTGCATCAGTTCGCTCGTTACCGGATGATGCTGCACCTCTTTAACCAGCACCGACATCTCGCCTTCGCCTTCAACAGTAATATCGATGATCAGGCTTTCGCTCGTGTGATGATGCAGGATCTGTCCAAAGTCATGTATATCCACCAGGACGGAAACCGGATCCTTATCCGCTCCGTACACAACACCAGGCAGGCTGCCTGCACCACGCAGACGACGGGCATTGCCGGAACCTTCCAGGTCCCGTTTCTTTGCAATCAGTTTTTTGTCTTCCATTGATTCTCTCCTAATTGTCAATCTTAAACAGCGAGCTGACCGATTGGTCATTGTGAATGCGGCAGATTGCCTCGGCCAATACATCGGCCACCGACAATACCGTAACATTGAAATCATCCCATTGGCGCGGCGGAACCGTGTCTGTTGTCACCAACTCAATAATCGGCGAATTCTTCAGCCGCTCAATCCCCTTCTCGGTCAGCAGGCAGTGACTGACCGCCGCACGAACCGATTTAGCCCCCGCTTTTTTCAACAGCTTAGCCCCGGCAGCGAGCGTTCCGGCGGTCGAGGTCATATCGTCTACCAGCAAAGTATTACAACCCGCAACGTCACCGACGAGGTGATTCGCCACCACATCCTCCGCGCTCTTACGCTGTTTGCCCACTACCGCAATGCCGGCATTCAGCAACCGTGAATACGCATCGGCCATCTTTAAACCGCCCGCGTCGGGCGAAACCACCACCAAATTATCCAGCTCCAAACTGCGCAGATACTTCACGATTACCGGCGCACCATAGAGATGATCCACCGGAATATCGAAAAAGCCCTGTATCTGCTGGGCATGCAGATCCACACAGAGGATGCGATCGGCCCCGGCGGCCACCAGCAGGTTGGCCACCAGCTTGGCCGTAATCGGAACACGCGGCTGATCTTTACGGTCCTGCCGCGCATAGCCGTAAAAGGGCAGTACCGCGGTAATACGGTTAGCCGATGCGCGCTTCGCGGCATCAATCATAATCAGCAGTTCCATCAGATATTCGTTTGGATTAACGGAAACCGACTGGACAATAAAAAGATCATCGCCGCGCACATTGTCGACGATCTTCACAAAGATCTCATTATCGGGAAACCGCGTGATGTTTACATCACACAATTCAACTCCAGCGACAGCCGCAATCTGCTCCGCCAAGGCCCGATGTCCTGTTCCTGATATGATTTTCATTCTAAATACTATTATTAATATGGTTGCCCGACCTGGGTTCGAACCAGGACCCTGTGAGTCAAAGTCACATGTGCTTCCATTACACCATCGGGCAGCACTACACCCAAAAAAAAGAGGTCGGATCAGCCGTCCCCTTTTCCTTCTCAAGTTCAAAAGAGCGGAAGACCATAGAAAGCAGGGGGTTGGAAGTCAAGCCGTCAAATGGGAGAAACTGCACATATTCCCCAATCTTCCTGTTTGCCTCTCCGCGCCACTGAATTCCGGATCAATATAAGCGGATGTACGATTTATTAAAGTGGTTTCCGTTGGGCTCAAAAAAGCCTGACGCCATATGGGTTATGCGCCTGAAAATCGCATATTTCTCGGGTAATTATCCTACCCCAAATCAGTCTGCCAAAGCTTCGTGTTCTTTGCGTCGTCGCGGTAAAACCCCATACACCCTCAGCTTTTTTTCACCACCCGCTGCGCCGGAGAAC
>JAFGWS010000118.1 GCA_016937035.1 Pontiellaceae bacterium
CGAACTGGGGCTTCCTGAATATGATGCCGGCGTGCTGACCGCGGATAAAGCGACGTCGGACTGGTTTGAAGCGGCGATGCAGCACACGAAAAATGCTAAGGCGGTCTCCAACTTTATTATGGGCGAAATGATGCGCCTGCTTTCTGAGCAGGAGCTTTCCATTGCAGAGTCCAAAGTCACTCCGGAAAAGCTGGCCGAAATTGTCTCGCTGATCGATGCCAAAACCATCAGCACGAGCGCGGGTAAACAAGTTTTCGAAATCATCTTCAATGAGGGTGGCGAGCCGAAAAAGATTGTCGAGGAAAAAGGCATGGCGCAGGTTTCCGATGACTCCGCGCTGGAGGGCTGGGCCGACGAGGCGATCGCCAATAACCCGAAAGCGGTTGAAGAATATAAAGGCGGCAAGCCGGCGGCCATCAACTCACTGATGGGGCAGGTCATGAAGGCCAGCCGGGGCAAAGCCAACCCTGGTGCCGTTATGCAGATGCTCAAGCAAAAGCTCGATGCGTAAACCGCATCCGGTTATGCTTTGTTTCCGCCGGTAATGATTGCCTGCAGTTGTGCCACGCTTTTCAGCATCGAATCTGCGTAGGCGGTCAGTTCGGCAGCAGCGCTGGCGCTTTCCTCTGCGCCGGCTGCATTTCGTTGTGTAACAATATCAATTTGAGATACGGCGACATTGACCTGTTCGATACCTTCTGCCTGTTCCTCATTGGCTTCGGCAATATGGGACATGATCTGACTTGTTTTTGAGATGGCCTCGACAATGTCTGAAAATATCGAATTGACCCCTTCAGAGAGCTTTACGCCGTTACTTGCATTGGCGACGGAAGTGTTGATCAGTTCGGTTGTGTTTTTGGCTGCTTCGGCGGAACGCTTAGCCAGATTTCGAACTTCCTCTGCAACCACCGCAAATCCTTTTCCCGCTTCGCCGGCCCGGGCCGCTTCGACTGCGGCATTGAGAGCCAATAGGTTGGTTTGGAAGGCGATCTCATCAATGACCTTGACAATTTTTGCCGTTTCGTTTGCGGAGCTCTGGATTTCATGAATAGCGGCGACCATCGTCTGCATGGATTCTGTGCCTGTAACTGCTGCGTCTCGGGCCTTTTCTGCCAAGGTGTTGGCTTCCAGCGCATTTTGTGCACTGTTTTTGGTCATTGTGGCCATTTCTTCCAAGCTGGAGGAGGTCTCTTCGAGGCTTGCAGCCTGTTCCGTGGATCCTTCGGCCAGCGAGTTGGAGGAATTAGAAAGTTGAGATGCCGCTCCATTCACCTGTTGGGCTTCGTTTTGAAGGTCCTGCCCGCACTGAGTGACTTTTCTGCTGAGCGATACGGAAAACCAGAGCGCCGCAGTAATGGAAATGGCCAAGACAATCAAAAATGCAATAATGCTCTGGGTCAGCATTGAGCTGACATGTCCATTCGCGATGGCATTTACTATGTCGCGCGGAATGCCGACAAACAAAATACCGATCAGGGCTCCGTTTTTGTCAAGAATCGGGTCGTAAGCGGTTAGATAGCTTTTTTCGAGAATCACGGCTTCACCGACAAAGAGCTCCTTATTCATGACCGGGTTGTAGGCCGCGCTGCTTTCTCCAAGAAACGTGCCGACTGCCCGTGTTCCATCCGGTTTCATGATGTTTGTGGTGATTCGGCGGAAGTCATTTTTCTCTTTTGCAAAAATGGTGGCAACCACTCCCAAATCCTTTTGGATGGTATCCACCATTTCAAAATTGCCTTCAATCAGGTTTCCATTTTCATCGACCAGTCCGTTTTCTGAAGGATTAATCGATCCCAAATATTTCTCTACATACTGTTTCGCGGCACTGATATCACCCTTCATTTTCATGGTGAGTGTATGGTGGGTCAACTCCTTGGACATTTTTTTTGAGTTGGCGTAAGATAAAACGGTGAGAATAAGGCAGCTGAATATGACAAGAACCGCAAAGGTGCCAGTCATTTTGGTTTTCAGGCTGAGTCTAATATTCATACGTAGCTTCTCCTTGTTATCACCATTTAAAATAATAGCAATATTTGTGCCATTCTATTGAGATGTACTTGCGATAGTCAAAATTGAACTGCGGTTTTCGGCCGCCCAGTAGGCTGGAATTTTTTATACACCGATTTGGTGGAAGCCCAAGTTTTCTTGACGAAGGTTTTCAAGCGGGCAACCGGGGCATTTTTGTTTTGTTTGACAATGCGTTTTTCCGAGTCGAACAATAAGCGCGTGGTATTCATTAAAAAGTTGAACATCCTTGTGCAGATCATGTATAAAAAGCTCGGCGATCTCGTTGTAGGTTGCTTTTTCGGTGCACCATCCGTGGCGCAGCAGAAAACGTTTGGTGTAGGCATCGACCACAAAAACCGGGCGGTTTGCGGCGTAGAGCAGGATGGAATCGGCGGTCTCTGGACCGATACCTTTCCAGGAAAGAAGTTCTTTGCGCAGAGCAGGGGTGTCTAGGGCAAACAACGGGTCTAGCGAGGCATTAAAGCGCGAGCAGATGGTGTCGATCATGGCCTTAATATATTTTGCCTTCTGGTTATAATAACCCGCCGGACGGATCCATTCGGCCAGTTGTTCTGTTGAAACATGATGGAGTGTGTCCAAGTTCAGTGCGTTGTGAGTGCGCAGATTTTCGATGGCTTTCTCCACGTTGGTCCAAGCCGTATTCTGTGTCAGAACGGCCCCAAGCATCATTTCCAGCTGCGAGTCCGCCGGCCACCAGTGCTGTTTGCCCCAATGGTCGAAGAGCAGATCGAAAACGAGTTGTATCGGCGGATTCATGATTACGTTGGAGGATCGTTTTCCTGTATGGGAAATACGAGCCTATTTCTCTTTTTGATTTTGTGTTCAGCGCCTTTGTGGCAGATTGGGGGCCTTATGAAAATTCCTTTCACTAAAATGCACGGTGCAGCAAATGACTTTATTGTAGTCGATGATCGCGCGTTAACTTTTCCGCTGGAGGACCGGGCGTTTATTCAGAAGATTACTGCCCGGCGGACCGGTGTCGGAAGCGATGGCGTGATTCTGCTTCAGCCTTCGGAGCAGGCTGATTTGCGGATGCGATTCATCAATCCGGATGGGAATGAGGTGGAGATGTGCGGCAACGGGGCCCGTTGTTTTGCGAAGCTGGCGTATGAAATGGGTTCCGCTCCTTCGCAGATGACTATTGAAACCGTGGCGGGTATGGTATGCGCGGAGGTGCTGGGCGGTGAGGTTTGTCTACAGCTTACGGAGCCTGCGGGGCTGCAGCTCGATTTGCCGATCGAATCGGAATGGTCGATCGATTTTCTGAATACCGGCGTACCACATCTGGTCGTTTGGGTGGACGATGTGGCGGCCATTGATCTTTTCGATTGGGGCCCCTTTTTTCGGTTTCATAAGGCGTTTGCGCCGCTGGGGACGAATGTTAATTTTGTACAGGTTAATGCCGACGGAGGTTTATCGGTCCGTACGTATGAACGAGGCGTGGAGGCAGAAACGATGGCGTGCGGTACAGCCGCTGCGGCGGTTGGGGTGGCGGCGGTGCAGCGGGGCAGGGCATCTTTTCCTGTCCGTGTGCATTGTGCCGGAGGATATGATTTGGTAATTGGTATGAGTGACGCGCGGGTTACATTGACGGGGGGCGCGGAAAAAGTATTCGAGGGTGAGGTCTTTTATGGAAATCGGGTTTAGTCTGGGGTCCAATCTGTACAATCGTAAACGACTGCTGATGCAGGCGAAAAATCTGCTGCTTTCGGCTCCGCGCACCACCTTTATCGATCAATCGCCGATCTATGAAACAACGCCGGTGGATGTAAAGCCGGAGTATCAGGAGATGGCCTATCTGAATTCGATTCTTGTAGTGGAAAGCGAACTGCCGTTGGAGAGCTGGCGCTCGTATATTGAAAAGATTGAGACTATGCTGGGGCGGGACCGCAACGATGAAGACCGCAATGCACCGCGGCCGATCGATATCGACATCATTTATGCCGGCGAACAGATTGTGGATGGGGGCGGGCTGATTGTTCCGCATCCGCGCTGGGCGCAGCGTCGGTTTGTTGTTCAGCCGCTCAATGATGTACGTCCCGAAATGGTGTTGCCGGAAGCTCAAAAGCCGGTACGCGAAATTCTCGATACGCTTCCGCCCGATGAAGGCCTCTGCGTGTATGAAGATCAATGGTAATCCGCACGACGGAGTTTTTATGAAGTGGACTGCTGCGAAGATTAAGGCCCTGAAGGGCGAACGTAAAATTGCTGTGCTTACGGCGTATGATGCACTGACGGGTGCGTTGGTGGATGCTGCCGGGTTGCCGGTGGTGCTGGTGGGTGATTCGCTGGCCAATACGGTTTTGGGCTATGAAACGACGCTTCCCGTGAGTATGGAAGAGATGCTGCATCATACAGCGGCGGTTGCGCGCGGCGTGAAAGAAGCACTGGTGATTGCGGATATGCCGTTTATGTCGTACCAGCCGTCGATTGCGATGGGGCTGGAAAACGCCGGGCGGTTTATTAAGGAAGCCAATGCCGACGCGGTGAAGATTGAGGGCGGAGTGAATCGCGTGGAGCTGATTTCTTCATTGGTGGAAAATGGAATTCCTGTGCTGGGGCATATTGGCCTGACGCCGCAAAGTGTCAAAAATATGGGCTATCGCGTGCAGGGAAAGACGTCTGAGCAGGCGCGCAAGCTGATGGATGATGCCATGGCGGTTGAACAGGCGGGTGCCTTTGCGCTGGTGCTCGAATGTGTGCCGCCCGAGCTGGGTGAAGCTATCTCGAAGTCGCTGACTATCCCGACGATCGGTATCGGTGCGGGGGCGGGCTGCGACGGCCAAGTGCTGGTGTTTACTGATCTTCTGGGTATGAGTAATCAGTCGGTTCCGAAATTTGTAAAAAAGTTTGCCAACCTGAATCCGATCATTACTGAAGCGCTGGAAACCTATCGATCCGAAGTGGAATCCGCTGCTTATCCCTCCGAGGAGAATACGTACTAGGAAATATTATGAACACAATGTGTGCAGTGCTTACAGGAGATGTGGTTGATTCGTCGAGCTTATCCCCGGAACTGCATTCACGGGTCATCGGTCTGCTTAAGTCGATGAATAAAGCATTCCCGGAGGTGGTGTTCGGAGAGGTTGATGTTTTTCGCGGCGACAGCTGGCAGCTCGTGCTGAGTAAGGCCTCGGCTGCGCTTAGGGTTGCGCTCTATCTTCGGGCCTGTTTGAAGCGTGAACGTGCGTTTTCGGTCGATAGCCGAATTTCGATTGCACTGGGCGAAGAGAATCTGCGACAGGTTAATCTGGTGCGGGTTTCGGAGTCCACTGGTGAGCTCTTTACGGCTTCCGGGCGTGGACTCAGTCGGTTGAGCGGCGATGTGTGCATGTCTATTTCTGTTCTTCAGAACGAGCCGCTTTCTGCGGCGCTTGACGGTATGATTGTGCTGGTTGATTCGCTGGTGCGTTCATGGAGTGTTGAGCAGGCGCGTGCGGTGGCTGGAATGCTTATGGGGCAGACGCAGCGTGAGATTGCGGAAACCTTCGGCGTAGGCCAGTCTTCCATTCACAAATCATTGCGTGCTGCGCATTGGTCCGAAATAGAACGTGTTCTCGATCAGTTTGGTCGAATTAAATTTATCACCACATAGGGTGATATAAAAATAATATCACCCATATGGGTGATTAAGGCGGCAAAATGAATATGGTTTTCTTGGTGCTGATATCGGCCCATTTTATCAGCGATTTTCTGCTACAGCCGAATCTTCTTCAGGGTCGAAAGTCATCTTACTCAGCTATTCTCATCCATGCTGCTATTGTGGCGTTTGTCAGCTATTTTTTTCTTCAGCAGTGGTTGTCCTGGTTTTTGCCGATTACGGTTTTTCTGACGCATGCCCTGATTGATCGAATGAAACTTCGTTTCCGAGATACTTGGCGCTCGTTTTGTGCAGATCAGGCGACACATATCTTGGTACTTGCGTTTGTGGTCTGGAGTGCAGAGGACCGGATTCCTCCTTTTTCCGGATTTGGATTGCACTGGATGATTCTGGCGGCTGGGTTTATGACGGCTGTGCAGGGATCCGGATTTTTGGTGGGAAAAGTTTCAGATCAGCTTTTATCGGAGAATCAGCTTTCAGTGCGTATTAATGGGCTGATCAACGGAGGACGAATGATCGGTCTGTTGGAACGTGCGCTTATCTTTGTCTTTATTCTGGTTGGAATGCCGATGGGTATTGGATTTCTGGTGGCTGCAAAGTCGGTTTTGCGTTTTGGAGAAGCTCGTAATGATCAGAGGCTGGCGGAATACATTCTGATCGGGACGCTGCTGAGTTTCGGCTTAGCGATTGTTTCCGCTGTAATTACTAAACAGATTTTAATGGGAGGCTGATTGTGCAGATCATTCATACACCGCTGGAGATGCAGGAATGTGCGATGGGGCTGAAGCGTGCCGGGCAAGTGATTGGTTTTGTTCCGACCATGGGATTCTTGCATGAGGGACATCTTTCGCTGATGCGGATTGCGCGGGAGCAGTGCGATGTGCTGGTGGTGAGTATTTTTGTGAACCCGACGCAGTTTGGGCCCAATGAGGATCTGGATGCGTATCCGCGTGATTTTAAGCGGGATGAGGCATTGTGTCGCGAGGCGAAGGTGGATTTTTTATTCTATCCGGAGCCGACCAACATGTACGCGGATAACGCCAGTGTCTGGGTGGAGGAAGAGTCGCTTTCTTCCGTGCTGTGCGGCGCATCGCGTCCGGGGCATTTTCGGGGGGTCTGCACGGTGGTGGCAAAGCTGTTTAATCTCGTGCAGCCTGATATAGCGGTGTTCGGCGAAAAAGATGCGCAGCAACTGCGTATTATCGAGCGGATGGTGCGGGATCTGAATTTTCCGGTGGAGATTGTGCGAGGCCCGATTGTGCGCGAATCAGACGGTTTGGCAATGAGTTCTAGGAATAAATATCTGTCTCCCGAGCAGCGAAAAAATGCGATCTGTCTGCGGGAGGCGTTGGGCGCGGCAACGCGGTTGTTTCGCCAGGGTGAACACGATGTCGAGCTCATTCGTTCAGTCATGAAAGAAATGATCAGCGCTGTGCCGGAGGTCCGTATTGATTATATTGAATTTGTTGACGACCAGACGTTGTGCATGGTTGATCGGATTGATCGGCCTGTTTTAGTTGCGATTGCGGTAAGAGTCGGTTCGACGCGACTGATTGACAATGTTGTGCTTGGATCAATGTCCGGGACGCACAGGTCGCAGCAAAAAACCGCATTATAGAGCTTGAACGGTTCGGCCTGTATACCTATATTCCGCCCCTTAATCGATCGGAAGTGCCGGTCGGAAGCGAAGGCCGTCTGCTACCTCGTGGCGGTCAAAGCGGATTGTTTAATCAGTATAAACTATAAGGAGAGGTATTATGTCGGAATCGTTCACCAAGACGGTATCTGTGCAGGATCTGTTGGATGCAGGTCTGCATTTCGGTCATCAGACCAAGCGTTGGAATCCCAAAATGAAGCGCTTTATCCACGGCGCTAAGAACGGGATTTACATCATCGATCTGAATAAAACCCTGTCGCAGCTGGAGCTGGCAAAGACCTTCCTGAAGGATGTTGTGCTGCGCGGCGAAAAGGTGCTTTTCGTGGGCACCAAGAAACAGGCTCGTGAAATTTTCAAGAACACGGCGGACGGCGCGAATCAGCCGTACGTGATTCATCGTTGGCTCGGCGGTATGCTGACCAACAACCAGACCATCCGTTCTTCTGTTGCACGCATGCAGGAACTGCAGAAGATGGAAAAAGACGGCACCATGGAAAAGATGCTGAAGAAGGAAGTTTCTGTGCTTCGCCGCGAAAATGCCAAGTTGGAACGCAACCTGAGCGGTATTGCTTCCATGACCAGGAAGCCGGGTGCCCTTTTTGTGGTTGACTTGAAGCGTGAGCATCTTGCACTGGCCGAAGCCAAACGCCTCAATATTCCGGTGGTTGCGCTGGTCGATACGAATGCGGATCCGGACCTTGTTGAATACCCGATCCCGGGTAACGACGACTCTTTGCGTTCCATTGGACTCATCTGCGATGTGCTCGCAGAAGTCATCAAAGAAGCGGACGCAGAATACTCCGCTAAAGCCGCTGCCGAGCGTGAAGCGCGTGAAAAGGCAGAAGCTGAAGAGCGTGAAAAGGCCAAAGCCGCCCGCGAAGAGCGCAAGAAGAAAGAGCTCGAAGAGAAGAAGAAGCGCGAAGAAGTGCTGAAGAAGATCAAGGAACAGAAGAAAAAAGCGGACGAAAAGAAAAAAGCCGAGGCCAAGGCTGAAGAGGTGAAGGAAGAAGCTCCTGCCGCTGAAGAGGTTCCTGCCGTTGAGGAAGCTCCCGTTGCTGAAGAAGTGAAGGAAGAGGCTCCTGTCGTTGAGAAAGTGAAGGAAGAAGTTCCTGCTGCTGCTGCCGAGCCGGTTGCTGAAGAAACGCCTGCCGAAGAATCTGAAACCAAAAACGAAGAAGCATAATTTAGCAGAGAGGACACATTACGATGGCTATTACCACCAGTATGATTAAAGAACTTCGCGATGCCACCAGCA
>JAFGWS010000119.1 GCA_016937035.1 Pontiellaceae bacterium
ACCTCGATCTCGATGGGAAAGGCTTCGATTCCCACCACCGCACCGGAATTGATTTGTGAAAGCATACTCTCCCCTTATCGCCGCCCGCCGCGCTCAACCTAAAGAATAGTATCAAACAGAGAGTTAAACCAAATTGCAAGCAAGTAAAGTATGCATACATCACAAAAAGGAAAGGTATCGCCCCCAGCTCTTACCTCCGTAAATTATTCTGCCCCAAAATCATCCTGCCCTTGCGCACTTCGCGTCTTCCCTTCTTCGCGGTCAAAATTATTCACCACCCGCTGCGCTCGAGGACTCGGAGGCTCGGAAGCTCGGAGGCTTGGTGGCTTGGTGCCTCGGAGTTTAAATTACGCAAAGCCGCCAAGACGCAAGACAGGATAGAGATATCTGGGCAAAATGATTTGATGGCACAATGATTCCACATTCGTTGCTTTTCCTTCATTCGTTGTAAATAAATCTCCAGATCAGTACAGCCTGCATTATGTGCCGGCTCGTGCACGTTCGGGCTATTCCCGAAAAACGCCACCGACATAGCGGAGGCGCTACCCCGAACAACCTGCACTACGCACCGGCTATGCCCCCTCGCGACGGCCCCGAAACCCGACAAAGCAGGCAGGATGCCCGCGATAAAGCCAAGGCAGGAAAGATGCCTGCGATACGGGCGGGGCACGACCCAAATCCCCAACTTACCGTTTGCGCCTCCGCGCCGTGGAATTCCGGATCGACATAAGCTGATGTAAGATTTTTCAAAAAATGTGCGTGCGTTTTCCCTGTTCGGGTTGCCGCTTGGCCTGAATATTCCAGGTACCCGACGGGTTTTACACACCCTTAAATCGCTTCTTTCTACGGTCTTTTTACTGCGAGACACAAAGGTTCCCCGCGGCGGGTGCGGGCCCGCCGTTTCCAATCTCCGATGACTAGGCGCGATGCGTCAACAGCGGGCCAGGGTGTCCCACCAACCGGTAAACCATGCGAGGTTACCGGCTCCGCCGCCGATGAGCATCACCGTACTGGTGCGCGAATGCACCTTGATGAAGCCGGGGAGAGCGAAGAGGTGGCGACGCAACGTCGCTATCCGAAAGAAGCGCGGTGCGTATTTGCAGGCCTTCCGCAACTCCCGCCGCTTCGGTGCGCCACAGAGCAGGTCGACCCCGCGGGCCAGGTTGAAGGCCAGCGAAAGCAGCGCGTCGTATCCGCGGTTGCGCTCGGTCTCCCGGCACGGCGGGCGATAGGCGGAGTCTGCCCAAAACCAGCCAATCCAGCTCATCCCTGCTGAAAAACACTCATTCCACGGGCACTCTCCGTGTTCTTCAGGGCCTCGTGGTCAATTATGACTGCTCATGAAATATCCGGGCTAAGACATATTTGTATTATAAAAAGAAACTACCCACAAGAAACACAGTGCGCAGTTCATCACGACGAATTGCATAAAATTCACCCCGCACCCACACTAAGTTTTCAGTGGAGATGAGATTACGATTTTAGCCCGGTCGTCACGAAAACACCTACAGCTCCCCAAGCATGTTCATCTTGGGCCGCTTTTTTTATTTTCCGAAGACAGTTTAGTGCGAGTAGTTTTTGGAAGCCATTCAACATTTCCACCCGAAAAAGAACAGCAACACCGAGAAAATAACGAATGCCAAGGTCTTCTGAGGAAAGTGGATGAACATTTGTTGAAACATCCTGATAGCCAGTGTTCTTTAGCATGCCATAGAGTTGCGAACCGATCAATCGATTGCCCCCCTTCCGCCGTTGCCCAGCCCCTGCTTTGCGAATAAATTTCACAAAAGCATCGCTCTCGGGCGAAAAACTGGTCCAGTTATCATCGATATCGGTGATGCAGAGCACGCCCCCCGGCCTAAGTACCTTCAAGATGTTTTCCAACGCCTTTTCTGGGTGCTCTAAATGTTGGAAAACGAAACGAGCATAAACAAAATCAAATGAATTTTCGGGCAGATCAAGCTCATAGAGATTCCCCAGAGAGAACGAAACATTATCTACCCCTTCTCGTTCTTTCGCCTGATGCGCAGTGGCAATCAGCGTTTCATTGATGTCGACACCAACGACATGACCATCGCCCACTTCTTTCGCTAACTCACACGAAATAAAACCAGGTCCACAGGCCAAATCGAGCACCTTCATACCCGGCTGAAGGCCCGCCTCTTTCCACGCTTTTTTTTCCAGATCGAGCGCAATTGTTGCCTGAAGCTTTAGGCGGTCTAACTCTTCCTGATTTTCTTTAAATTGGCCGTATTTATACGATCCAGCATCGTCTAGGTTATTTGAACTCATCAGCATCCACTTTATTTCACAAGCGGATAAACCAGAGAGACCAATGCCCCTGTTCCCGACTCATTATTTCCCAGAATTAGAGAGCCTTCATGCGCTTCGACAATGTTTTTGGTTATAAACAGCCCAAGGCCCATACCCCCGGACTCGCCTTTGGTCGTGTAATATTTGGTTTCCATATCGTCCAACTTTTCAGGAGCAAATCCACCGCCGTTATCTTCTACCTCGATCCGCACGTTGGATCCTTCAATACGCCAGCTTACTTGAATGCAACCCCCAACCGAAGGAGAGGCTTCAAGAGCATTACCAACTATATTCTGGATGGTACGATAGATTAGAACATCGCAGACAGCTTGCTGGCCCCGTATTTAGCACCACATGCACATTTTTCTGGGCGGCGAGCGTCTTCGCATTTTCCGTCACTTCCGCCACCAAATCGCCAACATCAACCTTTCGTGGTGAAGAATTAATCTGCATGGAGCGCTCACGCCAAAGCGTCAACATCTCCTGACATCGCGACACATTTTTTTCAATCTGCTCCAAATAGCTGACATTGACTTCCTTGTTCTCAGAACGTTTATCTGCAATTTCCTGCAGAAGAATCTTCACGTACCCATTAATGACACAAATCGGATTGCTCAAATCGTGAAGAAACTCAGACGATTTTTCACCGAGTTCAGCCAGCTCTTCCTTTTCATCCAGCTGACTTTGTAGTTTAGCCGCTAAGTTTTCCAGATGATCGGTGGTCGCAATCTGTTTGCGCTGAAGTTTTGTGCGCTGAATATAGCGAGCGACAACCTCCCGGAGCTCCCCAGTATTAAAGGGTTTTTGCAAGTAGTCTGTTGCTCCGTAACGAATAGCCTTCTGAGCGGTTTCAAGCGACCCAAATCCAGTGAGCATAATAACAGACACCTGAGGGTCGATGGAACGAATCTCCTTCAACCCCTCTATGCCGCACTTTCCTGGCATCTTTATATCGCTAATAATGCAATCGGGTGGAGTTGAGTTTAACGCCTCCAGTCCTTTATCTACGGAGTCAGCGCATAATACATCGTACGAGTCTTTGAACAGAAACCGCAGGCTCTCTCGCGGGCCAAGTTCATCATCAATAACAAGAAGTCGATCTTTAGTCATAGCTCACCCCTTAAAACTTATACCCATATGAAACCGACAATAAGTTGACGGAAAAATCATACTTGCCCGGAGGACTGTTTATCGAACTGGTCACCGAGCGCCCATTGAAAAGCCCAACAGCATACCCCACATCAAAAAGATGGTTTCCTTTTTCATAGCCGATCCCAATTGAAATCACGCCCTGATCCTCATCCGGACCGAGAGGGCCATAGGTTCCATCCGGCGTCGGATTTTTGAGATACATAAAACCAGACCGCACGGTCCAGCACTCCGAACAATCCCACTCGGCTCCAACGCCTACCGTCCACGTATCCTTAAGTCGTTGAGGAATTGTCGAGATGCCAAGCGCTCCAGATGGGTTAACCAACGTCAACATTTCATACTGAGAAAACTCTAACCATTCCGCATCCATCTCGACACGAAACTGGTCGGAGAGTTCAACCCCATAGGCAAGAGCCGCAATGGTCGGATACTCAATATCGGCATTAATATCACTGCTGGGAAGTCCCGTTACGCCAAGGTCTCCCTCATACTCGATTTTAACCGGCGAGCGATATGTAGCCACCAGATGTTGTCGGTCGGTTATATTCCACGTGGCCGCTGCGTTCCAGCCCAGCGCCTCTCCGTCTGCATTAATGTCCGCCAGCATGCCCCCCATGTACTGTTTTTGATTCACCATTCCGTAATACAGGTCAGCCCCTATCCCAACAGAAAAACGATCATTAAGACGCATCGCCACATTCGGCGTCAGATCAGCAACCGTCATGCTGCCTTCAAAAGGCGCCCCTAACTGGGCTAGCAATCCTGAACTTCCCCATTGCACAGAACGGCCATAGGGCACGTATGAAGAAAAGCCGACCGCATATTTTCCATCCGCGAAAGGTGCCGCAACCGAAAACCCGGGGATAAAATAACTTGGATTTTCGGTTTTATCCGCCCCAAACGCACTAGAAAACTCCGAGTCCCCGTATCCAAACGTTGCATTAAATTGCAACATGGGTTGTGCCAGATTCACCAGGTTCGCCGAGTTATGAATGGTTGCATTTGCATCATCTGCAAAAACACGATGCCCGCCGAACGCACCAACAGCAGCAGCCCCCTCTGGGGTGTTACGATTTCCATCTCCAAAACCCACCGCATTCGCAAACAGGGTCAGCACGCCGACAACAAAAAATCGTTTTCCCCCTACATTCATAATCGTCACAACCCTTGGCTAATTCTTGCACCCATACCAAACACATTCTCCTAAATCTCGGCGGAACATAGCTTCTGCACACGAATATCACAAACAAAAACAGTAGAAGAAGGGCACAGCGAAGCGATGACGCGAATTCCTCTGCAAACAAATAGTTACGCCATTATCTACGATTTCCCCTCTACGAGAACCCCCTCATAATTTCCATACTGTTGCATTGCCTAACACCCTTGCTTTGTACATGCTTATTGGATTTAGATTGGATAAAAAGTTTATTACGTAAGGGGTTTTAACACTATGATTTCTTCAGACTCTAATAGAGTAGTCGTTACAGGCATGGGAATTGTATCGCCGTGCGGCATCGGAATCGACCCCTACTGGGATGCGCTCATCAACTGCAAAAGTGGCATTGGTCCCATCACCCGTTTTGATGCCTCCGATTTTCCTGTAAAAATTGCAGGAGAAGTCAAGAACTTTGACATGAGAGACTACTTTGGGCCCAAATGCCGCCCACACCGATACTCTCTTCAAACCCAGTTTGGTCTAGTAGCCTGCCAACAGGCGCTAAATCAAGCAGGATTGACTCCTGAAATGCTAAAAAAGGAGGAGGTCGTTCCGGTCATGCTTGGCGTTGCATCAGGTGCAAACCATCTCATTGAACACAACGCAAAAGTTCTGGCAGAAAAGGGTGCTCACAAAATGCCCTTGAATGTAAGGGCATTCCCTCCGGCAGCTACGGCGGGAGCAATCGCGCAGGTTTTTGGATTCCAGGTTTCCCCAACAACTATTTCGTCCTGCTGCCCCTCCGGACTTGATGCCATTTGCGAAGCGGTGAAACATATTCGGAGCGGACGTTCTGATCTGGTGCTGGCCGGAGCTGTTGACTCTTATGTCACTCCTGTGACCGTCGCCAGTTTTTACGCGATCAATCTAACTTCTCCTTCAACCGACTACCCGCCAGAACAGGTTTGCCGACCTTTTGACAAAAACCGCTCAGGAGTTGTTTTTTCCGAGGGATCGGGAATTCTGGTCCTAGAACGACTGGACTCGGCATTAGCTCGAGGAGCAACACCTCTGCTCGAAATCATTTCTGGATCGAGATTTACAGATTCTGCCGACGGAGAACCGCTTGATGGAATGGCAAAGAGTATGGCTGGAGTTTTAAATGAAGCCGGAATCTACCCAAACCAAGTCGATTACATTTGTTCAAACAGCCAAGGTCACCCCGAAATGGATGCCTTGGAGATAAAAATGATTAAGAGAATATTCAAGTCACACGCTTATCAGATACCTGTTACATCTATTCGCGGCGTTTTGGGGCACGCCTTGGCCTCGGCGGGAATTATGCAAGTGATTGCGTGTGCGCTGATGATAAAGAACAGCCTAATCCCACCCACAGCAAATTTAACAGAACCTGATCCAAAATGTGATCTCGACCATGTCCCAGGGGCACCTAGAAAATCCAACTTTAATACTGCTATAATCAATTCGCACGGGATGGCGGCCGAAAACAGCACACTTCTTGTCAGTAGAGTAAAATGAACACCTTTCAAAGTATAATCCTAATAGGAATAACTGGAAATATCATTATCGGATTGCTTGTTTGGGGCTCTAACCCACGGCGCAAGATAAACCAATATTTCTTATCTACAACATTCCTGATTATATTCTGGCTGATTTGGATGTTTCTTATTACAATTCAGAATGACGATTCGTTACTGTTTGCAACTAAACAAGTTGATGCTGCAGCAGTTTTCCTGCCGCTCGGTTTTTTTATTTTGTGTCAGGTTATTTTGGAGCCGAAGCTTTCTGTGACACAAATACTCTATAGGCTTCGTTATTTAATTATTATATCAGTATCACTTGTATTTCTTTGTCAGACAAAATTTTTTCTAAAAAAGGCCTATTTTGATAGTTCGACAGGGACGATTCCGATTGCAGATTATGGACTGGGCTTTATTCTCTACATTGCATACTTCATCTCATCGACCATTGGAATGGTGCTTTCCATCCCAAAGATTTTCAAGAGGACAACCGGGGCTCAGCGTCAGGAGGGGTTATTTCTTCTACTTGGCTGGTTAATTGGGTTTTCATTCGGGGTGGTTCTTTTTACCGTATCCAATCTGATGGGAACGCAGGAAGCGACTCGTTTTCTCCCCCTGTTCCCATTAGTAATGAACACCGTTGTTGCGTATGGAATCGCAACCCGCCGAATCCATTCAGTCTCTGTTATTGTGCAGCGTATTGTAGTTTATATCCTCCTGGCAGTCTACTTAGTCATCACATACATGACCACAGAATGGCTTATTAGAGTAGGGTTCAATTATGTGATTTCTGACACATCGTATTTATCTCATTTGGTAGCTGCACTTGTGGTTGCATTTTCAATGATTCCAGCAAACAGCTGGATTCACCGTTTTTCGTACCGACTATTTTCTTCATCAAATCCGTTCGACATGGATCGGGTTCTGACAGAATCTGAAGTTATTTTACAAGAGGTCTCCACGGAGGTGACCCTGCTTGCGGCTTTTTCGGATTTTGTCACTCATGTTTTTCAGACAACACGGGTAGTTCTGCTGGAAAAAAATACGGATGATTCTTTTTCTGAACTCTGCTCCTTTCCAGAACGCAACAAGGATGAACAGGTCTCTCTCAAGCAGCACAGCAGTCTGATTGAACTGATTAACCGGGATCGCGAATCCTTCACTACAGACACATTGGATCGAATGCGGGCAACCCCCCTAATAATCAAAGCCCGACACGAAATCAAAACTGTCGGAGCTGCTGCTGTTATAGGTTGCTTCCTACACAACAAGCTGGAACTGATCATTTTACTTCACCCGAAAATAAATGGATCCATCTATGATCTTCGGGAGCAGCAGACACTTCAAAGATTGTGCAATCAACTTGCGGTGGCCCTTGAAAATGCCAGACTCTATACCGCGATTCAGGATGGAAAAATTTATAATGATATCCTACTGGATTCACTAACCAGTGGGATTATTGCCATCAACGAGACACGTTGCATAACGGTATTTAACCACCGCGCCCAATTAATTACGCGCCTCAACGACGACATTTTAAACCAACCCGTCGAGCAACTCCCCGAGGAGCTGGTCGATATAGTAAACCATATTTTTGACTCCGACACCGCCGTGCGCGATGTCGACACATTTATCGAAACCAGTGAAGAATGGATTCCTATCCGTGTCAGTGGATCAGTGTTTCATGGATACACAGGCAAGCAACTTGGGGTTCTGCTTGTGTTTAGTGATATGACGCACCTGCGAAAAATGGAAGAAAAGATTCGACGAACCGATCGACTGGCCAGCATTGGCACACTCTCCGCAGGAATGGCACATGAAATTAAAAATCCGCTTGTAACCGTTAAAACCTTCACCGAATTATTACCCGAACAGTACGACGATCCGGAGTTTCGTGGAACATTCGTTGACCTTGTCCAACAGGAAGTGCGGCGGATTGACTCGATTGTAAACCGCCTCCTCAACTTTGCACGACCAGGAAAGGCCGCGCTAAAACCGACAAAATTACATGATGTCATTGACAACTCGATCCGTCTGGTTGAACAACAGCTCAACAACAAAAGCATTCACCTGAACAGACAACTTAAAGCAACATCTGATCTGGTAATGGCAGATGCAGAGCAAATTAACCAAGCGCTGATCAATCTATTTATGAACGCCATTGAAGCCATGTCCCCAAACGGCACCTTAACCATTGTAACAGCCCAGCAAGAGAACATGCTCTGTATAGACATATCCGACACTGGTTGTGGCATCTCAGAAGAGCAACAAAAATATGTTTTTGACCCGTTTTTCTCGACAAAAGAACGCGGTGTAGGGCTAGGTCTCTCCGTGTCTCATGGAATCGTTAACGAGCACCTTGGCAGAATAAGCATTGAGAGCAGAAAGGGAGAGGGGACCACATTCCACCTCGAGCTTCCTTTAGCTGATGAGAAAGAAGAGATATTATCCGAATGAGCGCATTGCCCACAAGTATCATTTATACGCAGAATACAACGCTATTGAAGCGGTTCACTGGTTTCTTACATTCCCGAACACTGCTTCAACACGTTTCGGAACCAGAAGCACTAGATTTGCTGCTCCACCAGAACAGTTCATCCCTACTGTTCATGGACCTTTGCAGCCCTAAAAGCCTTCGACTCATTGAAGAAACCCGCGCAACCTACAGCTCCGTACTCATCATTGCATTGGGTGAAGCACGCTCCGACCCCGCTCTCCGCGCCGCAACCATGGATGTGTATACCGTTGAGTCCCCCGATCCCGGGCGCCTGCGATTGCAAACCCTGTTTGATCAGGCACAAAGCCACCAAAAACTACAAAACGAAAATCGCGTATTACGCGAAGCTCTCTTCGCCCCCGCAACCCCGCAGCCCGAATCACCGCGCGAAACCATCGTCCCCTCTTTACACCACTTTTCCAGAGCCTTTCGTCGATTCGACAATGTTGGAGAGATGTTGGAAAGCATTGTTGAAGGGGTCGCCTCCTGCGCCAAAGTATCCCGAGTTGCCGTATTTGCACTCACCTCGGATGAGCACTACACCTTCGGAGCCGGGATCAAGTGCATGGAAGAGACGCGCGAACTACACTTTAGCAAAACCCACCCGTTTGTACGATGGATTCGAATCCACGCCCACAGCATTTCGCGCTCTATGCTTCGGCACATCGAACACGTCGAACAACGGATACTCATTGAACAAATGCTCGATCAAACTGGTGCTGAAGTCATTCTTCCACTCTTTGGCCGCGAGCGCCTGAACGGCTGGCTCTGCGTCGGTCGTGCGTGCTCCGGTGCTCCCTTCGGCCTGCGCGACATTGAAGAGCTCACAGAAATGGCCGAGCAAGTCTCCGTCGCCATAGAAAACTCACTCCTTCACGAAAACATTGCGTTGCAGAAAGCTATGGCGGAGAACCTCCTACAGGCCATTCCTTCCGGCATTATCGCCATCGGCCGAGACGGCACCGTCCGCTGGTTCAACAATGGGGCCGAACAGCTTCTCGGACGTTCCGCTTCCGAGCTGATCGGCCGACCGGTCGAAAAAGTATCCTCCTCCATTGCCTCCATGCTTCATCGTTGTATTGACGGAAAAGAAGCCGGAGAAGCTCAGGAATGGTCCGAACCCATCTCGCAGCAAAAAATGTCAATCCAAACTCGTTGCCTCGAACAGGCAGGGCAGTGTGTTGGCGCCATAGCGGTTCTGAACGATCTGACACAAGAACACATTCTGCGAGAACGGAAAAATAATCTTGAACGCGCCCGTTTCTGGAATGAACTGAGCTCCGCAATCTCACACCAAATCCGCAATCCGCTCGTGGCCATCAGCACCTTCTCCCAGCTCTTACCTGAACGCCACAAGGACGAAGAGTTCCGCGACCAATTCCAAAAACTCGTTTCGCAAGAGGTTGAACAACTTAACGGCATGATCACTCAGCTCGATGAATATGCAAACCCGCCAACACTAAACTTAACGCCCACCAACATTTCAACACTACTCGATGATGCCGCCAAAAAAGCCGATAACACAAAAGAAGAGCTGAATCACAGCGGGAGTATCACCATTACGTGCTCAGATGAGCTTCCTCTGGTCAACGTCGATTCAGAAGTAATGGCCCAATCAATTGCGCGTCTTCTGGAAAACTCCTATCTGGCAACCCATGAACACAAGACACCAAAAATTAGCCTTCGCGCCTCCTGCGGAGAAATCGGAATTGACCGCCCAGCTGTAATCATCGAAGTAACCGACAATGGCCCCGGCATCCCCGAAGAGCTTCAGCCCAATGTTTACTCCCCCTTCTGCACAACCAAAAACAGTGGAGTTGGCCTTGGGTTACCCATCGTCCGCCGCACAATGATTGATCACGGAGGGCTGATCGACATCAGAAGCAGCTCAAAGGGAACCACCGTGCGCCTTACTCTCCCGACTACCGAACGGCAGTAAAAACCACGCCGGTTACCAAGCGTGTTAGGGGCACTTCCTAATGAGATTTCAGCACATTCCTTGGAATAGGGCCAAGCCGTCAGATTAAGGTATGACGATCAATAAAACCCGCGCTCGTTTCGGACCAGTTCTTCGGGGATTTCTGTGAGGAAGCGGGAGGGATCGAGGAAGATCATGCCGCCGTCGCGCTGACGCCGCACCATGGCGGAACAGAGAAAGAGCTCATCTTCGGCGCGTGTAACCGCAACGTAGAAAAGTCGCCGCTCCTCGGCATCGCCGCTCTCCTCCATCGATTTTTTGCTGGGGAACATATCTTCATTCATGAAGAGAACAAATACCGCTTTCCACTCTAAGCCTTTGGCCTGATGCACTGTGCTCAGGCGGAGGCTATCGTTCTCGGCAGAGTCTGAGGGGGCGTTTGCACTTTCGGCATCCATGTTGGTGAGCAGCGCAATTTCGGAGAGGAAGGCCTCGGTGGAATCAAATTTGACGGTAAAGTCGACGAGACCGTCGAAGTCCTCGGCGCGGAATTTATG
>JAFGWS010000014.1 GCA_016937035.1 Pontiellaceae bacterium
AGGCACGAAGTCGATTAAAGGCGAAACTGATCTGTGCAGCGCAATACTGGCAAGCACGGCCTGAGTGATGGAAAACCAAACTCCAGGCAAAAAAGGGGCCCCTTTTTGTTATCAGGCTGAACAAACAACAAACAACGAATAACCGCCTCTGCAAATCCGACGGTTTTGCAGAAGGCCCCTACTTCCCGGTGGAGCCGAAGCCGCCGGAGCCGCGGGTAGTTTCAGAAAGCTCGTCGGCGAGTTCGTAGAAGATGGGCGAACAGTCGCAGGCCACCACCTGAAAGAGGCGCTGGCCTTTTTCGGCAGTAAAGGAGAAGTCCTTAATGTTATCGCACATCGCAATCAACTCCCCGCGGTAGCCGCCGTCGATCAGTCCAATGGAGTTGGCCATGCGCAGCGGCGTTTTGGAAATACTGGAGCGCGGCATCAGAAAATAGGCGCGGCCGTCTTCCGGTTCACAGGAAATGCCGAGGTGGATCGCTTTCGTTTCGCCGGGTTCAATGGTGATGTCTTCGAGCACATAAAGGTCGAGCCCGGCGTCGCCCTCATGAAAATGTCCGTGGTCGGCATAAATTTCGCGGGCGGTTTCGTTCAGAGGTTTGATTTTTAAATGCATAGCTGACTTCCTTATTTCTATTAGCGTAAGGCGATGCAGTGTAGTTGAGCCGCCAATAGATCCGCAATGCTAAACAAGGATGATTCAGTACACATCCAATCTTGTATGTTTCTCCAATCAATTCATTGCAGGCAGGAAAAATTCGAATTTAAGATTTTTTGCATTGTTTCGGGTTTCGGAATTCGGGCTTAGGATTTTCGCAATGGGTAAGATTGCGCAGATTGGGGGAGTTGAAGAGAATTATTGCATCGGCATTGACAACATGGGGGAAATCACCTTTTATCCGCAAATACGGATAAACGGATATGAATGAAATACTCGATATTTTTAAAGCGCTGGCGGACGAAGGCCGCCTCCGCATTCTGCGTGCAATCGACCAAGCGGAGCTTTCCGTGGCGGAATTGGTTCAGGCGCTGGAGATGCCGCAGTCGTCGGTGAGCCGCCATCTTAAACCGATGCGCGAAGCGGGTCTGGTGGCCGCGCGGCGCGACGGCACATCCGTTTTTTACAATCGGGGCCCCCTCTTCCACGACACAGCGTTTTCACAGATTTTAACGCATCGGCTGCAGGATATTTCCGTGGCGAATCGTGACGCGGCGGCGGTAGAGCGTGTGGTGGATCTGCGCCGTCGGCGGAGTCTTGAATTTTTTGATGAGGTAGCCGGGCGGTACGGCACACTGACCGAGCCGGGCGGCGGATGGCAGGCGCTGGCGGCAGGACTGGCGGCCGGGTTTTCAGAGAAAATCGTGGGCGATCTGGGCTGCGGCGAGGGTGTACTGGCGCTGATGCTGTCGCGCTTTGCTCAGAAAGTGGTGGCGGTGGATCAGTCGGAAAAAATGTTGCGCCTAGTGGCCGAAAAAGCGGCGGAGCTGAAAACCCTGGACCGCTTGGAACTCAAGGTCGGGAATCTGGAATCGTTGGAGCTTCCGGAAGCCTCGTTCGACGCGCTGTTTTTGAGTCAATCACTGCATCACACGCTGAATCCCGACAAGGTGGTGAGCAACGCCGCGAAAGGACTCAAATGCGGCGGGCAGATGATTATTCTGGATTTGGTGCGCCACGAGCATGAGTGGGCGCGCGAGGAGTGGGCGGACCAATGGTTGGGCTTTGATCCGTTGGAGACCCGCAGATGGTTTACGTGCGCCGGACTTGAAACGGTGGCACTGGATTCACTGACCGGAGCAACGCCGGATTTATCGGTACTTATTGCCGTTGGAAAGAAAATATAGATTTAACAAAGGAAAATTCAATGAATACAAATACTGATTATGTAATTGCCGATATTTCACTGGCGGACTTTGGCCGAAAAGAGATGGAGCTGGCGGAATATGAAATGCCCGGGCTGATGGCGCTTCGGGAAAAATACGGCAAAGAAAAACCGCTGACCGGCGCACGGATTACCGGATCGCTCCACATGACGATTCAGACCGCGATGCTGATTGAGACGCTGAAAACGCTGGGTGCTGAGGTGCGCTGGGCGAGCTGCAATATTTTTTCCACGCAGGACCACGCCGCCGCTGCCATTGCCGCAACCGGCACGCCGGTTTTTGCGAAGAAGGGCGAGTCGCTGGAAGAGTATTGGGAATACACCGACCGCATTCTCGACTGGGGAAACGGCTTGGGACCGAATCTTATTCTGGACGACGGAGGCGATGCCACGCTGTTTGTTCAGTTGGGCTTTAAAGCGGAGAAGAATCCGTCGATCCTCGATAAAGAGCCCGAGAGCGAAGAGGAAGGCATCCTCTACGCCCAGCTCAAGAAAGCACTCACGAAAGACCCCCACCGCTTCTCGCGCATTTCCAAGGATATTCTGGGCGTCTCCGAGGAAACCACCACGGGCGTACATCGCCTTTATCAGCTGGCGGCCAAGGGCGAGCTGCTCTTCCCGGCGTTTAACGTGAACGACTCCGTGACCAAATCCAAGTTCGACAATCTCTACGGCTGCCGCCATTCGCTAGTCGACAGTATTATGCGTGCAACCGATGTGATGCTCTCGGGCAAGATTGCGGTCATTGCCGGTTATGGTGATGTGGGCAAAGGCTCCGCACAGTCCCTCAAAGGTCAGGGCGCACGGGTGGTAGTCACGGAGATCGACCCCATCTGCGCGCTGCAGGCTGCGATGGAAGGCTATGCCGTGATGAACATGAACGACGCCTGTAAAATCGGCGACGTGTTTGTAACCACTACCGGCTGCTGCGAAGTCATTACAGAGGAGCACATGCTGCAGATGAAGGATATGGCGATTGTCTGCAACATCGGCCACTTCGATTCCGAAATCCAGGTGGAAAAGATGAAAAAATACACGTGGACCAACATTAAACCGCAGGTGGACAAAATCACTAAACCCGACGGAAAAAGCATTCTTCTGCTGGCCCAGGGACGACTGGTGAATTTAGGCTGCGCCACGGGACACCCCAGCTTTGTAATGAGCAACAGCTTTACCAATCAGGTACTCGCACAGATGGAACTCTACTCCAACCCCGAAAAATATCCGATCGGCGTTTATACGCTGCCGAAAATTCTCGATGAAGAGGTTGCGCGGCTCCATTTGGAAAAGATCGGTGTAAAGCTGGATCGTCTCTCGCAGAAACAGGCCGACTATCTCGGCATTCCGAAGGACGGTCCGTTTAAGCCGGAGCACTATCGCTATTAATGGCAGGGGTTTAATGCCCTCATAAGAAAAAGGCCGAAAAGGGGAAAAACATCCCCTTCGGCCCCTGATCATGCAACTCCCCTCCGGTCGAGGGCGCACAGTCCGCTTAACACATGTTAAGCGGATTTTTTCTTTTTCTTGAGCTTAAGCCCTTCAAACGGATGAAGCCCGTGCTCCACCATGTCGCGCGTGATCGTGCAGTGCGACACATCGTCACGCGCCGGCACTTCATACATCACATCAAGCATCAGGTGCTCGATGATAGCGCGCAGCCCGCGGGCACCGGTTTTACGCTTAACCGCCATGGAAGCAAGGGCGTGGAGCGCATCGGTTTCAAATTCCAGTTCAACGCCGTCCATCGCCAACAGCTTTTTATACTGCTTAACAATCGCGTTTTTGGGCTCGGTTAAAATCCGCATCAGCTCTTCCTCGGTCAGCTCTTCGAGCTTGGTGACCACCGGAAGACGACCGATAAACTCGGGAATGAGTCCAAATTTCAGCAGGTCCTCAGACTCAACATTCATGGTGACAAAGTTGGGCGATATCTCTTCCTTCTCCGGAGTTCCGAAACCGATATTCTTTTTGTCTACGCGCTTACGGATAATGTCTTCAATGCCCACAAACGCACCGCCGCAAATGAAAAGAATGTTGGAGGTATCGATCTCGATATATTCCTGCTGCGGGTGCTTACGTCCGCCTTTGGGCGGAACACGGGATACAGTACCCTCGATAATCTTGAGCAGGGCCTGCTGGACACCTTCTCCGGAAACGTCGCGCGTCAACGATACGTTGTCGGTGCGGCGCCCGATCTTGTCGATTTCGTCGATGTAGATGATGCCGCGCTGCGCGCGTTCAACATCAAAGTCAGCGGCCTGTAAGAGTTGAAGCAGAATATTTTCAACATCTTCGCCCACATAGCCCGCCTCCGTTACCGTCGTTGCATCGGTGATGGCATACGGAACATTCAAAGCACGGGCCAGCGTACGGGCCAAGAGCGTCTTTCCGCAACCGGTCGGGCCAATGAGCAGCACGTTGCTTTTATCAAGTTCAACGTCGTCGACATCCAGATGGGAGGCCATCCGCTTGTAGTGATTGTGAACCGCGACCGCCAGAACCTTCTTGGCGGAATCCTGGCCCACCACATAACTGTCCAGCTTTTCCTTAATTTCCTGCGGCGTGGGGATCTTAAAATCTTCCACTTTTTCAACCGACTCGGTGAGATGAGTCATTCGATGATCGAGCAAAGCATCGCAGAGCCCAACACATTCATCACAGATAAAGACGCCGGGGCCGGCAATCAGCTGACGTGCGTCCTTCTCTGTTTTCCCGCAGAAAGAGCATTGATTAGGCTTTTGTTTATTCGGCATAAGAGTGGTCCAACGTCCTATTTAGCATGCGCAACAACTTCGTCGATCAATCCATATTCAGCGGCCTGCGTTGCCGACATAAAGTTATCGCGGTCGGTATCTTTTTCCAAGTCCTCGATACTGCGTTTGGAGTGGTTCGCCAGAATACCGTTGAGAATCTGTTTGATACGCATGATTTCCTGAGCCTGAATATGAATGTCCGTGGCCTGACCCTGTGCTCCGCCGAGCGGCTGATGGATCATAATGCGGGCATTCGGCAGCGCAAAGCGTTTTCCGGCAGCTCCGGCAGCGAGCAGAACGGCCCCCATACTGGCGGCCTGACCGACGCAGTACGTGGTGATATCGCACTTAAGAAACTGCATCGTGTCATATATGGCCAATCCTGATGTCACCACCCCACCGGGCGAGTTAATGTACAGGCTGATGTCTTTCTCCGGATCTTCGCTCTGGAGGAAAAGCAACTGGGCAATCACCAGATTGGCTACTGTATCATTGATCTCTGTGCCGAGAAAAATGATCCGCTCCTTCAGGAGGCGGGAGTAGATATCGTACGAACGTTCTCCACGTCCGGTTTGTTCTACGACCATGGGTACGAGCATTTGTGCCGTTTCATTCATGACAGGTTCCTTTGTTAAATGAATGAAAGGATTATTGAATCAATGAGGC
>JAFGWS010000120.1 GCA_016937035.1 Pontiellaceae bacterium
ATCTGCGCTTCGCTTCGGGTGGGGCAGAATGATTTACGGAGGGAAGAGCTGGACTCGATTTGATTCGGTGTGCCCGTTGGTGAAAAGTCGCCTGAAGGCTGAACTACGAACTGTATTTAAGCGACGGGGCCGTGCGCTTCTACAAAGAAATATTGAAATTAACCGCAAGGAACGCGGGGTTCTCAAAGAGCCAACCCTCTGCATTTTTGCGTCCCGTGTGATCTTTCGCGGCTAAAAATCATCTTGCAATTCGCGCTGCTTCATTGCCGGATCTATAGACTGTTTTTCTGGGGTGCCTGCTCAGCGACGGGGCCGCCAAGATGGCTGCGGTACGGGGCAAGGCCGCCAGGATGGCTGCGATACCGGAGGCGGCAAATAGGAAGATTGGGGGGAGAGATCACGGGTCAAGGAGTACCTTGACTTGATTGAGCAGCATCGACAATATGCACAATAGAAAACTGAGGCGGAGAATGCCCGACAGGGAATAGAGATTCTTATTTATGAAAAAGACAATTGTTGTTGCTTTGGCAAACCAAAAGGGCGGCGTGGGGAAAACCACGACGGCTGTTAATTTTTCCGCCTGCCTGGCGGAGAAACGTAAAAAGGTGCTGTTGGTGGATCTGGATCCGCAGGCCAATGCAACCAGCGGATTGGGGTTGGAGAAGGGCGCGAGTGTATTTTCGGCGATGCTCGGAGAGTCCGGCTGTCAGGAGCTGATTCAAGAGACCGGGGTCAAGCGCCTCGACATGATTCCGTCGGAGATCGATCTGGCCGGTGCCGAAGTGGCGATTGCCCGGTGTGATGATTATCTTCACCGCCTTCGTGATGCGATGGAGCCGGTGATTGAGAGCGGCGTGTATGACTTTATTATTTTTGATTGTCCGCCGTCGCTCGGCATTCTTTTCATGAATGCGCTCAATACGGCGGATGAGGTGATCATTCCGATTCAGTGCGAATATTTTGCGCTCGAAGGGCTGGGCGTGATGGTCGATATCGTGAATCAGATCCGCGATGCGGGAAACCCGCAACTGCATATCAGCGGGATTCTGATGACGATGTATAATTTGAGTACCAACCTCTCGCAGCAGGTGGTGCAGGAGGTCCGGAAGCATTTCGGCAAAAACGTATTCGATACGCTGATTCCGCGCAACGTGCGCCTGAGTGAAGCGCCGAGCTACGGCCAGCCGATTATTCAATATGATTCCAACTGTGTGGGTGCGATTGCCTACCGCACGCTCGCCAAGGAATTTCTGAAACGACAGAAACAACCGGTGCCGGACGAACCGGGCGAATCCTCGCTCTATAATCTCGTTCCGGCGGATCTGGCCGAAGAACTCTGAAGCAGCGCTTAAAAAACCAAATTTTTAACCACTAATCTGCACTGATCTGCACTAATAATTAAGGACGAAATTAGTGGAGATTAGTGTGAATTAGTGGTTTCATTTCTGGGAATTGTAAGTTTACAACGTACTGATTCGATAGATATGAGTTCGCATTGATTTTATGTTTACAAAGCACACAACTGCTGTTAATTGCCGAATACTGATAAAACCGCCGCTGTATATCTGTGCCGCCGCGCTGCTGCTGGGCGGATGTAAGACCACGACCGAAGGGTATAAGGATAAGGTGGAGGAGCGCTTCAAAAACAAGGAAGTTGCGAACATCAGCTATTTTGCCGACAGCACTATCACCATGATGGGGAATCTGGATTTGACGGTTTCCAAGGAGGGCGCTCAGCGGATCCGCCGTTTTATCGATATGGACTCACCGGCGGTTCAGGAGGTGGTGAAGTGGAACGACAGCCTGAAGCAGGACCTGCACGATATGGTCGCCTATTCGGTGGAGCTGGTGAACATGACTTCGGAGGAAAACATTACCCAGCCGGAGCTGATTGATCGCTATGCGGATTATCTCGCAAACTATCGGACGCGGGTGGAGAAATCGCAGAGCATGAGCCCTTCCGCGTTTGATCGTACGCTGGAAGCTGTTCGGGAGCAGGAAACCTTTCTGGAAGCCCTTCGCGCAGCCCAACCCATATTTAATGCGGCGGCGATGGAGTCGGCGTTGAAAGTGGAGCAACTCACGGAGGTGATTGATTCCTTGTCGGCGGAGATCGATGCCGCAATCGACGTGGAATTTGCAGGGATTGCGCGCGCCAAAGCTACTCTACAGCGGGAAAAGTCAGCCGTGATGGATGCGCTGGCGCTGCTCTATGCCGCGTATCGTGGGGAACCGCAAGCGTGGAAGAGTCTTCAGCAGAGCGATGCAATACTGAATCCGAATCTGGTTACAAAAGAGTCGCCGGCGCGGGCCGATCTGGAGGCGGTGCGTGAGTACCTTATCGCTCGGCTGGATGAGCTGGATGCCGTTGAAGAAAACATTCGACCCAATTGGGAAGACTATCTGGCGACGCATGAGGAGTTGGCCACCTTCTCGGACGATGCGGTCCTGCGGGTGCAGGAGGTGCGTATTGTCGGTTTAACCTGGCTGCAGGCGCATCATAAAATGGCCTCCGGCGTCACCGATCCCGCTGATTGGTTCGATGTGCGCGATCTCACGATCACGCTGATTAAGAGTACGCCCAAGCTGCTTTTGTAATGCCCTTTATTTGAACGCAATATCACTAACCTGGTCTCTTCTGCGAAGGAGATGCCATGAGAAACGGGACGATCATTGTTGTTTTACTGTCTGTGTTCGTATCGGCGTGCGCGGAGAAAGAGGTGCAGCCGGGAAAGGATGAGGCGATGGCGGATAAAGTGCTGAAGAGCGATGCGGAGTGGCGCGAAATGTTGTCGGAGATGCAGTATTATGTCATCCGCCAGAAAGGAACCGAGCGGGCGTTTACGGGAAAATATTGGGATAACCAGGCGATCGGGATCTATTCCTGCGTCGGATGCGGACAGGATCTGTTTTTTTCCGATACCAAGTTTGATTCCGGGTGCGGCTGGCCGAGTTACTTTAAACCGGTTGATGAGACGGTGATTGTTGAACGGGAGGATCGCTCGCAGGGGATGGTTCGAACAGAGGTTTTGTGCAGCCGATGTGATGCGCATCTGGGGCATGTTTTCCCCGACGGGCCGCCGCCGACGGGGTTGCGTTACTGCATTAATTCTGCGGCGCTCACATTTCAGAAACTCGATCAGCTTCCTGAAGTAAGCGAGGAATAAACGGAATCGATATATTTCCGTGCATCCGGAAAAAAGTCTGATAAGCTGTTCGGGCAATGGAGTTTAATGGCTCCGTTCCACAATCGGAGGCACATGGGAGCGTCGAAACATTTATTGGAAGAGTGGTATGAGGGCGGATATGGATTTTTCCTGCATCTGTCGCCCGATGAAACACAGTGTTTCCTGACGATTATTCCGGAGGGCGAACCCGTCGGAATTTCTCCCGAGCAACTGGCGGAAGTGCTGAAACGACATAAGATTACCGCCGCTGCGAACCTGTCTGTTTTGGAAGAAGTCTGCGGGCTGCTGAGTCAAGGCAAGCGCGCAACAGATCTTCTCGTTGCAGAAGGATTTCTCCCCAAACCCGCAGTTCCGGAACATATCGATTTTCAAGTACGCGTTTCCACGATGGTTCCGAGCTATGACGAAACCGAACAGGGTGACATTGACTATCATCATGCCCATCTTTTTGAAAATGTTACTGCGGGGCAGGTCATCGGCCTTCATGTTCCGAGAATAGTCGGGGAGCCGGGGCTTACTGTGCTGGGCAACCCGATTCCCGTTCCGCCGGCCGCCTCTTCATCTGCGCTGAAGACGGGAGCGGGTGTAAAGCTGGACTCGGACGGTCGGTATATTGCACAGCTTGATGGCCGCGTAGTTTTTGAGGATAACAGGGTGTCCGTCACCAATGAGCTGATCATTGAGAACGACGTGGACTACGAAGTCGGAAACATCGATTTTGTTGGATTTGTTCACGTGCGACGCAGCATACGTCCCGGTTTTTCGGTACGCGCCAAGCTTGGGCTGACCGTGGACCATATTGCTGAAAACACGCATATCGAATCGGATGGTGACATCAAAATAGGCGGGATGGCCGGCGATGGGAAGTATGGAACCATTCGCTGTGGAGGCAACCTGACTGCGCGTTATCTGCATGAAGTTCAAGTCGAATGTAAGGGAAATATTGTGGTTACGGGCGAAGCCATGAACTGCAGCCTGAAAAGTACGGGAACCATTACCGCCGCACTGATCGCCGGAGGAACAACCTACGGCCAAGGCGGAATTGAGACTAATCGACTCGGGAGCGATTCGGGCGGACGCACTTTTGTATGCGCGGGAGTAGATTTCCATCATGTCGGGAAGCTGAATGAAATCAAAGCGCAGGTAGGTGAGTTACAGCAAAAACAACACGATCTCGAAAAACAAAAAACGGATGCATCAGGCGAGCTGCTTGAGAAAATCCAGACTCAGTTGAACCAGCTCAGCGACGAAATTCTGGCTTTACAGGGAGAGCGAAAGAAAATCTTTCAGCAGAATCAGGATGCGAAGAACGCAAAAATTAATGTTCGTAAAGCATTGTTTGAAGGTGTGGTCATCCGTTTGGGAACCACAGAAGAAACCTTCCGCGATTACCGTGTCGGTTCATACTCCATTATCGAGCACAACCGTAGTTTGTTGAAGTTCGTTCCGTATTCCCCGCTGAACATTGCTGCGGCAGAACTCGAAAAAGAGCTCCTGCTTCAGGAAGAACAAGAGCGGGAAAAGAAGTTGAAAGAGTGGAGTCGATAAAGGCTGCTGCTACCGTTTTCTAAGCCGAGACGAGAAAAGTCCCAAACAGCATACCGCCAGCTGAGAAAGAATAAAAATGGTCAGCCAGCGGCTGCCGGCATCGGTAAATCCATAGGCGTGAAGTCCGATGCCGAGCTGGTTCACTCCGAACCAGGACCAGGCGGTGACCGCATTTCCAAAAGTGGCCATAACCGAAAAACCGCGCAGGCCGACTCGCAGTACGCGGCGGGCGTACAGCATGATGGTGTTCCAGAGAATGATCAGCAGGGCACCGTTTTCCTTGGGGTCCCAGCCCCAGAAACGTCCCCATGCAATATCGGCCCACAGGCCGCCGAGCACCGTTCCGATGAAGGTCAGCAACAGCGTAAAACAGGTGGTTGCGTAGAGCATACGCGCCAGCTCTTCCATGGCCTTGCGTTCAATCCGTCGGGAAAAGCTTCCAGACAAAATGGTGATCACGCCAAGCAACCCCGTCACAAATGCGGCGATATAGCCGAGCGATATAGTCACCACATGTGCAGCGAGCCAGAAGCGGGAGTTGAGAATCGCGCTCATTTGTTCAATCGTATCTCCATCGCCGGCCATGGAATGAGCAATCAGCAGGGTGATAAAACCAACCACACTGCCGATCAAACAGCCTGTTCCCGGCAGTTTTTCATGCGCACGCCGTTCGATGATCAGACCGGCGGCAACGCCTCCCCAGCCGACAAAGACGACGGATGAATAGAGATTGGTTATGGGCGGATAGCCGGAAAGAATCATTCGGGCGACAATGCCCAACGTATGCGGAATAAAAGCCAGCCACAAAAAGAGCTTCGCGCATTGCAGGAGGCGGTCTTTACGGGACAACCACCCGAAACAACTCAGCAGAAAGACTAAAAGATAAAGACCCGCGGATTTAATGAAGATGTTGAGTCGATTGTAGAATTCCTCCAGCCGAACGTTGCGGAGGGGCACGGAGCGGCTCTGGAGGAGATTTTCGTATTTTTGGAGTGCTTGGTTAAAGCGCGGGGCATCCTGCGCCTGATAGGCTTCGAGCAGCTCCGTAAATTTTGAGCGGGCTGAGTCGTCGCATTCTCCCAACAAGAGCCATTCTTCAGAGCCGCCTTGCGGCGGAATAAGCCGCGGAAGAGGCTCCGCATTCAGATTATCGGCATCGTGAAACGCGCTGATAATGCGCTGATATTCAGAAAGCCCGTCAGAAAGTTTAATCAGCTGGCGGTCATAGGCATCGCGGTCACTCGCGCTTCTTAAATGGGCGGTCTGCGCTGCGGAAATCAGCGGGTTCCACTTGGGTGAAATTTCGTTTAAGGAGTAACGCCGGCCCTTGCGATCCTCCAGCTCAAGCATGGAAAGAACGTCTGCATTCTCAATTTTAACCACGCGATAATTCAGCGCCTCCGGCCGATCGGAGACCAGACTAAGCAGCCACTCCGTTGCAGAACGCTTATCCCCGTCTTCCGTTTTGCAGGATTGCCGCCCGGAAAGTGTCTTGAGAAGGTTGCGCGCAAGGGTATCGACGGGCTTGATGCGTCCCTCGTCTTTTACCGGGAGTCGGGAAAACGTGAGGAGATGAAATGGGTCCTGCTTTTCGTTTGGAGCTTGCGAGCCGCTCCGGAAAAAGAGAAGCACCAGTAATCCGCAGAGCAGGTTGAAGGCCATCCGGCGCATCAGGCATTCCTCCGAAAATAACCGCGCATTTCGCCCGCAAACTGAATCAGCAGGCCGGCAAGCATCAGCATGCAGGAGAGATAAGGGATTCGGCGTGCGCCGTTTCGGACAACCAGCAGAACAGGGCCTTTTCCACCCGGCAGAGTATCGAATTGATAAAAGGTAAAGCGCGCGTAGCGCAGCGGATTGTTCATGCGGATCTGTAGTTCCCGATCAAGGCCGGCACCCTCGTTAACCAGTTGAATGCGATCCGAATATTGCTTCGGCATCTGAGTGCCTTCATAGTTTTCATGAACAAAATCCAGCAGCGTGATGCTGAAGGGATTTCCTTTGGCGTCGCGGAGTCCCTCTCGTCGAGGGCGCAGACAGATCCTATATTGTTTCCCGCCCACCTCCACCAGCGAGTGGAAGTTGAGTTGGCGCTGGGTAAAGTTGGGGTAGAACCACAGGCTGAAAAGATAACGTCCCAGCGATTTTCCGCCGGCGCGGTCGATCAGTTCCACATCCACCGCCGGAGCCGGATCCGCGCCCGGCTCCCTTGCACACTCCACCACAAAAAATTCTGAGCCTATTCCGTGATAGTCCGGATATTCGGGAATGATCGAAGGATCAATCTGCCCAAGAGGCATCGGTCGACTGGAATTCGGCATGTAACGGTGGACCTTTATATCGAACGGCATTTTTTTCAGAGCGACTAAGGTCTCCCTTTTCAACTGTCGATCACGGATCGTTTCTTCGGCCAAAGAGGAATCAACCACGGCGAGTTCATAATGACGGGAGCTGTCCAGAAAATCGATCGTCTCTCCTTTCTCCAGTGTCAGGGTAAATTCTTCTGAAAGGCGTGAGGAGGCAATGGCTCCGATGAGCAGAAAGAGAAACCCGCCAAGAAGCAGGACCAGTCCGGCCCGCCGGCGATAAAGGACTAGACAGGCCATGCACATCAGTCCTACAGCGGGCGTGCCCCAGCCCAGTTGATGAAGCATGCTCCCGAAATGATTTGTTTCCGCACTGATTTTCGAGGCGCTGCCCCGGTCCAGCACAGACGCGGCCAGTGCTGCGAGAGCGATGAGCAACAGCGTAATTCCGCCGATTCGTTGTCGTCGCCCCTGAGCACTTATCCTGAAGTTCGCCGCATGAACGACCAATAGATTCAGTGCCAACAGCGTGCCGATAAAGACGCCGCCGGGAAATGGGACCCACCATGCCGTCGGAATATTCCATGAGCGCGGGAAAAAGATGAAAAGGTCAATGCGGGCAATGAAGCACCGGAAATACTGTGCGATTACAGTACCGATATCTTTATCGATCTGTGCGAGCGTTCCGGCCAGTACGAGGAGCATCGCCATTCCCAGAAGGATAAGCGTGGTTCTCGGGGAGAAAAGTAGATTTTTCAGGCTCCTGATCATATGAAAGGGCCGCCGCAGAAGCGTCAGTTTACCGCATCCAGCTCAATCTCAAACAGCAGATCGTGGCGGCAGATATCGGAATGTGAAACAACAATCGGCAACGGTGGAATATGCTCCTGATCACAATATTCCTGCAGCAGAGCTACTTCCCGAATATCTTTGAAATAGGCAATGCCCCGAACGACGTCCATCCAGTCCATGTCCCGCGATTTGAGGATTTCATGAACCACTTCCATTGTGAGCGCAATCTGCTGCTTTGTGTCGCCAATGTGTGCTGTCGCGCCGTTCGGCTCGATACTGGCGGTTCCGGAAATCAGCAGCAGCCGCGATTCGGCCTGCTCGATCTCCACCGCGCGGGCGAATGAACTTTTATAATCCAGAGCCGGACATTGCAGAGGCGATGGCACAGCACAGATTTTCATCTTTTCATGCTTCGGTTTAACCGCCAGCAGAGCGCCCACCATCATTTCACCGGCGGCGGAGCCTGCACCGATTCCCGTGCTGGCGGGCACCATTTTTTCGAAAACGCCCCGCTCGTTAAAGAATCGGGTCCGGACCGCATTGAATTCGTCGTACCACGTTAACAGCTCATTGAGATAGATCCACGTGCGGGCGACATCCGTGAAAAGCATATCCGCCTGTCCGAGCAGCGACTCCATCTTTTCAAAGACGGCGTACGCCTGCTGCTTACGGCTTTGGGAAAGATCGTCCGCGCGAAGATCACCCAGCAGGCAGTAGCGTGCATCGGAGGTTTCAAACCAACACCCCGCCTTCCGCTCACCGTCCAAGATGAGATGCAGCGGAGCACCGGAAACGGCGATAACTTGCGTTCCGGTAATATCCTCGCCGTTGCAGGCATCGCCCTGAAGCAGGGTCAGCGGCCAATTGAGCTGAGGCATTGCGGAAACGATCTGAGGATAAAAGCGCCGCCCGCCGAAAAAAAACTGAAAAGCAATCTGCGCATTTCTCTTTTGTACCTCAGCGGCGATCTGCTCAAACGCCTTCGGCATATCCGCTTCCGTCATTTGAACGGTGATAAAGTGTGCCGTCACTTCTCCGGCGAGGGGAATATCTGCAATGGTCAAACCCTCTTTTCCGCTCGTGCTCTTTTTGCTCATGTATTACGCCTTCCGCAGTAAATCTCTATAGTTCACATCCATATAACCAAGAAGTGCGGCGTCATGCCAATGAAGAGTTGAAGTAAAAAACGGTGCACCGGCGATCTACTGATACGAGGTGCTTTCCTGCCTCCATGGTACCGCTGAGTCGTCCACCATTTCCGGTGGAATATAGGCATCGAGCAGCTCTTCTTGAGACAGGGTGATGGGTCCGGAAACCAATTCGGGCAAATTGAATGTTCTCAGGAAGGTGTCATAAAAGTCCGGATCCTTCTGCGGCAGAGGAAACGGTTTAGCCTCCCGCCCTTCTTCGTCTATATAACAGATATATGGACGCGCAAATAAGCCGTTGTCCCGCTTGCTGCTGAACACAATCCAGCGTGAATTGTTCGACCACGAATGCCACGAATCCGTTTTATCGCTGTTACATTCCAGCCGGCGATATGCTCCGCTCGAGAGCTCCATCATATACAGGTCGCACGATTCCTGATTGATCGGGAAGCCGCCGTAGTCCGACATGCAGAAGAGCAGATATTTTCCGTCCGGCGAAGTTCGAGGTTCAATCAGCGATTTCCCAACATCGGCAGAAGCCAGCAAAAGCTCCGGCTGACCCCATGTGTCGCTTTCAATGTCATACGAAATGCGCATTAAATCGAACATGGTGTTTTTGATGCCGTCCGAGTCCATCGGAATCTCATCACTCCACAGTGTCGGAGCACTGTTGTAATAGAGTGTTTTTCCGTCCGCTGACCAGCAGGGGAACGTTTCCAAATGATCCGCTTTTTGGATATCGGGTGAGGCACTTGCTTGTCCGGTGGCGGTGTCTGCAACGGCCAAATCGGATTTACAATCAAACACATCCCGAATTTCGGGGCCATGGGATCGGAAGATCTGCCTCGGCATACCCAAGGCAAATGCGACGGCTTTTCCGTCGGCCCGCCAGGAAATGTAGCCCGGCGCACCGGGTGCAATCTCCGACTTGGTATTCAGTTGTTCGGCGCGACCGTCGCGCACACAAATCATAGCAGCCGGAATCTCCTGATTTTTTGATCCCGGGCGTACGTGAAAGGAAAACAGATTGGGATCGTTGTTGCTGAAGCTGTGGCAGTTGATGCATCCACCCCGTTCATTAACCACCACCGGTTTTTCCTCATAGGTCTCCAGGTTGCGCTGATAGATTCCTATCCGATTATATAAATTGCAGACGGAGCCCAGCAGACGATACGCCAGATGCGAATCAATGTTTTCCTGTGCAACAGCGTTTTCCACCGTTTTGAAATGCTGCCAGCCGCCTTTGCTGGTTTTAACGTACACCTCCAATTGGATATGACCGCCTCGATTTTTAAGGAGCAGTTCCCTCCAGGGTTTAGGCGGAATAATGATTTTCCCCCGCCGAGAAGAGATCAGAATATCCTCGCCGTGCTCTCCGTAAATGCGGACCCGATAATCTTTTCCGATTTCGTTTACCTTAAAATTAAGCGGAGCAATATTGGGAGGAATGACGGTGCTGCAGTAATCCGGCATAATGTTCGGAAGGCGCTGCACCTCCTCCCATGTTGCAGGTAGGCGGGGCTGATTCATCCACCAGGCACTGAGCGTCGATAAGACCAGTGCACCACAGACGATCAGTCCGAGGGTTTTCTTTGAAATGCTTTTACTCACGTGCACCTCCCGCCTGAAGCCGGATATAAAATTCAAAATAGCTTCCCGGGAATTCTCTTGCCGTCAGGGCTGCGGCCTGCGAATTAAACCCGCCGCAACGGGTCACGATCGTTTTAAGCCGCATAAATCGCTCTATTGTCCGGGGGTTAATTTGATGGTTCCCGAAATAAACCTCTCCTGAGGGGGTCACCTTCATTGCGTCGGGCTGCGCGATGCCGAAAATCAGGATCGCTTCTTCGTAGAGCGGGGTATTCGTATAGGGAAATTGATCGAGCAACGGAAACAATGATGCAACACCTCCCAGACTTCCGGCCAACAAATACTGTGCCATGAGATATTCGAAGGCAATTCGATTACGGTTGTTATGTTCCAGTTGGCTGCGTAATCCTGCCGAGAAATTGATCGAGGGTTCGCCGAGATTCGGGAAAGTAACGGTTTTTATGAGATCATCTTCATCCATCATTAACTCACGAATCTCCTGAATCTCGAAATCGTTCGAAAGGGAAGGGTCTTGAGCGAGCCGCTGCAAATAATTCCTGGCCCATTTCCTCCAAACCAGATCATCTGTGAGGTTGTTGAGATAGACCTTGGCTGCCTCCGGCTGATTCTTAATCATTTTTATCCAAGCCATACGTTTCAGCGCCGCGCCCGAAGGCCACTTTTCAACCATTTCAAGCGCCAGATGTTCGGCCTCATTGACTCTGCCGACATCAATGCAGAAATCGCAGGGAATACGAATCAGGTGGTATTCTCCTCGTAATGAATGATAATCCGGTAGAAGCCAGAGAGAACTCTGCCTGAAACTCAACATTTGGGAAGGGAGCTGACCCCTGTAATAGAGCGCTCGGTTAACATTATGGTTCGCATAACAGGATTGATCGTATGCCTCTACCGAAAGTTTTGCCGCGTTATCGAGCACCTCTTTCCATAATCGATGTTCGGCACAATAGTCGACCAGCAGCAGCGTTTTGGTTTCCCGGTTCAGAGCGTGAAGGCCCGTTCCCAGCGCCGCAACCAGTGCGGCAACGCCAAGCGCTCCATGTATTATCAGCCCTTTTTTCCCTGTACTCATCGACTTGAAGAAGCGGGGGACAAATAATCGAACTGCCGCGACAATTCCGGCGCATACCGGGAAATAGGCATAGAGAAAAACGGTCGGTTGTATCCCGGTTTTTGTTTGGAGGAATTCTTCCTTCGCCGGCAGAAGAAAATGATCGGTAGCGGGATCAAATATACGGAGCGCTGCATCGATACCAAACTGAATAAGGACGGCAACTAAGAGCATCCCGCCGGCTATGCGCAGCTTCCTTTCAATGAGGATCTCGCTGATCAGACAGCATGCGGAAAAGCAGGTTAAAGCAAAGCCGCCCGCAACAGAGTAAAGAGCGAGCGCAAGCGCCGAAAACAACAAAAAACGGATAACTCCGGGCCATTTACCCGCGTGGATCCATCCGTTCGACGCCGTCATTGTCAACGCCGTTCCGACGAGGATGGAGGAATGAGTATAATAATCGGCATACAGTCCCATCAGGACCACTCCGGGAATAATCCACGTGGCGACACTTCTTCCGCCCGCAACTTTATTCATAAAATGGTTGGTTGAAGCGAGAAGGGACCAGAGAATGACACTAAAGAACAGGGCCCCCGGCCAACCGGCATAGCACAACTGCACCAACAGACTGTCTGTCCACTCCAACAGGAGGCCGGGCTCTCCGATAAAATCGGTAAAGTAGTAAAGGTTTAATAGAAAAAGCTTGTCGCGGGCCTGAAAAATAAGGCGGGCATCCACCACCGCGTACAGAAACCAGAAGAACAAGATCGAGAACAAAACGATCTCCGGAGAAACGAGGTAAAATATTTTGCCTTTGGAGAAGCGGGATTCCCCGCCACTTTCCAACGCCGGTTTATTTCTCTTCTGTACCTGTGCCATGATGAAACAGATATATATAATGGGGGAGAAACGTCAACCTTGAAACCGATTCGAGTAAAAAAAGAGTCGAGCCAATGATCGGTTAAATCACCGGTAAGTGTAATTTTCGTTGGTCAGTAAATGTAGTTGTCGCGCACCAGTTTGGCTCATCTTCCCCGCCCCGCTGACCGCGCTTAATTTGGTCCCCCGGACTTTTTGGCTTTATAGAGCATCCAAGCGGCGAGCGTTTTGGCATCCGCGATCTGGTTGGTGCGGATCATTTCATCCATCTCCGCCTCTGAAAGGAGCAGGGTCTCGATGCGCTCGTCGTCATCGAACGAGGTTTCGCCTTTTCGGGAAACCTCGCAATAGAAGACATCGATCCGCTCGGTGCAATAACCGACGCTGGGATAGATCGGCCCTAACAGCTCCATGGATTCGGCGATATAGCCGGTCTCCTCCTGGAGTTCGCGAATGGCCGACTCGGATTCCTGCTCGCCATCGGAATCCACATTCCCCGCGACGACTTCGAAGCAAACCCGTTCCATCGGCTTTCGGAACTGCCGGATAAATACAAAACGTCCATCGGACAACCGGGGAATAATCGCTACGGCCACGCCATGCATCACGATTTCGCGGATGGAGCGCTTTCCGTTCTCAAGCTCGACCTCCAACACATCGACATCAATGATCCGTCCCTGATAAACCGTTTTTCTCGAAATCGTCTTTTCGTACATGTGGGCTTCCTTTTTTTTAGCTATCCGACGTCCTCTATACGCTATATACGCTGTTGCGGACAAACTGAGAAAAGGAAAAATGGTGTCCGTCCCGAATGGCACTTAGTAAAACCAAAACAGCTGCCTATATCCTTCTTTTTCATCTATTTAAAATGGGTAGGCAGGGATGCCGACCCCACATTTTTCCGCCAATCAAGATAATTTCTCATACCCCAACCTTCCTGTCGTGGCTGAGTGCTCTGCGCAATCGCAAATGACCTCGTCCTACATGTGCCTGAGAGCTGCGATGTCGGCAATGATCTGCCGGTGCAGGTCAGTCAAGTCCCCAGCCGTGAAGAAATGTGCCCAGTATAAGTAGGCGAAGACCATGGTTTTCGCGTCATGAAAATCCGACACGCAGGTCCGCATCATATATCGATGCTGCCACGTGAGTCACGTTCCACGTGCCAACGTGGTCACGCGAGAAAAAGCGGGTTCCCTACGATGAGGCCCACTATCTGAGCGTATTGAAAAAACGAGGCTCTTCCATTTGGAAACGCACAACACCCTGATGCTGTGAGGTTAAACGGCCCTGAAGAAAGTCAGTTTTTAGGTTGACGGAGAACCTCAGATGGCTGGTTCGTTGGTTTATTTGTTAAAATTCAAGCCCAGGGTTCCATCTGGACTGCTAATCAATGACATGGAGTCTAAATCGGAGCTTTTGAGGGCAATGTTGTTTTTAAGGATATACGCTTTAAGCTCATCAAGATTGCTTGGCTCTCTATGGTTGTCCTCTATAAATTTTTTAACGGCATTCGGAAGCTCCGCCAATTGGCTGTCTCTGATGATCGGGTAGGCCATGGTATCTCCAAATGTTTTGGGCCGCGAGTTCCGTTTAGAGACCGACGCAGAGTTGGCAAACGCGATGAGCATGATGAGAGCGATGGGAATGGATATGACTGCACCAATGATTTTCCATTGCGCTATAAAATTTACAGTTTTTAGACTCTCATCCAGCTCCGCCTTGCTGATTCCAGTGGTTGCTTGTTTTGGAGGAGCGGAAACCCATTCACCACAATGTTGGCACTTTCTAGCCGCTGGATCGATTTCAGCAAAGCAATATGGACATTTTTTCATATTTGATCTCCTTCAGCCCGATCTCGTTCTGTAAAACGAACGTCCTTTATTGTTGTGTCTCTTTTATTGTTTCTAAATATGTTCCGACTAAATATCCGTCATCGGAATAATAAGCTCTAAGCTCGTGTGTTCCTCGGATTCGTCCAGGAATGTCATAAAGTGACTTCGGAAAGAAGTAGATTTCCGGAATGAATAAAGCCGCAGCTGACATTGCCGTTTGCATGGCTTTATCTTCATCTGAAACCATTCCTTTGACGATGAATATGTCGCACTCAGATCCGTTCTTTATTTCTGTGCGCTCTGGTTCTCCAATTTTCTCACGAACCTGTTCTCTACTCTTGGATTTACTACTCATGACTACCGAGTAGTATTTGCCAGACGAATAGATGATTGATGAGCAACCAGCTTGAGAGATGATTAAAATGGCTAGTAATATTTTTTTCATATCTCGACTCAACGTTTAATGAGTGGGCTGTCATAATTTCCGGTTAAATTTAACAAAAATACATTTTGCAGATGGGTTGGGCTTGTTGCAATCCTTTTAATCCAAAGTCTTTCCGTATGGATATCCATATTTCGATGATATCTGACTGTCAGATAATCATGCTCCGCTATAGTGAAATGAGGCGGATTTGGCGCATATTCTGCCTTTTTATCCCGGTAATAGGATATTGAAATTAACCGCCAGGAACGCAGGGCTCTCAAAGAGCCAATCCCCTGCATTTTTGCGTTCCATGGGGGCTCTTCTTATATTTTTATGGTGCACAGTGTTTTTCGACCGGATAACAGGATCATCTCGATAATTTTGCTTAGAAGGCCACTCTATCCTGGTGATCTTCTTAATTCCCTTCAGCCCCTCTGCCGGAATGGACAACCCGGTGCGAGTAAATGCCATAGAAATCCTTTTCCTGCTAATTTACAGGATTTGATCCGGTCTATCGTGTTATCCCGTCAAAGTATCTCTCCCCATTCTCCACCATAAAATTCTACGTAGAAGCGCTATGGGTCATTTTATCATGCTCTAAGCTTTGCAGCAAAGGCACAGAAACGGGCCGATGAATCGCTCTACAGTAATTCATAGGCCAGCACGCTTAACCCGAAAATCGCAGCGGTTTCTGTGCGGAGAATGCGGTTGCCGAACGAGACCGGCAGCGCACCGGCTTCCACCGCGGTGCAGACCTCTTCCATTGAAAAATCGCCTTCGGGACCAATCAGCAGCGCAACGCGCTTTTTCTGTCTAAAATCGATATTACGAAAAGGAACGGCTCCGTCATAGAGCGACCCGATCAGCACCAGATCATACTGCGCCAACGTGGGCAAAACGGCATCCCATTTTTCGAGCGGTTTCAGCTCGGGCAGCCAGCGGACTTCGCACTGCTGCGCGGCATTGAGTACAATTTTTCCCCAGCGCTCCTGCTTTTTGGGATTCGGCTTAAACTCCGTATGCTGCGTCAGAACCGGGCGAATCGACGTTGCGCCGAGCTCGACCGCCTTTTGGAGCACCAGCTCCCAGCGGTCGGGTTTGGGTACGGCCTGAATCAGCTCAATCTGGACATTCGGAGCAGGCACGATACTGCGGCTCATAATGCGCGCTTCCACGGCGGTTTTCCCGACGTCTTCAATTACGGCTTCGGCCACGCTGCCGCGACCGTCGAACAACGTAATTTCCTGCCCCGGCTGGACCCGCAGTACGCGCGCAAGATGATGCGACTCTTCCGGCGAAAGCGTAACCACCGCCCGTTCCAGCTCGCCCGCTTCAACTAGTGAATTGATCCGCATATTTTTGACCGGATAACAGGATATTCAGGACACGGACGGTGAGATCCAGTCGATCCTGTTATCCTGTCAAAACCTACTCCTCTTCGAGTTTGCGTTTCCGCTCGTAGAAGGCTTCCGCGACTCGCCGAATTCGGTTGGTTTCAGCGAAGTGGCTGTCGTCGAGAACATCGCACAGCTCTTTGAGTTTTTTCTTTTCTTTGCTCGACAGATGCGTCGGCACCTCAATCTTGACCATCACATTATGATCGCCGCGGCCGTGCCCATGCGCCGAATCGACTACCCCTTGACCCCGCAGACGGAAAATCTTTCCGCTCTCGGTGCCCGCCGGAATTTTTAGCTTCACGTTGCCGTGGATCGTCGGCACCTGAATCTCGCCGCCGAGCATCGCAATATGAAACGGCACGGGTACCTCGCAATAAATATCGAGATCATTGCGCTTAAAGAACTCGTGATCGCGAACGTGGAAAACAACGAAAAGATCGCCGGACGGGCCGCCGCGCGTCCCTGTTTCGCCTTTGCCCGGAAGCCGCTGGCGCGACCCCGATTCCACGCCGGCCGGAATACGCAGTTTAATGGTTTTGCGCTCCTTGACGCTGCCCGCGCCCTTACACACTTTACAGGGATTCGAAATGGTTTCGCCGGCGCCGCGGCAGGTTGGGCAGGTTTGGGAAAACTGAATAAAGCCGCCGCCCGTTGTTACCTGCCCGCGCCCGCGACACGTCGGGCAGGTGCTCTTCGAGGATCCCGGCTCCGCGCCGGTGCCGGAGCAGTGTTCGCAGACTGAGCTGATTGGAAGCGTCAGCTTCCGGTGCGATCCAAGCGCTGCTTCCTCAAAATCAACGTCCAGATCATAGCGCAGGTCCGATCCGCGCGCCGGACCGCTCTCGCGACGGCGTCCACCGCCACCGCCGCCGAAGAGATCATTAATATTAAAGCCGCCGCCGAAGACCTGTTCAAAGATGTCTGATGCATCGTGGAACCCACCGCCGAAGCCGCCGCCGAAACCGCCGCCACCCGGGGCAAACGCCTGATGCCCAAACTGGTCGTAGCGCGCCTTTTTATCGGCATCGCTCAGCACTTCGTAGGCCTCGCTGGCCTCCTTAAAACTTTCTTCGGCCTCTTTATTGCCCGGATTACGGTCCGGATGAAATTTCATTGCCACCTTGCGGTAGGCCTTCTTGATCTCATCCGCCGACGCGTTTTTGGAAACGCCCAGAATTTCGTAATAATCGCGTTTATTCGCCATGGTTATTTGTTCCCCTCTTCATCCGCCTGTGTCGGTCCGCTGGAGACCACCACCTGCGCGGCGCGCAGCAGCTTATCGCCGAACAGATAGCCGCGCCGCACCTGATTCGAACAAACCTCCGCCGGATATTCGTCCGACGGCATATGCGTGAGCGCCTCATGTTTATGCGGATCAAACGCCTCGCCGACCGCTTCAATCGGCGTCAGGTTAAACTTTTTCAACACGTTCTGGAACTGGTCATAAACCATCTTAAAGCCGTCGACCACTGCGGCATCGGCCTTGTGCTGCTCTGCCGTCTTCAGTCCCATTTCATAGTGATCGAGCACCGGAAGAAGTTCCAGCAGCAGATCTTCGTTGGCGCGCTGATACAGCTCCAAACGTTCCCGTTGCGTACGGTTCCGGAAGTTGATGAAGTCGGCCTGCAGACGAACAAACTGATCGCGCAGCGATTCCTGTTCTTCCTCTTCCTCGGCCTGCGACGCAGGCTCCTCTTCGATCACTTCCGTATCCGGAAGCTCCTCTTCCGCTATGGTTTCCTTATCCTTCAAGTCCTTTTTATCGGTTTTCTTTTTAGCCATCGAAAAAATCCTTTCCCCGCTGCAGCGGGTTCCGTTTCATAGATGCTGAAAAAATACGCGAAACAGCGGTTGTGTCAATAGGTCATATCAAAACGGATCACTTCTCCCCCCATCGTACTGCGGCGTCTTTTGCCTTAAGCGAAAGAAGTGCTAAACCATGTTAATACACCAATTCTGCGGGGGATTTGCTCATATTTGTTACTACATAACCGATATTATCAATTGTTTTTAATGTCATGCTTGACCTAATTGTGCGAACATAGCATTTTATATCTGATAGTAACTTTTGTCAGCTTATAATCGAGAGATCATACACCGTATGAAAACAAACAATCAAAATGATGATCAGGTGCTGCTTAGGGCCATACGAAAAGAGAAGAGCAGCGGTTGGGAACAGCTGTTCACCCAATATGATCCCCTTATTCAGTCGATCGTGCGCTGGTCAAAGTGGCACTTTTCTGATGATGAACAGAAGGATGTCAGTCAGAATATTCATATGCAGCTCTACAAATCTCTTAAAAGCTTTCAGCAAAAGAGCTCTCTGTCGAAATTTATCAAGAGCATCGCCATCCATCATTGTATCAATGAAGTCCGTCGGAAAAATCGTTGGAGCTCTATTATGACCTCTTTTCCCCCGCAAACGGAGATGGGCGAGTACTACGAGTCGGAATCGATTGGTCTCAACGCTTCTGATCCTTACACCGACATCGTGAAGAGCGAGCGGATTCGGTTTCTGAACGAAACGCTGAAAAAACTTCACAAAACTTGTCAGACAAGCATTCATCTGTTTTACATGAAGCACTTCAGCTACAAACAGATTTCCGATGCGCTGGGGATTTCCACCAACACAGTTGGGAGCCGCATGTCTAAATGTCTGGATAAGCTGAGAAGTGAGCTCCGGAAAGACGCTTTGCTTGAAGGGAACCCGTAATGGATCATTTTCATCGTCAAATCTGGGCGTATCTGCACAACGAGCTGCCTCCGGAAAAGCGGGCACAGTTTGAGCGGGCCGCAGAGCAAGATTCCTCCCTTCAGGAGGAGATCGCTGTCTGTAGAGCGGTACATCATGATCTCGAAGATTGGGGGAATCAACTATTGGAGAAAGAACTCCTGGCGGAATGGGAGTCCGAGCATCCGGAATATCAGGAAAATATACGCCGCCGAAACCGTGTTTTTCGACGGTTGATTCCGGTGGCTGCCGCTGCTGCATTGGTTCTGGGGTGGCCGCTTCAAATTTCTCTTCAGGAGCTGAAAGACGGGTATCTTGTCGCGGCAGTTTCCGGGCATCCGGAGCGGAATCCGGCATCCGAAGTGGTGTGGGAAGAATCCTCTGTATTATTCCCGGAATGGAACTCGGCCTTGGAACTGCATTCGACGACCTACCTGTGGCTGAAAATGCTCCTCCGATAATCTGAACCGTTCCAAATTCCGCAGAGAAACCGTCCGCACATACGTGGTTGCGGCGTATAGATAATCGGCCGCGGAAACGATTCCCAATTTTTTCCTTATCCGTTCCCGGTAGGTTTCAACCGTTTTTATGCGCAGTCCCATTTTTTCCGCAATGCGCTGGGTCACATAGCCGCATCCGGTCAGCGAAAAAACCTGATGCTCCTGCATCGAAAGCGCTCGGAAATGATAATCGTCGAACTCATGGCTGGCCAGTTTGTGTTTTGTCAGCTCGCTCCAATACGACTTCCCTTGCGCCGCACACCGGATGGCACAGATCAGATCGTCCAACGAATCTTCAATGGAGACGTACCCCGCCGCGCCGGCCCGTAAAGATTGTCGGATGCATACATCTTCAAACTCCTTATCACAGGAGAGCACCACGATCGAGACGCTGAACCTCTTCTTTAATTTTAGAATGGATATTGGAGCCATGTCGCATTTCAAACCTATGTTGACCAGCAGAACATGAGGATTGTGCTGCTCGATCTGTACGGCAACCCTGTTAACGTCATCCGCCAAAGCACAAACATCAACCCAGTATTCATTTTTCAATTGTTCGATCAATGCTTCACGCAGCAGACAACGCCTTTGAACCACCAAAATCCGTGTGATACCAACCTGTTTCATTTTGCCTCCGATTAGACCTCCAGCGTCTATCATCTGTATCAGTCGATGGAGCACGGGGAATCTTCCCCATGGAGATCAGATATTTTTCCACAAACATCTTGCATCCGATGCGGTTTGTTGTAGTTTCCCGCAAATCAACACGAGAGGTGAAGATATGCACGAAATTATGACAATCGAGGAAATCGCCGCATACCTGCGCGTTTCTGAGAGAACAGTGTATGACTGGGCACAAAAAGGTGACCTTCCCGGTGGCAAACTGGGAACCACTTGGCGCTTCAAGCGTGAAGATGTTGAAAACTGGGTGAACTCCCGGCTTTCGAGTAAAACGGCCCCAACCATTCCGGGGGTAAAAAAAGGCGGCAACGCGCTGCTGACAACGGACCGAGTGGTGATTCTGGAAGAGACCGACAAAAAAAGCGTGTTAACCACGTTGGTCGATTTGCTGGCCACATCGCCGATGGTGAAGAACCGCGATGAGCTGCTGAACGGTATTTTTGCCCGCGAGGAACTGATGAGCACCGGGATCGGTTTCGGCGTTGGTGTTCCGCATGTGCGTATTGACTCCATTACAGATCTAGTGATGGCCGTGGCCGTATGTAAACGGCCGATAAGCGGCTATTCTTCGCTGGACGGGCAGCCGGTGCACATTGTCTGTATGCTGGCGGCACGATCCGACCAACACACAAAATATATTCGAACTCTTTCGGCGGTAAGCGGAAGGCTGAAAGATGCGGAGACCCGCAAACGGATTATTGGTTCAGATGATCCGTCCTTCATTTACTCTCAACTCATTACTGAGGAGTAAATTCATGGATGGCATATTGGCGATACTCGGGATCTGCGTGGCCGGCGGTGTCGTCGGTGGGTGGCTGGCTCAGCGTCTGAATATCCCGCAAGTAGTCGGTTACATTGTCGTGGGTGTACTGATCGGCGACACCGGCTTCAGCTTGCTTCATCCGGCAGATGTGGCGGAATTGACCCCGTTTAATAATTTTGCGCTGGGCCTGATCGGGTTTCTGGTCGGGGGTGAGCTGAGCGGGAGCATATTCAAAAAGTACGGGAAGCAGTTCACGGCGATCCTGATGGGCGAAGGGCTGGCGGCCTTTCTGCTTGTGGGACTCGCGGCCACCGGCATTGTCTATCTGGTCGCCCACGACTGGATAATGGCCATTTCCGCCGGTGTCGTGTTCGGGGCGATCGCCTCGGCCACCGACCCCGCTTCGACGATTGACGTGCTTTGGGAATACCGCTCTGCCGGCGTGTTGACCACCGCCATCATTGCGATCGTCGCGCTCGACGATGCACTGGCCATGACGCTCTATGGTTTGGGCACCAGTATTGCTTCTATTCTGATGGACAGCGGAGGAAACGTTGGGCTGACCATGCTGCATACGCTGATCGAGCTGGGCGGGGCGGTTGTGCTGGGGGCCGTTGCCGGGTTTGTGCTTAACGCGATGATGCACTATATGCCGCAGACGGAAAAACGTCTGGGGATTTCGATTGGAATCATTCTGCTTTGTATCGGCGTAGCGGTGGCATTCAATATGGATGTTATTCTCGCCACAATGACGGTCGGCATTGTTCTGATTAATCTGGCACCGCGCCGCAGTAAACAGCTGTTTGAGGTGATCCGCTCCTTTTCGACGCCCATTTACATCATTTTCTTTGTGCTGGTTGGCGCGCGCCTTTCGCTCAAAACCATGCCGCTGTGGATCTGGGGGCTCGTCGCGGCCTACGTGTTGATGCGCAGTCTTGGCAAATGGATCGGCTCCTACTGGGGCGGGCGCATCTCGAGGGCGGAAAAACCGGTGCAGAATTATATGGGCATGGCGCTCTTTGCCCAAGGCGGCGTGGCGGTCGGCCTCTCTATCGTGGCAAGCCAGAAACTGCCCGACATCATGGTGGTTGAAGAGATGAAGCTTGCGGACATGATTGTCTTCACGGTAACGGCTACCACGCTGATTGTTCAGCTCATTGGGCCGGCCTTTGCCAAACTGGCCATCAAGAAGGCGGGCGAAATCGGCCGCAACGTTACAGAAGAAGATGTCATGGCGGAACTCAACGTATCGGATGTGGTTGATACCAGCATCGTTCCGCTGAAGGAGGGCACTCTGCTGGCCGACGTCGTTCGGCATTTTGCCGAACAGGATGCGCTGGTTTATCCGGTCATCGCCAACGATGAAAAGATTGTCGGAGTTCTTACATTTGAAATGCTCAAAGAGGTTCTGCTGGACCGCGACACGTGGCTTTGGCTGGTGGTGGGCGATGTAATGCAGCCGCTTACCGAACATCTGCTGGCCAAAACGAATTTAGCCGAGGCCTTGAAGGAAATGCAGAATACGCAAGTCGAAGCGCTGCCGGTGGTTGAAAGCGCTGAAACCGGGAAGCTGATCGGCGTGCTTGATCAGCGCCTCGCCCGACGCAAGGTGAACGCCGAACTGGTTCGCCGTCAGACCACTCTCGTTGCTTAACCCTATGAAACGAAAACGTCTATTCTCCAGATTGCTCTTGGTTTCACTCTCGATCCTTTTGATCGTGATCGAATTTTCGACGTTTTTTTCCACCTGCCATGAGTTATTGGCCCGATCGTCGGAGGAGGAGTGTTTTGAAGAAAGCATCGACCATTTGCTTTTGGGTTCGATCCGCCCGCAGATGGCTTCCGGGTGCCTGGAACCGAAATTGACCCCGCTTAGGATAGACAAAATTCCCGTTTTTGTCTCCCGGAAGGACAAGACCTATAATTTGCACTGTTCCATTTGTTCGATGGGCTGGAGGCTTGCTTTGAGAATTTGATCGGCACCCTGCACCGGGTCAATCCGGCGGGGGCGTGCGTCCCTGCACCGGGTTGACAAATTTATTTCGGTCGATCAATTTAAAAGGAAGAACAATGAAGACAAATTTAGAAAACACGACGGTCAAAAATATTTCATATCTTATCCATTCCGCGAGCCTGCGGGCCCCGGCCAACACGCCGCTCGAAAAGCTGGCGGACATGCTCTGTGCCGCGGATCGCTACAAGGTGTACCTCGAAGATGAAACGGGCATTCTGGTCGGAACGGTCCAGGCGCGGCAGATCGCGAAAAAGATATTGGAGTTTTCGCGCCGGAAGGAAGATACCGAAGCGATGCTTCCGGCCATTGCTTTTGCGCTGAATGCGCAAACGGGCCAAGAGTTGGCGGTTCCTGCCGTTACGGTCGAAGCCGATACGTGCCTCAAAACGGTGATTGAACTGATGAACGAGCGCCACAGCCGCGAAATCGCCGTGGTGGATGCCGACGGACGCCTGATTGGTACGCTCGATGCCAAGACCATCCTTGCCTACTATCTTCAATCCAAAGCGGAATCCAACCTGTAAAGCGGAGATTCATTCATGAATGTAATGAACTATACCCGCCGCGTTGAATCGTGGCAGGCCCATCTATCTGCGGGAACACAGGAAGAGGTGTTTGATCGCATCCTGAAAACGCTGTGTTCGAACCCATTTTATGCAGTAAATTCAACGCTGAGCCACGAAGGTATTCTGGAGGCGCTCATCAAACGCGAAGCGCAGCGCAGCACAGCCGTCGGCGAAGGAATTGCATTCCCGCACGCACGACTCGAAGGGCTTTCACAGGCGCTGGTCGCTGTAGTCACGCTGGATGAACCGGTGATGTTTGCCGAATCCCCGGTGAAAATCATCTGCCTGTTTCTGGTGCCGGCCTCCGATGCAGCCATCTCGCTTAAACTGATGGCTCAACTTTCCCGTATGCTGATGGACTCCACCGTGCGCGATCAAATTCTTGCGGCCAAGGACACCGAAAGCCTGCGTAATATTGTTAAGCACCTGAATCCGCGCATCGATAAAGCCATCGAGGCGCGCGACATTATGCGCCCGCCGAGTTTCGGTATCCGTGAAGACGAGCCGGTTTTAAAATGCACCCACACGATGAGTGTGAATAATCTGCAGGCCATTGCCGTGGTTAATGCGGAGAACCATCTCGTTGGAGAAATTACCGTTGAGCGGTTGTTTAAATACGGCCTCCCGGACTTCTTTTCCAAGCTCAAGAGCGTTTCGTTCATCGCTGAATTCGATCCCTTCGAAAAATATTTTGCCGATGAGCGCAACATCCTTGCCCGAGACATGATGGAAACCACAGCCCGCACGGTCCCGACCAACTACACCATCATGGAAATCGTCTTTGATCTGGCGATCAAAAACTATTCCCAGCTCTATGTAACCGATGAAGACGGCCGCTGGATCGGCACCATCGACAAAGGCGTTGTGCTCGACAACGTGATCAATTACTAATTTAGAGGTTTTCTTTCCATGCACGACATGATTTTACCTATCGCTGTATTTCTTATCGTCTATTTCTTTATCGCCACGGAACTGCTCGACAAAACCATTGCATCGCTCATCGGTGCAGGGCTGATGATCGGCCTCCATTTGGTCTCCTACGAAGAGGCACTCCACGCCATCGACATGAATGTACTGTTCCTGTTGATCGGTATGATGGTGGTTGTCAACACCATGACCGAAACCGGCGTTTTTGAGTGGCTGGCCATCAAGCTGGCGCGATTGGCCCGGGGCAACGGCCTGTTGATTGCGGTTTTCTTCATGGTTCTCACCGCCGTCCTCTCCGCCTTCCTCGACAATGTTACAACGGTGATCCTCATGGCCCCCATCACGATCCTGCTCTGCCAGTTGCTCGAAATGCCGGCTCCTCCAATTCTCATTATGGAAGCCGTCTTTTCAAACATCGGCGGAACCTCGACCCTGGTCGGCGACCCGCCGAACATCCTGATCGGCTCCCAGACCCACCTCTCCTTCAACGCCTTTCTACTCAATCTGGGGCCGCCGGTCCTGGTCATGATGCTCGTGTTGCTGGGGGTCATGGCGCTGATGTTTAGAAAATCGATTCGGACCACGGAAGCCACCCGGAAACGGATCGAAATGTCGCGTCCGGAAAAGGCGATCCTCGAACCGATCGTCCTGAAAAAATCGCTCGTCGTATTCGCGCTGATCCTCGCCGGGTTTTTTGGGGGCCGTATCCTCCATATTGAACCGGGGATCATTGCGCTGGCGGGCGCTATGCTGATGGTGCTGGTCTGCAGGAAGGACATCCACCATTCGCTAGTCCATGTGGAATGGAACACCATCCTCTTCTTTTCAGGGCTCTTTATGATGATTTCCGCGCTGGAGGCACATGGGGTGTTTGAAACGATGGGCGACCAAATCCTCCACCTCTGCGGCGGCAATCTGATGGCCACTACGCTCACGATCCTTTGGTTCAGCGCCATTGTATCGGCCATCGTGGACAACATTCCGCTCGTGATGGCCATGATCCCGCTGGTTAAGGGCATCATTCCCGTGTTCGCTCAATCCATGGGAATCGAAGGCGAGGCCGCCATTCAGGCGCAAATTGCGGAACCGATGCTTTGGGCGCTGGCGCTCGGCGCCTGCCTGGGCGGCAACGGAACGCTGGTCGGTGCGTCGGCCAACGTGGTGATTTCGCAGATCGCCAACCGCAATAACTGCCCGATCAGCTTCATGTCGTTCACCAAATACGGTTTCCCGTTCATGCTGGCCTCGCTGGCCATTGCGCACGTGTACATCTATCTGCGGTATTTCTAGGGGAAACGGGAAAACCATTGCGAAAAGGAAACAGCAGACGTATAAGACGCAGTTTCGACGACGGGCATCGACTCCCCGTGCCGAAACTCCATTAGGAGGGTCATGAAACTATCGGTTAAGGATGTTGCGAAATTGTTGAATGTGGACGATAAGACCGTCTATGGATGGATCAAGCAGGGCGGAATTCCGGTCTACCGCATCCACGAGCACTACCACTTCAACAAGTCGGAAATCCTGGAGTGGGCCACCTCGCGGCAGATGGCCCACGCGGTGGACGCCGAAGCGAACGCGGCGGAATTCCCCAGCCTGGCCCATGCACTGAAGAATGGCGGGATCGTCTATGGCATGAAGGGCAAGGACAAGCCGACCGTGCTCCGCAACGTGGTCGATGCCATGCCGCTGTCCAATGCCGTCGACCGCAGCTTCCTCTACGAGGTGCTCCTCGCCCGCGAAAACCTGGGATCGACCGGTTTCGGCGAGGGCGTCGCCATCCCGCACGTCCGCAACCCGATTGTCCTGCACGTCGACGAACCGATCATTACCCTCTGCTTCCTGGATGCGCCGATTGATTTCGGTGCCATTGACGGCCTGCCGGTGGATATCCTGTTCACAATGGTCAGTCCGACCGTACGGATGCATCTCCACCTTTTGTCGCGGCTCGGGTTCGTATTACGGGATCCCGGATTCAAGGCGGCCCTCCAGGCCCGCCTTCCGCAAGGGGAACTGATGAACGCTCTGGTCCGCATTGAGGCGCAGATCGAATCCAAATCAAAAGCCGCGCAATAACACCCATGTCCAACCACCTGCCCAGTCTCCTGATTCTTGTTGCAGCCGTGCTCAGTGCACTGAGCGGAGTGCCGGCGCTGGTGCTTCCGCGGAAGTCGGCAGCGGGGCAATGCATCGCCGCAGGACTGATGGTTGTTGCGGGACTGGTCGGACTGGTCGGGGTGGTGCTGGTGTTCCTCCGGGGAACGGATGCCGCCGGCCTGTCCTGGCGGATGCTTGGATCTCCCCTGCGGATTGAGATCGATGCCATGAGCGCGTTCTTCCTAGTACCCGTTCTGGCGATGGGGGCGCTGGGATCCGTCTATGGCCTTCGGTATTGGCCGCAGCGCGACCATCCGGAAAACGGGTGGGGGCTGGGCATTTTCTGGGGGCTGACGGTTGCCGGAATGATATTGCTGCTGGCGGCGCGCCACGCCGCCCTGTTTTTGGTCGGCTGGGAACTCATGGCCATCTCCGCCTTTTTCATGATCGCGACCGAAAGCCACCTGCCCGAGGTGCGGTCGGCGGGCTGGGTCTATTTTGTGGCGACGCACCTGGGTACGCTCGCCCTGTTTGCTCTGTTTGCGCTCTTCCACCGGATCACCGGTTCTTTCGAGCTGCGGGCCCTTGGAGTTTCCGAGGCGGGACTCGGCGAGCTGACCGCCATCTTTCTTTTGGCGCTGGTTGGATTCGGGATCAAGGCCGGCCTGATGCCGCTGCACTTTTGGCTGCCTGCCGCGCATGCGGGCGCCCCCAGCCATGTTTCCGCCCTCTTGTCCGGTGTTCTGCTCAAGATCGGAATCTACGGGATTGTCCGCTTCGTCGGCTTTCTGCCCGAACCGCCGGTCGGCTGGGGCGGCTTGGTGCTGGTGCTCGGCTGTATCAGCGGCGTGCTGGGCGTGGTTTTCGCGCTCGGTCAACACGACCTGAAACGGCTGCTGGCCTACCACAGCGTCGAAAACATCGGGATCATTCTGATGGGCTTCGGCTTGGCGCTGCTGGGGCGTACATGGAACCAGCCGCTGTTGTACCTGCTGGGCATGGCCGGCTGCCTGCTGCATGTCTGGAACCATGCGCTCTTCAAGTCGCTGCTGTTTCTCGGGGCCGGTTCCGTGGTCCACGCCTGCGGCACGCGCGAGATCGACCGGCTGGGCGGACTCGCGAAGAGCATGCCGTGGACGGCGGCCCTGTTCCTGGTGGGCGCGGTGGCGATCTGCGGGCTACCCCCGCTGAATGGCTTTGTGAGCGAATGGTTCATCTATCTCGGGCTCTTCAACGGCGTTGCGGCCGAAGCGCCCTATTCGTGGCTGGTCGCCGGCTTGGCGGCCCCGGTGCTGGCCCTGATCGGAGCCCTGGCCCTGGCCTGCTTCGTCAAGGCCTACGGCGCGGTTTTCCTGGGTGCTCCCCGGCGACCCCTGCCGGACCAACCGCACGAAGCCCCGCCGGCCATGACGCTGCCGATGGGGATACTGGCCGCTGGCTGCCTTGCGATCGGCCTCTTTCCGTCATGCGTGGCTCCCTTGCTGCAGCAGGCCATGTCCGGCGGCGCGATGCCGGATGCCCTTCCGGTCCTGGCGGAACAGACGCCGCTGGCGTCGTTGACGCTGGCGGGCGGTCTCCTCTTGGGCTTGTGCCTGCTGCTTCTGGTCGCCGTGGTACGCAGGATCCAGTGGCGGGATGCACCGACGGCGTCCACCTGGTCGTGCGGCTATGCCCGGCCCACGGAGCGGATGCAATACACGGCCTCCTCCTTCGCGCAAATGCTGACCGGGCTCTTCGGCTTCGTTCTTCGTCCGCAGGTCCATCTCCCCGGTATCCGCGCCCTGTTTTCCAGACCCGCAAAATTTGGAACGCACATCGATGAGCCGGTCCTCGACCGGACCCTGCTGCCCGCTCTGCGCCGGATCAAGCGGGCACTCAACCGGGTGCGTTCGCTTCAGCAAGGGCTGACCCACCATTATCTCATGTACGTGGCCTTCATGGTCGTGGCCCTGCTCCTCTGGGTCCTGCCGGTCTCCTCCATTTTAACCCGCTTGTTTTCAAGGTAAATGTTCATGCACTCCGATCAATCGACAGGACTATGGATCGTGTTTTCTGCCGCGCTGGTGCTGATCGCCGGCGGCTTGCCGGCCTGCTGCCTTTCGCGGCATTCGGTACGGGCGCAGCGGGCCACTTCGGTCTTGATGGTGCTCGGCAGCCTGCTGGGCTGGTGCGGACTGGCGATGGCTTCGTTCGGCACGACCGCCGTGGAGGCCGGCCTGCCCTGGCACCTGCCGTGGGAACGGCTGTCGATCGGGCTCGATGCGATCGGCGCGGTTTTCCTGATCCCCGTCTTCACCGTTCCTATGCTCGGCTCGATCTATGGCCTGGCCTACTGGCGGCAGGGCGACCATCCCGAAAACGGGCGCGGGGTCGGCCTGTTCTATGGCCTGCTCGCCGGGTCCATGGCGCTGGTGGTGCTCGCCCGCAACGCGATCCTTTTCATCATCGTTTGGGAACTGATGGCGCTGGCCGCCTTTTTTCTCGCCGGCGCGGAACACGAGAAGGCCGAAGTGCGCCGGGCGGGCTGGATCTATCTGGTCGCCACGCACGCCGGAACCCTCTGCCTGCTGGCGTTGTTTGCGCTGATGCGGCAGGCGAGCGGCGGATTTGCCTTCGGCGTGTTGGACGCTGGGGCGCTCACGCCCGGCATGGTCACCCTGCTTTTCATCCTCTCCGTCGTCGGCTTCGGCTTCAAGGCCGGCCTGATGCCGCTGCATGTCTGGCTTCCCGGGGCGCACGCCAACGCGCCGAGCCACGTTTCGGCGGTCATGTCGGGCGTGATGCTGAAGATGGGCGTCTACGGAATTGTGCGCATGGTTTCGCTGCTGCCGATTTCGGAAGCGTGGAACGGCGGGGCGCTGCTGGCCGTCGGAGCCGTTACCGGAATCCTGGGTATTGCGTTTGCGATCGGGCAAAACGACATCAAGCGCCTACTGGCCTACAGCAGCATCGAGAACATCGGCATCATTTGCATGGGCATCGGGATGGCGTTGCTTGGCCGCACGCTGCACCGTGCCGACCTCGTGCTGCTGGGACTCGGCGGGGCGTTGCTGCACGTTTGGAACCACAGCCTCTTCAAATCGCTGCTCTTTCTCAATTCCGGCGCAATCATCCATGCCGGCCATTCCCGCGATATGAACCGCATGGGCGGCCTCGCCAAGACGATGCCGCAGACCGCGTGGCTTTTCCTGGTAGGCGCCGTGGCGATCTGCGGACTGCCGCCGCTCAACGGCTTTGCCAGCGAATGGCTGATCTATCTGGGGCTTTTCCAGGGCCCGGCAACGGGGATTGGCGCCGTGGCGCTGGCGCTCATCGGTGCGCTGGCCTTGGCCTGCTTCGTGAAGATATACGGCATGGTGTTCCTGGGAACGGCGCGGCATGCGCTGCACGGCGAGCCGCACGATCCTTTCGCGGCGATGCGCCATCCCATGGCGCTCCTCGCGGTCGGCTGCGTGGTGCTGGGTTTCCTGCCGCATCTCGGTTTCCTGCCGCATCTCGGTTTCCCGCTGCTGCACGCGGCGGCGTCCCAGTGGCTCGGTTCCGCCGACGGCGCGCTGCCGCCGTTCGAGGAGTTCGCGCCGTCGCAGTGGATCAGCGCCTTGGCCGCAGGGCTGGTGGCGGCGGCGGTACTGGGCTTCGCGCTGCTGCGCCGACGAATCCGGCGGACGGATGCCGCCGAGGGCGCAACGTGGGGCTGCGGCTACGCGCAACCGACGCCGCGCATGCAGTATACCGGAACCTCGTTCGGCGAAGTCCTGGTCGGGCTTTTCGGCTGGGTGCTGCGACCGCGGACCAGCCGCCCCGGATTGAAGAAACTGTTTCCCGACCGCGTGGAGTTTGCCTGCGAGGTCCAGGACACGGTGCTCCACGGCCTGGTCCTTCCGGTCTTCCGGCGGGCCGCTTCCGCCATGATGAAACTGCGGCGGCTGCAGCAGGGACGTCTCGATCTCTATTTGCTCTACCTGCTGGTGGTATTGATTGTTTTACTAAGTTGGGGCCGCCATCTGGGCCTCTGAAGGAACCGCGATCATGAATATGCTTATCCATCTCGTGCTCATGCTGGCGATGCCGCCGCTGCTGCTGGGCGTCATCAATAAAACCAAGGCGTTGTTCGCGGGCAGGAAAGGCCCGCCGCTGCTGCAAAGCTACTACGACCTGATCAAGCTGGCCCGCAAGTCGGTCGTAATCAGCCGGACCACCACCTGGATCTTTATCGCCGCGCCGGTCGTCACGCTCACCAGTATTGCGATGGCGGGGCTCCTGGTTCCGTTCGGGCCGTTCGGGGCGCCCGTCTCCTTTACCGGCGACCTGATCCTGTTTGCCTACCTGCTGGCGGTCGGCCGCTTCTTCACCACCGCCGCCGCGCTGGATACCGGTTCGTCGTTCGAAGGCATGGGCGCCGCCCGCGAAGTCACCTTCGCCTGCCTATCGGAGCCGATCCTCTTTTTTGCCCTGCTGGTGCTCGCCCGCATGTCCGGCTCGCTGGTGCTCGGGGATTTGCTGCATGCGCCGCTGGACGCCGGAGGCCAGGGCGATATCGCGTCGCTGGTGCTGGTGGCGATCGGCCTGTTTATCCTGCTGCTGGCGGAAAACAGCCGCATCCCGGTCGACGATCCCAATACGCATCTGGAGCTGACCATGATCCACGAAGTGATGGTGCTCGACCACAGCGGCCCCCTGCTGGGGCTCATCCTCTACGGCGCGTCGATCAAGTTGTTTGTGATCGGTGCGGTATTGCTGCACGTTCTGTTTCCGTTCCAGAGCGGGTCCGCCCTGCTCGATTGGGGCGTGTTCGTGGCGGAAATGCTGGGCGTCGCGGTCGCCGTCGGCGTGGTTGAATCGACGATGGCCCGTCTACAGATGCGGCATGTGCCGTACCTGCTGATCGCCGCGATCCTGTTCTGTGCCTTTGGTTTTGTTCTGCTTGTGAGGTAAATAACTATGAATTCACCGTTAAACGCATTGCTGGTGGTGGTATTGGCGCTCAACCTGTTCGCGCTGGGCACCAGCCGATTGGTCACCGTCATCAAGATTGTCAGTCTGCAAGGGGTGCTGCTGGGGCTCATGCCGCTGATGATCGAGGAACACGCGGAGTGGGAATCGCTGCTCGCCATGGGCGGGACGATCCTGCTCAAGGGCGCCGTGATTCCCCTGATGATGATGCGGGCGATCCGGGAGGTGGAGATCCGTCGCGAGATGGAGCCGCTGATCGGCTTTTTACCGTCGATGCTGTTGGGCGCACTGGCCACCGGTTTGGCGCTTTTGTTTTCCAAGTCGCTGCCCCTGGCGAGCGAACACACAGCCCCGCTGCTGGTGCCCGCTTCGCTGGCCACCATCTTTGTCGGCTTCATCCTGCTGACGACGCGCGCCAAGGCGATCACGCAGGTCATGGGCTATCTCGTGCTGGAAAACGGCATCTACATCTTCGGCCTGCTGCTGTTGGGTGTGATTCCCCTGATGGTTGAGCTCGGCGTCCTGCTCGACCTGTTTGTGGCGATCTTTATCATCTGCATCATGGTCAACCATATCAACCAGGCCTTTTCATCGCTCGATACGCGACGACTCTCGGAATTGAAGGAATAACCCTATGGACATGGCTCTCATAATCACTCCCTTTGCGGCGGCGCTGATCGCGGCGCTGCTGCCCTCCAACCGCTGGCGTCCATGGCTCACACCGGCGGCGGGACTCGTTCATTTCATCCTGGCGCTGCGCGCGGTGTTTGGAACGGCCCCGCGTACCGGCGGGGAATGGGTAGGGTTCGATCCCGCCGGCAAGCTGGTGCTGCTGCTGGTCAGTACGCTTTTCATGGTGACCTCGATCTCGCTGATCGGCTACCTGAAGTCCCACCCGCGCCGCGCCAACCGCGTATTCGTCGCGTGCATGCTCTGCACGCTGGGCAGCATGACGATGGTGGCCTGGTCGCGGCATCTCGGCCTGATGTGGGTCGCGATTGAAGCCACCGCCCTGTGCACCGCGCCGCTGATCTACTTCAACAAGACCACGCGCTCCATCGAGGCGACGTGGAAATACCTGCTGATCGGATTCGTCGGCATTGCGCTGGCGCTGCTGGGAACCTTTTTCCTGGCCTACTCGATGCTGCACGCCGAGCTGAAAGCCTCGCTGGTCATGGACGACCTGCTCAAGGCCGCCCCGCAGCTTTCGAAGCCCTGGCTGCACGTGGCCTTTGTGCTGATGCTCGTCGGCTATGGAACCAAGATGGGCCTCGCCCCGATGCACACCTGGAAGCCGGATGCGTATGGCGCGGCGCCCGGCGCGGTCGGCACGATGCTTTCCGGAGGGGTAACCGGCTGCGCGTTCCTCTGCCTGCTGCGGATCTACCAGATATGCTGCGCTGCGGACGAGTTTGCCTTCGTTTCGCCGATGCTTGTCTTCATGGGGCTCTTTTCCATGGCCGTGGCCGGCGTGTTCATGGTGGGGCAGCAGGACTACAAGCGGATGCTCGCCTATTCGAGCGTCGAGCACATGGGCATTCTGGTGCTCGGACTCGGCTTCGGCCCGGCCGCCCTGTTCGGTACCCTGCTGCATCTGTTCAGCAACGGGTTGACCAAGGGGGTCCTATTCCTTTCCGCCGCCAGTATCAACCGCGCCTACGACAGTACGCGGATCGATGTTGCGCACGGGGTGCTGCGCCGCCTGCCGGTTTCCGGCGGCATCTTCCTCGCCGGGTTTCTGGCCATCACCGGCTCCCCGCCGTTCGGCCCGTTCATCAGCGAGTTTTCGATCCTGAACGCCGGGTTTGGAACCGGACGCTTTGTGGCGGGCGGCCTGTTTCTGCTCTTTCTGCTGGTGGTGTTCATCGGCATGGGATCGACCGTCCTTCCGATGCTCCAGGGCCGGGAGGCGGACCCCGCGGCCCCGAGCACGCACCGGGATAATTTCTGGACCGTTGCGCCGCCGTTGGTCCTGCTTGGCGCCGTGCTGATGATCGGCCTTTGGATTCCCGTTCCGCTGAACGACCTGCTGCACAGTGCGGTTGAATTCCTGGAGGTACAGCCATGAGCCCTTCTGTTGATGTGTTGAACGTGCAAGCCGGAGTGCCGGTGGCCCTGGACCGGGTCCCGCGGCACGACATGGAGGCCTTCCGCCGTATTGTCCTGCGCGAAGTCGGGGCGGGAAGCCGGGTTGCCTCCTTCTTCGGCGCGGCCACGGCCAAGCCCGGCGAGCTCGATCTGTTCATGCTGCTGGCCAACGATGCCGGCAACCGGATGGTATTTTTCTCGACGCGGATCGAGGGCGACCATTACCCCTCGCTGACGCCCGACTGCCCGCAACTGCATCTGTTCGAACGCGAGATCGCCGAGCAGTTCGGCGTGCATCCGGACGGCCACCCGTGGCTTAAGCCGGTCCGTTATCCGGCGGCGTCCGACGTGCCCGGGAGCGGGGAGTTTTACCGCGTTGAGGGCGACGAGATCCACGAGGTCGCCGTCGGCCCCGTCCATGCGGGCATCATCGAGCCGGGGCATTTCCGTTTCCAGTGCCACGGGGAGCAGGTGTTCCATCTCGAAATCGCCCTGGGCTACCAGCATCGCGGGGTTGAAAAGGCCTTTGTTGAACAGCCCGCCAAGCGGCATCTGCACTATGCCGAAACGTTGTGCGGCGACACGACCATCGGCCATGCCACCGCCTATTGCCAGCTGGTCGAGGCCCTCTCGGGATGCCACAAGACCGTGCGCTCGCAGGCCCTGCGCGGCATCGCGCTGGAGTTCGAGCGTCTCGCCAACCATATCGGCGACATCGGGGCGATTTCCAGCGATGTGGGATTCCTGCCGACGGCGGCATACTGCGGCCGGATCCGCGGCGATTTCCTGAATATGACCGCCGTGCTGTGCGGCAGCCGTTTCGGCCATGGCATGCTCCGACCCGGCGGTGCCGGATACGATCTCGACGAAGCCGACGTGGACGACTTGCTGAAGCGGCTGGCCCTCGGCGAAAAGGATGCCGCCAGCGCCATCGAGCTGTTTTTCGACACCCCTTCCGTGCTGGCTCGACTCGACGGGATCGGCGTGCTGTCGGCCGAGGTGTGCCGCGAGCTGGGCATTGTGGGGCCGGCAGCCCGCGCCGCCGGGCTGGAGCGCGATGCCCGCCATAACCACCCCTCCGGCATCTACCGCTTCGCCCAACTCCCGCTGTCCACATGGAGTTCTGGCGATGTCTTTGGCCGCGCCTTTGTCCGGTGGCTGGAGATCCGCCATTCGATCACCTTCATCCGCGAGCAGCTGCGGTCCTTGCCGTCCGGAGAGGAGCACGCCGCGACCGGCCCCCTCAAGCCGGACCATCTCGCGGTATCGCTGATCGAAGGCTGGCGCGGCGAGCTCTGCCATGTGGCCATCACCGATGGACAGGGCGGGTTTCGTCGCTATAAGGTGACCGATCCCTCCTTCCACAACTGGGCCGGGCTGGCCCATGCCCTGCGAAATCAGGAGATTTCCGACTTTCCGCTCTGCAACAAAAGCTTTAATCTCTCCTACTGCGGCCACGATCTATAAAAGGAACGGAACCATGATTGACATCATTAAAGCTCGAATTTACCAGAAACATCGCACGATCCGTTTTCCCGACGGCCCCCCGCCGCCGGTGCCGAACCGCCTGCGCGGACGCCTCCAGATCAATACCGCCCTTTGCCCGGACGGATGCCGCATCTGCGCCGAGGCCTGCCCCGTGGACGCCATTTCGTTTGCGGCGGACAACCGCCCGGTGGTCGACCTGGGCCGCTGCCTCTTCTGCAACGACTGTAAGAGCGCCTGTCCGCAGCACGCCATCACCCACGCCGGCGACTACCGCCTCGCGGTCCGCAAGCGCGAAGACCTTGTCCTGGGGGACACGGATGCGCTGGCGCTGGCGGAAGAACTCGGCGCGGAAATGAAGAAGCTGCTCGGCCGCTCGCTGAAACTGCGCGAGGTCAGCGCCGGGGGGTGCAACGCCTGCGAGGCCGACGTCAACGTACTCGGCACGGTCGGCTGGGACCTGGGCCGTTTCGGCATCCAGTTTGTCGCTTCGCCCCGCCATGCCGATGGCGTGCTCATCACGGGCCCCGTGACGCAGAACATGAAATCGGCGCTGCTCGACACCTACGCAGCGGTGCCGGCCCCGAAAATCGTTATCGCCGTGGGGACCTGCGCTATTGCCGGCGGACCGTTTATCGGCCATGCGGAAGTCGGCAACGGGGCCGATTCCATCCTGCCCGTCGATCTTTATATTCCCGGCTGCCCGCCCCATCCGCTGACCATCCTCGATGGACTGCTGCGCCTGCTGGGCCGCGTGGACGACCATAAAACCGCAATGAGAAAGGAAACGAAGAAATGAGTAATCGTAAAACGATCAATCAGCTGATTCAGCTGCAGGAACTAATCGTTGCGCGCATGCAGACCAAGGCGGCGCAATCAAAGACCCCGCTGGATTCGCTGGACAAAAGCATCGCCCTGCTTGGCGCAGACTTGGAGCCGCCGGTTAAATCACACATCAACCGCCTACTGCAGAAACATCCGGAAGCCGTTGTTCCGATTGTGGACGAACACTGCACCGGCTGCGGAATCAAGTTGCCGAAGAGTCAGGTCAACGAGGTGCTCCGCGCTGACGAGCTGTATCGCTGTAGAAACTGCACCCGCTACCTCTACTATCCCTCCGAAATCGTCTCCCGCGAACGCGCCAGCCGCGTTTATGGCGAAGCACAGAAAGTCGGTATCTCCCGTTTTTCAGCTCCATCGCTGATGATTGCCCCGCTGACCGGCAACACCCCCGAAGAAGTGCTCGGCGAGATGTGCAAACGGTTGGAAGCCGAGGAATTTGTATCCAACTCGGAACAACTGCTCAATCTGGCCCTGCAGCGTGAAGCCATTGTGAGCACGGCGGTCGATGGCGGGCTCGCATTCCCGCACGTCCGCGGCGTCGAAGGCGGCGGTCTGACGATGGCATTGGGCATCCATAAAAAAGGGATCCGTTTCGGCGGATCGGGTCGTACGCTCACGCGCGTCTTTTTCTTTATGGTTATCCCGACCGCCACGAGCGCATTCTACCTCAAGCTGCTCTCGGGTCTCTCGCAGACCTTCCGCGATACCGATTCGCGCGATGCCCTGCTCGCTGCCGCCGACGATCCGGAGGCGCTTTGGAAGGCGCTCATCAAGTCCACTCGCAAAACCATTAAATAAAAAACGCCATTTTAAATGAAGGCTTATTTCCGCCGCCGAGGTCTCAGATCTTGGCGGCGTGGTTTTTTAGCCCGTCTTTCGCTGTCTGCGGGAAAAAGTAGCAACAAAGCGACACTTCATCATTGCCTTATTCCCTTTAATCCTTCAAATCTATTGGTTTTATCTCAGGAAAGGTAATTTCAAAATGTACTTGAGAGCGAGAAGAACAGCCCTATTCCTTTTGTCGAGCCTCTGTTTTATTGCGCCATTGCCCGCTTCGGTGGCCGCTGTCTACATCAGCGAAATCATGCCGAATAACGGCGGATCTCTGATCGATATCGACGGGGAAGAATCGGACTGGATTGAACTCTATAACGACTCGGAGAGCGCGGTCGACTTGACGGGCTGGTATTTGACCGACAGCGAAACCGACCTTACCCAATGGGCCTTCCCGGCAACTACAATTCCGGCCAAGGAATATCTGATCGTTTTTGCCTCCGGAAAAGACTCTGTTCAGGGCGAGCTGCACGCCGGCTTTAAGCTGAGTAACAGCGGCGAGCAAGTTCTTCTGGTTCAGCCCGATGGAACGACGGTGGTTGATCAGCAGGTTTTCCCGGCCATGGCCAAGGATGTTTCTTTTGGATATGCGTTCAAAAACGGGATTATCCTGGATTCCGGGGCGGCCTGCAAGGCCCACGTACCGACGAACTCGACGGATTCCAGCGGATGGAACGAAATCAGCTTTGACGATTCGTCGTGGCTTTCGGGAACAACCGGCGTGGGCTTCGATTCGGGGCCGGACTACAGGGACCTCATCGGTTTGAAGCTGCCTATGACAGCAGGACGCTTCCCGGTATCGGCTTATATCCGCGTCCCCTTTTCCGTTACGAGTGCCGTGCATTCGCTTGTCCTGAAAATGAAATATGACGACGGTTTTGTTGCCTACCTCAACGGCACCCCGGTTCAAACAGCCAATGCTCCGGAACCCCTTGCCTGGGACAGTAAGGCAACTTTATCGCACAACAATAGTCTCGCCATCGTCTTTGAGGAATATGATCTCACCCAATATCTCGGACTGCTCAACGAAGGAAACAACATACTGGCCATCCATGGCTTGAACCTAAGAAATGTGGATGGGGACATGCTTATTCTCCCGCAGATTGAAGTCGAATATGACGACGATATCGACCCCTCCTTCTTCGGGCTTTTCGCCTCCCCGACACCGGGCGCGGAAAATGAAACCGTGGTTTACGATGGTTTTCTTGAAACGCCGGTTGCCTATCCCGAGCGGGGTTTCTACGACGAGCCCATCCAGGTAACCCTTTCCAACGTAACCGCCGGCGCCACGATCCGCTACACAACCGATGGCTCCGAGCCCACCGCTTCGAGCACGGTCTACACGGGCCCCATCACCATTTTCGGCACGACACCGCTGCGGACGAAGGCCTTCATGGACGGCTGGAAAACCTCTTTTTCCAGGACCGACACCTATATTTTCCTCGACGATGTTATAGCGAAAGAGCGCAGCACGACCTATATCAACAGCAATCCCGTTATTACCGGAATGGATCCCTATGTACTTTATTATAAGACCTATTACGATGCAAACGGACAGCTTTGCACCGTTCGGGACGCGCTGCTGGACATCCCGACCATTTCGGTGGTCACGGAAAACGAAAACCTTTTCGACGCAAGAAGCGGCATTTATGTCAATCCCGACGAGGACTGGGAAAAGGCGGCCTCGGTCGAGCTCATCAATCCGGACGGCAGCGAAGGCTTTCAAATCAATTCCGGTCTTCGTATCCGAGGCGGATGGAGCCGCCACGAAGGCTATCCCAAACATGCATTCCGCCTGTTTTTCCGGAAATCCTACGGTACCGGAAAACTGAAATACCCGCTCTTCGAGGACGAGGGGGTCGATGAATTCGACAAGATTGATCTCGCGACGGCGCAGAACTATTGCTGGTCTCCCGGAAACAGTGATGATCCGACCAAGAACACCTTCCTTCGCGATATTTTTGCGCGCGATTCGTCCAGGGACATGGGGGCGGCCTATACCCGCAGCCGCTACTACCACCTCTATTTGAACGGGGTATACTGGGGCATCTACCTGACCGAGGAACGTCCCGAAGACAGCTATGCCGCCGCCTATTACGGCGGTGACGAGAGCGATTACGACGTCGTGAAGAGTACTTCCTGGAGGGACACCGAACCCAATTCCATATCCGCCACCGAAGGGAACCTCGACGCCTACCAACGGCTTTATCAAGCTGCCATGAAGGGCTTCGCAAATAATGCGGACTATTTTGCGGTTCTGGGCCTCGACAGCAACGGACGGCCGGATCCCACCAAGGAAAAGCTCGTGGATATCAACGAGCTGATGGATTACCTCCTGGTGATCTACTACACCGGGGCTTCCGACAACAACATAACCGTTTTTATCAACAACCAGCTCAACAATCTGTACGGCATCTATAACCGGGTAAATCCGGACGGTTTCAAATGGATTCAGCATGACTGCGAACATTCACTTGATACATCAACGCAATTGAACCGGACAGGTCCGTTCAGGGATTCACACCTGTCGCAATTCCAATATTTCAATCCGCAGACCCTCCACGAAAAACTGCTGGCCAACGCCGAATACCGAATCGCTTTTGCCGACCGCGTCTACAAGCACTTGACCAACAACGGGGCATTGACGCAGGCACGATGCGAGGCGCGTTTGGAAGCGCGACAGGCTCAAATTGACCGGGCCATCATTGCGAATGCCGCACGCTGGGGAGGACTATACGACTACTACTACGATGAATGGGAAGGTGAATACTACTTATTCTTTCTTGATCGCGATACGTGGCTCTATGCCATCTACGAGATCCGCGATTTTTTTGTTGGCCGGGAAAATGACGTTATTAGATACCTGAAGGCGGATAATCTCCTGCCGACGATCCTCCCGCCCACGCTTTCCCATGCCGGTGGTCTAATCGATCCCGACACGCAGGTCACCATTTCCGCCGCGCAGGGAACGATCTACTACACGGTTGACGGAACGGATCCGAGGGCCATCGGCGGTGCCATCCAAGGAACGGCATACACCGGCCCGCTCTCCTTCGAAAAGCCCACCATCCTCAAGGCCCGCGCCTGGA
>JAFGWS010000015.1 GCA_016937035.1 Pontiellaceae bacterium
AGGCACGAAGTCGATTAAAGGCGAAACTGATCTGTGCAGCGCAATACTGGCAAGCACGGCCTGAGTGATGGAAAACCAAACTCCAGCGCGAGCTGCAAGCAGCTCGCCAAGCAAATCCGTGAAAACCCCAAGGTTGAGCTCGCCTTCCTGAATCCCGGAACGAAACAGGGAGAGAGCCGCATGCTGCGCGTCCAAGGCACGGCGGAAATCCTTCAGGATTCCAGACTGGAGGAACGTCTGGCTGCGGAACGTCCGTGGGTCTCGGAGTTGGCGAAAAACATGCCCGAAAACACCGAGCTGGTTGTCTTCCGCGTCTCCGGTGGGCAGGCGCACTTCTGGGATATGTCCCTGAACGGACGGGAAGCGGAACTACCGCGCATCGCCATCGGCTAGACGCTGGATCCTATGGCAGCAGTCCCGTACGGACCTCGGCGGCTTTATTGGGACTGTCGCATCGGTTTTTGTAGGGCTGGAATGGGCAACGCCCTTCCAGCCGAACCGGACCGTGCAGCGAGGCTGAATACTTGGAAGCCAACGTTTTCAACCATTCCCTCCCTACAATTTTTCGGCGGCATTTTAAACGTTAAATGCTCTAAGGAGCAGACTCAGGAGATGGTGACAATGAATCCGCCGGATTTCTCGTCGCGCTGGAGGTCGACATAGCCGCGCGCCTCGGCATCTTCAAGTAGCTCCCCGAAGGAGCGATAGCCGTAATAGGACTCGCTGAAGCCGGGGTTTCGGCGCTTGAGTGTTTGTTTAATCATCGAGCCCCAGATTCGATCCTCTTCACCGCGTTCCTGGAGGAGCGCATCGTAGGTTTCAACCACCAGCTCACAGGCCTCGACCTTCTTGTCCGGAGGAGCGGGCTCCTGCGTTTTCGCAGGCTGGGTATTCTTTTTGGCGGGAGCCTTTTTGGTCGGCGCTTTTTTGCGGGGTTTGCTGGGAAGAACGAGATCGTCGTAGAAGATAAATTCGTCGCAGTTGGCAATCAGCAGATCGGAGGTGGAATTCTTTACGCCGACGCCGATTACGGCCTTATTATTTTCACGAAGTTTGCTCACCAGCGGAGAAAAGTCGGAGTCGCCGCTGACAATCACAAAGGTATCGACATGCTCCTTGGTGTAGCACAGGTCGAGTGCATCAACCACCAGGCGGATATCGGCCGAGTTTTTACCCGACTGGCGCACGTGCGGAATTTCGATCAGCTCAAACGAGGCTTCATGCATGGAGGGCTTGAACTCTTTGTAGCGCGCCCAGTCGCAATAGGCCTTCTTCACGACAATGTTGCCCTTGAGCAGAAGGCGCTCGAGCACCTTGCCCATATCAAACTTCGCATCGCCCGTTTCGCGGACGCCCAGCGCCACGTTCTCAAAATCGCAGTACACCGCCATAATGCGGGTTGAATCATTTGCTCTCATACTACCCTCACTTGCTTCAACAGAGACGGTCTCTGATATTTTCAGGTTTTTTCCGACAGTCAAGAACCGCCCATATTTCTATAACCTCGGCATCGTGGAGAATCTGAATATTCATAGAACTTGTCCGCGAATTCGATCCTTCGCTTCCGTCCAATCACTGAAATGGGTCAACCCTTTGGCCAGTCGCTCTTCACGCCCTTTGAGTTCTTCGCCCTGCCAATCGGGCGAGGGAATATTCTCAGGGGCATGCGAAAGATCGTCCCAAATCGCTTCCAGTGCACGAAGTTTTTCCTGCGTCGTCATTTTATCTAACGGAAGTACTGCGCCCATTTCACATCTCCTTGATAACGTTCGAAGAGTAGCAATCCCGCCCTTTGCGATCAAACTAAAAGGGCAGGCTCGAAAGCCTGCCCCCACGGTTTTTACAGCCGGCTCTTCATCGAGGCCAACACGCGCAGACGCAGCGCATTGAGTTTAATGAAGCCCGTCGCGTCGGTCTGGTCGTAGCCGCCCGCTTCGTCGAAACTGACGATCGAAGGATCGTAGAGCGAGAACGGCGATTTGCGCCCGCAGACATGCACGCCGCCTTTGAACAGCTTAACGCGCACGGTTCCCGTGACGTTCTCCTGGCTCTTGGCAATGGCCGCCTGGAGCATCTCGCGCTCTGGCGCGAACCAGTAGCCGTTGTAGACCAGCTCGGCATATTTCGGAATGAATGAATCGCGCAGGTGCATCACCTCGCGGTCCATGGTGATCGACTCGATGGCGCGGTGCGCATGGTGGAGGATCGTTCCTCCGGGCGTTTCATAGATGCCCCGGTCCTTCATGCCGGTGTAGCGGTTTTCGACGATATCGATACGCCCTACGCCGTGCTCGCAGCCCAGCGCATTGAGTTTCTTGACCAGCGCCGCCGGTCCCAACTTTTCGCCGTTGACCGCGACTGGAATGCCCTGCTCAAAATCGATCTCGACATATTCCGGATCATCTTTGGCCTGACTGAGCGGCTTGGTCATGCACCACATGTTTTCATCGGCTTCGTTCCACGGATCCTCAAGAATGCCGCCCTCGAAGCTGATATGCAGCAGGTTACGGTCCGTGCTGTAGGGCTTCTTGGCCGACACCGCGCATGGAATCCCCTTTTCTTCAAGGTACTTGATCATGTCCGAGCGTCCCCGGAAGGTGAATTCCTTCGGCATGCGCCAAGGGGCGATCACCTTGATGTCCGGCTTTATCGAGTAGGCCGTAAGCTCGAACCGGACTTGGTCGTTGCCTTTGCCGGTCGCGCCGTGGCAGATCGCCTCGGCCCTTTCGGCGATCGCGATCTCCGTCATGCGCTTGGCAATGAGCGGGCGGGCGATCGAGGTTCCAAGCAAATAGGTGCCTTCGTAGATGGCGTTGGCCTGCATCATCGGGAAGATGAAATCGCGGGCGAACTCTTCCTCCACGTCGTCGACGTAACATTTGACCGCGCCATGCTTGAGCGCCTTTTCCTCCAGCCCGTCGAGTTCCTCCTGCTGGCCGACGTTGGCGCAGTAGCAAATGACCTCGGCGTTATATTTTTCCTGCAACCAGGTCAGCAAAACGGTGGTATCCAAACCACCCGAATATGCAAGTACCACTTTCATTGTGAATTCCTTTCCTTGTTTAAATCAGTTGAACCGTTCTCGGATGCGGGCATTGGCTTCATCGAGATCGAAGGCGGCGGGATCGATCGGCCCGCCGGCCCAGCGGAGCATTCCTTCATGCTCCTCGTTTTCGGGGTCGCCGAGGATTTCGAGGAGGTTGTAGTATCCCCACAGCCCGCCGCAATCCTCGGGCGGACAGGCACCCTTGCCCTTGAC
>JAFGWS010000016.1 GCA_016937035.1 Pontiellaceae bacterium
AGGCACGAAGTCGATTAAAGGCGAAACTGATCTGTGCAGCGCAATACTGGCAAGCACGGCCTGAGTGATGGAAAACCAAACTCCAGATGCAGGCAGGGATGCCTGCACCACAGCAAGTCCTCCAAGCGCCAGCGACGTAGCGGAGGCGCCACCATCTAGGCCAGCCACCTTACTGGCTCCATGATGGAGGCGATGCATGCACCTCAAACCCCAAACTTCCAACTGCCACCAAAAACCCCAAAACCGCGCTGTTCTCCTCGAACATTTTTCTGCATAATTTTGTTCGGTTTCCGGATACGGGGGAAATATCTCTGTGTAAATGAAGACGAACGATACACAACTCATGCAGCGGATGATTGACGCGAACGATCACGCGGCGTTTGAAGAATTAGTCAATCGCTATGTTCATATCGCGTATTCCGCAGCAATGATCTGTCTGGGGAACGAAGACCTAGCGAAGGATGCCTGTCAGGCAACCTTTCTTGCCCTCGCCAAAAAGGCGAACAAGCTTCCACCGGACCTTAACCTCGGCGGCTGGATTTTTTCCACCGCACGAAATCTGTCCCGAAATATCCAGCGCTCGGAGATTCGGCGTATCCGACGGGAGCAAACCTATGTGGATCAAATGAACACCTCCAAACCCTCTGACTGGTCGGCACTGGCACCCGACATTCATGAAACCCTTGACCAGCTGAAAAAGCCTGATCGCGACGCGATTATCCTGCGCTATTTCCAGGACAAAAGCCTCGCCGAAGTCGGCGATGCTCTGGGGATCTCAACCGATGCTGCGCGGATGAAAATCAACCGGGCACTGGAACGGATGAATCAGCAGCTCGTCCGTAAAGGGATTACGTCCACGGCGGCGGCATTGGCGGCGGCACTGCCGGCCCATGCCGCACTGGCCGCTCCGGCGGACCTAGCCTCAACCATATCAACCACCGTGCTGGCTTCGACCGGAGCCGCACTGACCACTTCAACCTTAACAGGGAGCATACTGGCCATTATGAAAACGAAAACCATCATTATCACCGCCGCCGTCGCGGCGACCGTCCTCGTGGGCGGCGGAATCTACCTCTCCAACCAATCGAAACAGGAGATAAATAACTCCGATAAAACAGCTTCTTCCGAAGAGGCGACATCGACGCTCGAAACGACCGCACTAACCACCATCGTCGAAACCATTCCCGAACCCATCCCAACAGATCCGACTTCGTATTATGGATCTTCAGAGCCCTATTACCCTGCCGTTGTTCCGGTAGACATCAGCCCAGAAAGCCGAGAACAGGCCGAGCAAATGCTCTCCCTCCTCGAAATGGCACTCCCGCTGTTGGAAAGGATGGGCAACAACAGGATTAACCAAGCTTTCGACACGGGCGATCTGGCAAAAAAACTGGAACTCCGACTGAACATGGATGAGGAGCAGGCGGCCATCTTCAGCGACATTCTCGCCTCGTATGAGCAAAGCGAAGCCCAGCGATATCGCGAAAACCTAGCGGAGCTGATGGATACATTCACCACGATGCTCGATGACGATCGAGACAGCATTGTCGACCTCATTGCATTGCGGGACATGCAGCGGAACGGCGAATCATTGAGCGTGGATCAAGAAGATTATTTCCGATCGATCGCCGCAGATCTCGGGGAAAACTTTAATCTGGATGATCCCTCTCAGCTGATGAAATGGCAGACCGTACCGTGGAATGAGAATGAAGACGTTATGTACGAATTGAACGCGGAGCTATGGCCCGACCAACAGGCCGAGCTTGCAACCTACCTGCAGGAACAGCAACTGCGCGAAACGGAAGAAGCAGTTTATCGCCGCACCAATCGAATTGCCAACGACCTCGGACTGAACGAAGCCGATCGCGTAGCGCTCTACGATTATCTCTACACCAACCCGGAAGCCACGCAGGACGATATCGCGGAAAAGCTGTCGCCCGAACTGCGCGACCTGCTTGACTGACAACCATAATCTGGATCCCAAGAAGTAAAAGCGACGCCCCCGGCGCTTGATCCGCTCTCATGAAATGCGACGAGAACGTCGCGTCTACGATACTACACTAAAACAGATCCTTCCGTGTATATCGGTGTATTCCGTGGTTCTGAATGAATAAGATGAAAAGTGTGCAAAGAACCTCTTCTCCAAAACCTCCAGCTTTTCCGAGGCTGTTAATATTGATTTGTGCATTTCGCTGCTGAAATAGGACCTCCAAAAACAACAGGCAACATTCAACCAAAAACTTAATTTTCCTCTTCGCCCTTCGGCATTTCGGCCACCAGCTTTTCATAGCAGTCGGGACAATAACCGTGTGTAAATCCTAAATCCGTGTGTTCCATCACATAGACGGCGATATGCTGCCAACTCGCCATCCTCGGCCTTCACTTTTTCGCACTCGGCACACATGGGAATCAGCTTCCCCTGAGTCTTCGCTTTACAAAGCGCTCGATGAAGCCGCCCAATCAAATCCTCGCGTTCCGCTTCGGCCTTCTTCAGCTCCGTAATATCCTGAATGATGCCCTCAATCGCAATCACACGGCCCTGATCGTCCGTCACGGGGACTTCAGTGGTTCTTATTTGTCGGCGCGTACCATTTTTGTGCCAGAATTCAGCGTCATAGGGCGTCTGCTTTTCCCCACGAAGTGCGGCGTCTGTGTATTCCCTGGCCCTTTCGTTTATGGGATTGTCCGTCATGTATTCAGAATAATGGCCCATAAACTCTTCCTGCGTATAACCGAGCACATTAAAAATGGATGGACTCAAGTAGGTAAAGTTGCCCTCGGGATCGTGGCTGTAAATAATATAATCCCGGTCCAGCGATTCGACCAGCAGCCGATATTTCGCCTCGCTGTCGCGCAGTGTTTTTTCGACCGTTCTCAGCTTCGGAATAGTTCTCTCATATTCCGCCAGCCTCAGCTCCAGCTCTTCATAGGTCGGTTTCTCTGTCATATTCCCCCCGCTGTTTGCCTTCCCCCAGCAGCTCACAGCTCAGCCGCACGTACACTCCATAACATAGTCGTCCATAAAAAATCCAGAACCGATATCCTGCTTCACTTCATCCGTAACCACAAACCCTTTTCTGCGATACCACTCGATCGTCCGCAGGTTGTTCCGATTCACCGTCAACCAAATCGACGCCGCTTCAAGCTCCTCCGCCCGTTTTTGAGCAAATGCCATCAAATCTGCACCGACACCCGTTCCGCGAAACGCGGCCCGCACATAGAGTTTACTGAGCATCACCTTCCCCGGCGGCGTATTCGGGATGATGGCCATATAGCCGGAGGCCTCGCCCGTTTCATCAAAAGAAAGATAATATTCATAGCCGGATTCCATCTGCGACTGAATCGCCTCCGCGCTCTGAAAAGTGGCGAGCATATAATCCACCAACTCCTGACCGACAATCTTCACATAATGCTCGTTCCAGATTTCCCGCGCCAGCGCCGCAAGCCGAGCCCCCTCTTCGTCTGTATAAACCGATTTAATCATCATTGCTCTCCGACATAAACATCATCGTCCGTGCCCGGAACTCCATCCTCACCGACGCCGAAATATGTGCCGCGCTCTTCGTCATACAGATACGTCGCGCCGCTGAACGGGTCCTTCAACTCCAGCGTACCGCCCAGCCGCCGCTCAATCTCCAAGGCCAGCAGATCGCTTATTACCTGCGTTTCCAAGATATTCCCATATCCCTTCGAAAAGCTGGGGATGCTAATCTCAAGCAGCATTTGCCCCACCAGATTTGAAAAATCCTGTTGTAAAAACACCTTTTC
>JAFGWS010000121.1 GCA_016937035.1 Pontiellaceae bacterium
ACGCGGCTTTCTCACCAATTGATTAATTGTAGGCATATTATCGTCCTCTATTGCCGATTCCCGATTTTCGATCTCCGACCTTCGGAAACTCATTAACGCCCAGCTCCACTGCGGGCGCCAATCCGTAAATCGACTATCTAAAAATCAAAATTCAATTTTTGCCGTCAAACGGCTTCAAATCCTTCCGTAAAAAGACAAGCGCAGGAGAGTAGTTTTCCCCTACACAGATCTCAAGCGAAAGATTCTACTCTTTCTTCAGTTTATTCCGGCCTCTGCCCTTCTCGCGGCGATTCATTGCTTGCGCCACACTCCAGACAGAACTATCGGAAAAGGCACGTACAATATAGACTTCCGCACAAGATGCCAGACAAAAAACATCCTTTTTTGCCCTGCGACCCCACCGCACTAAAACGCCCCTTAAATCACCTTAAAGACGACACCGAAAAGCGATGGAACCAAACCCATCTCGTTCCAAAAGAAGGCATTACACAAAAAAGCGCCAAGTCTCAGGGATGGCATCCGCGCAACAGAGAGAAAAAGTGGCGGAGGAAGAGGGATTTGAACCCCCGGTACCTTGCGGTACACACGATTTCGAATCGCGCGCCTTCAACCACTCAGCCATTCCTCCGAAGTCGCAGAACACTGCGAAGGGGGGCGAAGTTAGTAACTTCCCCCGCGCCGGGCAAGCACTTTTGTTTCGGAATATGAAAATCAGCCGTATTGCTCAGTATAATCTTCCATCGCGGCAGCGATCACGGACTGAGCGTGCTCACGACCGTAGATCTTTTCAATATGCACATCCGACGGCTGCCCCGGAACGAGCTTGTAGGTCGAAAAATAGTGGCGCAGGCGCTCAAGCAGCGCCGGCGGAATATCTGTGATATCGTTGGCCTCCGTCCAAAACCGATCATTATCGAGCACGGCGATAATTTTATCGTCCGCCTCGCCGTGATCAACCATCTGAATTCCGCCGATAACGCGGGCACGGAGAATCACCTCTCCACGATTAATGGGGCGTTCGGTAATGACACAGATATCCAGCGGATCACCATCGCCCTTCTTCGATGAGGGCGATAGCGCCTGAACCCGCACCGAGCAGTACGTCTGAGGAATAAAGCCGTAGAGCGTAGGCGTCATCGACGAAGTCAACTGCGGGCGGTCCACACGCAGATAACCGGTAGTCTTATCCACTTCATACTTTACCGCATCGAAAGGCGTCATTTCGATGTAGGCGTTAACGATTCGGGGAACATCTTCCCCGACTTCAAGACCGTGCCACGGATGTGGCCGCCAGCGGTAGAACGTTTTTGGGAATGCCATAATTTCAGTTTACTTTCTTTGCTAAATCATTAATCCATGCGGCCAATATTCGCACCAAGCCCGGCAAGTCGATCTTCAATTGCTTCGTACCCGCGATCAATCACCTGTGCATTCTCAATCACGCTTTCGCCTTCGGCACAGCAGGCGGCAATCAGCATAGCCATACCCGCCCGGATGTCCGGGCTGGTCAGCTTACTTCCGCGCAGCAATGTGGGCCCTACAACAACGACGCGATGAGGATCGCACTGGATAATATTGGCCCCCATACCCATGAGGTGATCAACAAAATACATGCGGCTCTCAAACATTTTTTCAAAAAAAAGCGCCGTTCCTTTCGCCTGCGTGGCTAATACGATACAGACGCTCATTAGATCGGACGGGAAAGCGGGCCAAATGCCATCCTCAATTTTCGGCGTGGCATTGGCAATATCGGGCAAAATTTCGAGCGATTGCTTTTCCGGAAGCGTTAAGGTTCCATTCTCCAGTGTCCACTCAACGCCCATTTTAGAGAAGGTTTTCTCCATTACATGCAGCACCAGCGGATCGCCGGCATCCGAAATCGTCAGACGGCCTCGCGTAACCGCGGCCGCCGCAATAAAGCTGCCGATTTCAATATAGTCAGGTTGCACACGGTGCTCCGCCCCGTTCAGCACAGAAACACCTTCGATGGTCAACTTATTCGTTCCGATTCCGCTGATTCGTGCACCCATCTTATTGAGCAAAGAGGCCAGGTCCTGAACATGCGGCTCACAGGCGGCGTTATAAATCGTCGAAGTTCCCTTCGCCAGCACGGCAGCCATCAGAATATTTTCCGTAGCGGTCACACTGGCCTCATCAAGCACCATATCTGCACCGCTCAACCCCTGAGCAGAAAACCTGTATACCCCCGCAGACTCAATATCCACACCCAGTGTCCCCAACCCGTAAAAGTGAGTATCCAAACGCCGTCGTCCAATCACATCGCCGCCCGGCGGATAAATTACAGCGCCGCCGTGGCGCGCCGCCAGTGGGCCGGCCAGCAGAATCGATGTTCGAACTTTGGCGCAGAGCGACTGATCCAGATGCGTCGTTTTCAGATGTTCAGCACAGAGCGTCAGCGTATGGCCGCAGAGCGTCACATCAACTCCGATGGCTTCAAGCAATTGAAGCATTATCTTAACATCATCAATAAGCGGAACGTTATGCAACACCAACGGCTGATCCGTTAACACACACGCCGCCAACATCGGAAGCACCGCATTTTTGTTCCCACGCGGATGAAAGGCTCCACCGATGGGCTCCCCCCCTTGAATAATAAATTTAGCCACAGCTTCTCTCCCCGAGATTAGACGGCGCCAAGCATCCCAGACCAACGGAAGAATGAAAGGAAGAAATGAAAAAGCCCGCCGAAAAGGCGGGCCTGACTGAACGGATCAATAGCCGGAAGTCATGCCGGGAAACGATCCTGAACCCTCCCACTCCTGCGATCTGGCCCATGGCATATCCGAATAGCTGTCATCTTCATATGAAAGACCCGTGCATCCGCAGATGATCAGACTCGACACCGCAAGAAAAACATAAACAACTTTTTTGATAACGTTCATAATAAATTACCGTCCTGACAAGCAGGACGGTTTTCACTTTACGCAAACCTTAGTTTACAGCACTGCGTCTTTAGCCGCTTTAGCAATGCGGAACTTCAGAACCGTCTTTGCCGGAATCTCGATCGTTTTACCGGTAGCGGGATTACGTCCGGAACGCGCCGCACGATCAACCTTCACAAGCTTGCCGATGCCAGGAATGGTAAACCCGTCAGTTGCTCCTTCGTAGGCGAGTTCTGCAAGTGCTTCAAGAGCAGTCTTGGCCTGAGCCTTGGAAATCTCGGCCTTCTCAGCAACAGCTGCAATGATCTGCGATTTAGTCATAGGTTTTCCCATTGTATCTTCTCCTCAATCT
>JAFGWS010000122.1 GCA_016937035.1 Pontiellaceae bacterium
GGATTCGAACCCCCGGTACCGCGGTTGCAGTACAACGGATTAGCAATCCATCGCCTTAAGCCACTCAGCCACCTTTCCGCGCTAAAAATGAGAGGGGAAGATAGTTAACCGCCCTATTCTTTGCAAGCGGTTTTTAGGAGGAAACGGGGAAAACTCCATCTTAACGTTTTTCCCCTTCGTACCACGGATTTTAGAAAGAACCTTTTCACGGGGAAGCGCCTCGATTCCATTTTTGGGGAGCGTATTTCTGATTGTTCAAGCTGAAGTGTGATCTCCATCTCCGGACCATTCCAGAACAATACTTCCGCTTACATTCATCGCTTATATGACCGCATCTTGGCGGTACTGATTCAGTTTATTACGCAAGGTGCGCACGCTGATTCCCAATCGTTCAGCCATGGCGTTACGACATCCACCCGTCTCTTCCATCACGCGGATAATCGTTTCGCGCTCCAGCTCCTGGAGATTGGTGGTTTCAAAACGCGGAGCTCCGACACGTCGCCCCTGCTCCTTTCGTTCCGGCAACTCGTCCGGTTTCTGCATACGCTCCTCGAGTGCACTGATTTTTGACTGCAGCTCAAAAATCTCTTTTAAACGCAGCACGACAATGGAAACCTGTGCTGGAGTAAAGGGCTTGACTAAATAGTCATGCACGCCCTGCTTGACCAATTCAATGGCCAAGTCCAGTTCACCGAAGGAGGTCAAGGCAATCCAGATCGGCTCCAGATTCAGCATGGACTTTCGAAGACGAGCCTCAAGCTTTTTCAACAGTTTGAGGTCAGCAAAAACGAGGTCAACCCGCGTCCCGATCATGACACGAATAGCCTCGACTTCGTCATCTGCCTCTATCGAGGCAATTCCTTCGTGTCGCAGACTTTCCGCCACGGATCCGCGCATTAGAAAATCGGAACCAACGATCAGTGCTGTTTCAATTCTGTTCAAAATCCGCCTCGCTTATTTCTTTGATTAATATGCCTTATATGCCTTGAGGCTACTCGCTGGAGCATTCGCCACGCGGGCGGTGGTCCGTATCCCGGATTGGGCCGAGGGTTCAACTGCCGAGAGCAGCGTTGAGCGAATTTCGCCCAGGAGCTCACCCATGCGATTCCGTTGAAGCGGAGAAACAATCCCTTCAAACGGATCCGGCCCAACCTCATCAATGCCTTTCTTCAGTTCCATCGACAGCTCATCCATGCGCCGCGCCTCTTCAAGTGTCATCATGCGCCCCTGCTTACGCGCTTCATCCATGCTGTTCGCAATCTGCCCGCACAAGGTCTGAATCGACTCGATCTGATCTACGATTTCTTGCTCACTCATAACTGCTTCTCCTCGCTTTATTTAATAAGGTTTCCCAGCTCTCCGAATCGGTCAATCATTTGAAGAAGATCATCGAGAGAGGTATTCACCACATTTCCCATTTGGTGTAATTCATTGCCAAGGCTCGCAACCTCATCGGCCTGCGCGCGATCCGAACAGACCCGCAGAACATAGTTTTCCAACGGCATCCAGTCCTTATACGGCGACTGATATGCCAGATCGATCAATTGCAGAACGGCCTGTTCCCCTTCGTTTTCCATCAAAAATTCGTAGGTATTATCAAAGAAAGTCACGGTAGCACGGCGGCGTTCTTCCTCGGGCAGCTCGGAAAGCGTCTCCAGACTTGAACGAATCACATTCTCATCAAGCAGCTGTTCATTTCCCTGCAGTTTCAGGTTACCGAGCATGTAGCGCACCTGCTCGCTTTTTGACAACATCTGGACATGGGCCAGATCATAGCGTCTCTGTGCTTCAATATGCTGTCCATCACGCAAAGCCAGTTCAGCCCACCGAACCGCTGCCCCGGACTTGACCAACGGAGACCGGGTACGCCGACACAGATCCCGACAAAGGCGATCAACCGCCACCCAGTCCTCTAATTCCATCAGACAACGGACTTTTCCAAGCACCGCTTGCTCATCCTCATTTTCCGAGGCGGCCTCAATAAGATAGTCGCCGGTAAAGAGATGGAGCAGTCCGATTCGGTTGTAGTAGGTGATCGCCAGGTCATACAAACCCAAGTTTTCAATCGTCTGCGCCATTGAAAGTTCGACCTGCGGAGTACGGGAATCATCGGAGGAGGTCTGCACCGCAACCGCGCCGACATATAACTGTTCCGAGACAGAGCGCGCCAACCAATACTTTGCTTCAAATAAAGCAAACAGCGCGGCGGCACGGTTCTCTGAATTCGGGGGAATCAGAGAAAGAAAGCGTTCGACCCAAAATTCGACCGCATCGTATTCCCCCCGGTCCATATCCACTTTAATGATTTGGGACAATGCATCACCGACCTCCCTTGAGGCTTCGGCAGAGGCCAGCTGGTTCATATATTCCAACGCACGCGCACGGTTTCCGATGCACTCTTCAAGCACAGTAGCCTGTACCAAAAGCTCAACCCGTTTCCCGATCGCCAAATCCACTTCACTTAAGCGGTCAACCACTACGCGCAAGGCCTCATCGAGCAAACCCAGCGCCTTCAGATGTCCAACGATATCGAGAATCTCCTTCTGATCCAGTTTGTTGATCCCCTTGGAATTGATCAAAGACTGCGCCATTGGAATAACCGACTCCGGATTACCGCTCATTCCGGCAATTGCTGTGAGCAAACCGAATGCTTCATTCAGATTGTCCCGCGGTTCCATATCTACAAACAACATTAAAAGAGTGTATGCCTCATCAATATGGCGCATGGCCACATGAGCTGCAGCAAGGCGAATACGCACCAAAGCCCGATTTTTTAAATCCATATCCTCAAACAGGCGTTCGAGTTCAGACGAAACTTCTATAAACAGCTTCTGCCGGCAGTCCGCCCGTTCTTCAGGGGACCTTGTTGAGGCGTACGCTTCGAACCAACGGGAATCGGTCAGCACCTTTTCTTTCATCCGGAGCTCCATATCCTGAAGCATTTCATCCCATTTGACCGATTCGACCGCAAGCGACTGAGCGCGCGTCAAGGCCTCGTCCATTTCTTTCCAACCGGCATCCAAGTCAATAAGATAGAGCAGTTTACGCTTCCACAGTGTGGTCATCTCGCTGGGTGTATCCGCCAAAAGAAGCATCTCATCCAGCAATGCTTCATACATATCCATATCGCTGACTTCCTGCAGGGCGTCCAGCAGATCCATGCCGATTTCTGTCCGTTGAAGGGAATCGTCAGAAGCATTCACTGCCGCCCGCAGATACAGGATAGCCGCTGCGGATTCAGAGGTCCCGCCATCGCGCCAATCCTCCATCATCAGAACCCCCATCTGGTGCCCCGCTTCCGCGCGCTCCTTGGGTGTCGACGATAATTTAATTGCCCGGCGGGCATAATCAACGGCATCGCTGACCCGCCGCTGAGAACGTCCCAACTCGGCCTGAGCAAGAAGATAAGCCACCGTCGGTTCCTCTTCGCTTCCAAGTTTTATTTCAGGTTCTGCATGAGCCTGGGCACTGACGAGAAAGCTGATGCCTCCTGCCAACAGAGCGGCGGTCAAAAACCCCATTGCTATGTACAGCTTACGCATATAACCCTCTTCCTCACGCTAAAACCCAACCGCCATCAAAACAGCATTCCGCTCAGAAGGAGACGTTGGTCGCCGGGAAAGCGCCTTTAACTCTTCAATATCTTTCACGTATTCAATTTCTGCCTGCAACGTGTTCAGATGTCGGCGCATAGCCGATTTCGCTCCCAGAACAATCGTTCCGCAGCGTGCTTGGCAGAGGCACTCCATCAACGACGGATGAACACGAGTCTCATCCAGTTCAGAAACATCGATCCCCAACCATTCCTCCTTTACGCATCCAAGAGGAGGTGCCTGGTCAGGCTCGGCCTTCCAATAGGCATAACGACCCACCCGCATACGGGGCTGCATGGTCCTGTTACCCAGTGCCTTCACAACCGTCTCAACTACCCGTTCCGGTTCCGGGGGTTTCGCCTCCACCGAAAAAATGCCTTCCACTTCGGCGGCCTCGTGCGCGACGTCATCTGCCTCGGCACTTAGAAGAATAACGGGAAAGCTGAACCCTTCCTTCCGGAGCATTCGAATGGTTTCCACCCCGTTTCCATCAGAGAGCGAGTTGTCAAAAACGGCAACATCCACATCCATTTTGCGGGCATAATTCAAGGCCTCGGCACAACTTCTCGACTGCACAACCAACGCACCGGCCTGCTCCAGTCTGGAGCAGAGCACCATCTGCACTAAGGGCTCATCATCGAGCAACAATACCTTGGCATTCTTTATCATTGAATCCGCCTAAAACTCATACGTCCCATCTCGAGGGAATCGTGGAATAATCAGAACTTCTCCGGGCCGGAGATTATCCAGATGCTTAATCTGGCCGTCGTTCACCTGCCTCAACCATACGGCGCGGGAAGCATCGCCATACACCATTGGATTTGCAGCAATACTCTGGAGGGTGTCCCCTTCCTTGACTTCGTAATATTCAAACTCACCAAGCAGAATCCGATTGATGGTTTCCCGGAGTCCGGCCACGGTTGCCGACCACTTTTCATCGGCGGCTTCAAACTCCTTAAGATCCTGTTGGGCCTGTTCGCGGTCATCCAGCGCCTTTTCAAGCTGATCCTGAAGGGTGTCGCGCTGTTTCTTCAACGCATCCAGTTCCTTCTCCAGTTCATTCACCTTCTGCTCCAACGCGTCCGACTTGGCGGCTTTATCCAAGAGAGCACTCAACTGACCGAATGCCCCCTTAATCCCTGAGTCAGCCCCTTCCGAGGGAAGCATCGCCATCATTTCTCCTAAGGTCTCGCGCAGGGTCAGATATTGCGATCGATAATGATCGCTCTCGGAGGCCTTTTGCTCCAGCTGCTGAAGATTTGAAATCGGCTGTACCGGGATCAAAACCTCCTCAGAACGAATATCGGGACCGAGCAGAACAAGAACGGCCAGTGCACTCATCATGCTGATTCTAGATAGTTTGGTCTTCATGATTTTGAATGAAGCAGGACCGATGCCGCACAGAATTTATACAAAAAACGCCCCGTTTCCGGGGCGTCCAATCCGGTTCCATTTACCCATTATCCTAAAAGTTTTATGACCTGACTCGGCAACTGGTTGGCTTGAGCCAACATGGCCGTACCGACCTGCTGAAGAATCTGATACTTGGTCATTTCCGCCGTTTCCGCCGCTACATCCACATCGCGAATACGACTTTCAGCTGCACTGATGTTTTCCTGATAGCTGCGCAGCCCCTGAAGCGCCTGATCCAGTCGATTAATCTGCGCTCCGATATCCGCA
>JAFGWS010000123.1 GCA_016937035.1 Pontiellaceae bacterium
ATTGTGCTCGCCACGCTGAGCGAGCTGGCGCTTTGTTTTGCCCAGCCTGAGCGCTGGCTACGCTGGCTGACGATTATGCTGGTCGTGAATTGTACCTGCCTATTCCTTCTGTTTTTGGTCAAGAAACAGCGTCTCCAGTTCGCCAAGGGCCTCTTTATCGGAATGAGTGTACTGCTCCTGATCGGTATGTCGTGGACGGCGGGCGGTTTATACGGTCAGGCGGTCTATTTTTTCCCGATCGGGGTTTTAATTGCGGGGCTGCTTATGGGGCGAAGGGCCGGATTTATGGTGGCCGCCGTTTTTTTGCTTTTCGGAGTGGTTCTGTATTTTGCGGAAGAGCGCGGCGTACTGCCTGCCAGCGCGGTCGTCCCATCCCCGCTGTTTGTTTTGATTAATCTGATTGCATTGATTTCCTTATTTGTTCTGGTTCAGAGTCTGGCAGTAGGCAGTATTCAGGGGGCGCTCAAAGAAGCTCAAAAAGAGCTGGAGAGCCGAGAAAAGGCGGAAGCGGCCCTTCGCGATGGTGAGGTTTTTCGGCGGCATTTGTTTAATGCGTCCGATGTGCCGATCGTGGTCATGGATTCGACAACCTTTGAATGTGTAGACTGTAATCCGGCGGCAGCGAAAATTTACGGATTCGCTTCCGTCGAGGAAACAGTGGGAAAAAAGCCGATGGATGTGTCCGTTCCGTTTCAGTATGACGGGGCTCCTTCAGTGGAAAAGGCTCTGTATTACATCAAGCGTGCACTGGACGAGGGGTCGATTACCTTTGAATGGCGGCATCAGCGTCCCTCCGGAGAAATATGGGATGCTGAAGTCTGTCTGATGAAATTTCGCGTGGAAGAGCGTCAACTGCTTCAGTTTACGCTCCTCGACATCACCGAGCGGAGGCGGGCGCTCCAGGCGCTACGGGAAAGTGAAGAGCGTTATCGGCAGATTACCCGATGTGTGCCCGACCTGATTTGGGCAACGGATATTAAAGGGAATTATACCTACGCAAGCCCGGCGGTAGCACGCATCCATGGTTGGAGCGTTGAAGAGTTTACCACACTCAGCTTTAGAGATTTATCGTCCGATCCTCGCCGAGCCGATGCAGAACGGAATATCTTTAAAGAGGAGTTGAAGAAGACAAGCGACCCGAATTATGATCATAACACAGTCCTGATTTTTGAGACAGAACGGCTCAGGAAGGACGGCTCTTCTTTTATCGCCGAGGTTTCCGCAACCTTTCTCTGGTCTGAGGAAGGACTCCCGGTCGGGGTGATTGGAATGACGCGCGACGTGACCGAGCGAAAGCACTCGGAGGAGCGAATGCGGCAGCAGGCCGCGCTGTTGAATGTTTCTCACGACGCTATTCTGGTTTGGGATGTCTCCAATGGTGTGCAGTTTATGAATCCCGCCGCAGTGGAACTTATGGGGCCGTGTCCGGTCGATGAGCCTGAGCTCTCGAGTGTGCTCCGAACGCGGTCAGCGGTTGAACTGAAGGGGGCCGTTCAGGAAGTGATTCACAGCGGAAGCTGGAGCGGAGAGCTGACGCTCCAGACCGGAAGCGGAGAGTTTCGCACGGTGGCCTCCCGCTGGACGCGCATGGATGACTCCGGAGAGCTGACGAGTACGTCAGTGCTGATCACCTGCAATGACATTACCGAAGAAAAGCGGCTGGAAAATCTGTACCTTCGCGCCCAGCGGCTGGAGAGCGTCGGTACGCTGGCCAGCGGCGTAGCGCATGACCTGAACAATATTCTCAGCCCGATCATTATGGGAACGGAAATGCTGAGCATGACGGTGAATGATCCCGATGAAAAATCGACGCTGGCGATCATACAGGAGAGTGCACATCGTGGTGCAGATACGATCCGCCAATTGCTGACCTTTGCCCGTGGAACCGAAGCGAATAAGGGCCCGGTGCAGCCACGGCATCTTCTCAAGGAAATCACACGGCTGGTGAAGCAGACCTTCCCCAAAAACATTCAAATTTATTCTGACTATGAAGTCCTGTCAGAAACGGTTTTGGCCGATCCTTCGCAGCTTCATCAGGTGCTCATGAACCTCTGTGTGAATGCCCGCGATGCCATGTTGGACGGCGGAGTTCTGTTTATTAAGCTTGAAAATATTGAGATTCAGGAATCTCAAGGTTCAATTCACCCGGCTGCCCGCCCCGGTACGTATGTGGTGTTTGAGATTTCGGACAACGGGGACGGCATTGCTCCGCAGATTTTAGAGCATATCTTCGATCCTTTCTTCACGACCAAGCCGCAGGGAAAAGGTTCTGGATTGGGGTTGGCTTCGGTGTTGGGTATTGTTGAAGCACATGATGGATTTGTACTGGTCGACAGTCAGCTCGGAAAGGGATCAACATTCAGGATATATATTCCTGCCGTTCGGTCGGACGGCCAGGCTGATGCTGAATCGAGAAATTCTGTGCCCCGCGGTCATGGTGAAACGGTGCTGATTGTGGATGACGAAGAAGCGATTCTGCGTATGGCCGAGCGGATCTTAACGCGATACGGTTATACGTGTCTGACGGCCGGAAGTACATCGGAGGCAAAGGACCTATTTAAAGCAAACCGCAAACACATTCGGGTGGCGCTGACGGATATTATGATGCCGTTTGGAGACGGACGACAGTTTATTGCCTACCTGACCGAACAGGCTCCAGAGTTGCCGATAATTGCAATGAGCGGGTTGTCGAACGAGGATTTCAAGGACAGCGTTATGTCGCTCGGAGCAAAGGCATTTGTCAGCAAACCCTTTGATTCGGACGAGCTGCGCAGCGTCATCGCCAAGCTGTTGTGTCAAGGACCTTCAGGAGTGGCTGTTGGATGATCGAGCTGATCAGAAAATTTATCCATTTCCTGAGGCATGATCTCTGGCGCATTGATCTGGTACAGGATTCGCGGCTGCGGGCGCTGGGCGTGGAGACCTTGCGGGTAACGCATCTGTTAATAAAGGGCATTCGGGCCGATCACTGTATGCTGCGTGCCGCTGCGCTGACGTATGCCACGCTCATGGCACTGGCACCCTTTCTGATCATTCTGTTTTCCATTGCCAACGCGATCGGGTATGCCGCCGCACGCTCTTGGGTGATAGAGTCGATTCAGTCGCTTCCGGATCAGCAGAAAGGATTCATCACGGCACTGCTGCAAAATCTCGATGGGGTGAGTCCGGCGATGCTGGGCGGGATAACGGGAGTGGTTTTTCTATATATTGTCTTTAAGCTGCTGAGTGCGATTGAGGAATCATTCAACCAGATTTGGGGTGTACAAACGCCCCGGAGTCTTTTGGGTAAAGTGCGCAACTATATTTCGGTGCTGGTGGTTGCGCCGGTGCTGATGCTGCTTGCGCGTACCGCCTCCGGGACACTCTCCTACACCGTCAACAACGAGTGGCTGGGGCCCTTCGTCCGGACGCTGCTTCAACTCGCACCGGTGCTGGTGATGACGTTGGCGTTTGTTGCCGTTTTTCTCTTTCTGCCAAACACCAGAGTACGATTCCGCGCGGCGCTGACCGGCGCTTTAGCCAGTGCAACGCTGGCGATTCTGCTTCAGGATTTTCTGATGAAATTTGGGTCCGCGGTGTTTTCTTCAGAAAAATACAGTGTCTACGGTTCATTTGCTGCGGTTCCGGTTTTTCTGCTCTGGATGTATCTAAACTGGGGTATTTTACTCTTTGGGGCCGAACTGGCATTTGCCATTCAGAATCGAGAAACCTATGCCGCGGAACGACTCGTTGGGCGGGCAAGCACAATCTCGCGACTTGAAGTGGCCGTGCTGATTATGCAGGAGGCGGTACTCGTTTTCCGTAGCGGCGACGCAGCGCTGGATATTGCGCGACTCTCCCGTGAGCAGCATATTCCACAGCGCCTCATAAATCGGGTGATTGAGGTGCTGGTGCGCGGGGGATTTCTGGCTCACGCTGTCGTGGAAGGGGAGGACCGCTGCGTCCTGCTGCGCGATCCGAATCAAATCTATGTTAAACAGATTTTTGATCTGGTGAATACGGATGGTGTTTCACCGAAGGAGCTCGGTTTAACAGGCTCCGTAGCGGGGAAACATGTGCTGGAAGTCGTCAATTCGTCGCTCGAAATGGCCGTGGGATCCATGACCATGCAACAACTGGTCGACAACACAACGGACTAACCCCTATATTAATCATATCAGTGAATAAATTATCACATATTCTATACTTTACACGGTTGAGATCTTAACATCTGAAAAGGTTTGAAACCGTAGGGTTAACAAGGTTTCAAGATCTCTCAGATTTTCTCCGGTCGGTTCTATTGCGCTTTGAATGGCCGAACAAAATTCGGTAAATGTGGGGTAGTATATTGAGTTGAGGTACTTTTTCTTCACGTACTTCCATGGGGCGCGGTGGGGCGCGGGGTCACGTCTTAACATTCAACATTGACGATGCGGGCTGATTCTGGTTCTATTCCCGGTATGGCTAGACCGTTGAGAGTTGATGTGGAGGGTGGTACGTACCATGTGATCAGTCGCGGGACGGAGCGCGCGCCTGTTTTCCGCGAC
>JAFGWS010000124.1 GCA_016937035.1 Pontiellaceae bacterium
AGAGTTATTAACAGCTAACAAAAAGCCTCTTGGGTGGTACATTTTGATTCGACCGCAAGTGGTACATTTTAATCGACCGGTGAGACTCTCCGCCACCTACCGCATCGGATGGTTTAGCTTAAATACATAATACACCACCCAAAATATACAAGAAATATGTCACATAGCACTTAACATGCCATTGTGTGTATTTCAGCCAAGATTGACATCTACAAGCACAGTAAAACAACACGAACGGACCACTTCATCCCTAACCGCAAGGAACAATAAAAACACTCGGGCTCGAATAATATATGTAAGCCAGACCAATTCGAGCCTCGCAACAATTATCAACCATGAGAAAACAAAGGAAGCGCGTTAGCCTGCATTTTCTGTTACGAAAATCTGCATGATAGCAGTTAACATAGAAAAAGACCCCATACTTCTTATATAGCATTTGGGCCAATACTTTTACGTAACCTATCTCCCTTCTTCATCAAAACGCTGACTTTCGTTTCATCAATCCTTTTTGGATATCACGACAACCAATCTACGCGTCCTATTTGGAAGCGGGCGGCGACCCACGAATTTGACTCCGGGCAAGACTTGGAGGTCATCGAATGGAATGATGGTTATGGGTGGCATGCCCGGAAGGTTTCAGGGAGCGCGATCGACCGACGTCGAAAGTTCGACCTATCAGAGCGAGGTCGATTCACTGAAAAAGTGGGTCTCCGATCGCCTCGAAACACTCAAGCGCACCCTCTTGGGAGGCAGCTCCGTTTAACAACAAGCCCCCTCCCTTCTCCGACATACTCTTCGTGATCTTCGAGACCTCGTGTTTAAAAATATCACCACCCGCGGCGCTGAAGCCAGTCGTAGAGGCGATCGGTCCAAGAGGAGATCGGCATACCCGAGGCGGCACCGTTGCCATGGTCGTACAGGTGCATCTCGACGGGGCGATTGGCTTCTTTCCACAGTGCGGCCAGCACCATGCAGCCGTTGGTGACATTAAAATGACCATCCATTACGGCCACGAAGAGCGGAGCTCCATCTTCCGGCACTTTTACATCCACAAGAGAAGGACCATAAACGGTCGCCACGAAGTCAGGCATTCCATCCTCCGACTCCGTAACGGCGGTGCCGATGGCCACTCCGCCGCCGGCGGAAAAACCAAGGATCCCAATGCGCTCTGGATTAATATTATATTTGGCGGCGTCGCGCCGAAGGATACGAATCGCCTGCTGACCGTCGGCGATCGCCATTTGAATGACCTTGAGATGATCCTGATTGTCCGGTGCCGGATTGGCATTCCCATTTCGGCTGAGGATTTCGCGGAAAGACAACTCTCCGCCCATGCCCATCATTCCGCCCGGTGCGCCTCCGCGACCGGGGCCGGAAGGACGATCGGCGGCAGGCGAAATCGGCTGATCCGGAACGACGCGATATTTAAGAATAAAGGCCGCAATTCCTTTAGCATTCAACCATTCGGCGGTTTGTTCCGTCTCGGCAAAGCCCAGCATACGCATCGCTCCGCCGGGGCAGAGAATAACCGCCGCTCCGGTCGCTTGTTCCGGATCGGGCAGATAAACCGTTAGCGTTGGATCCACCACATTGGAATAGGTTTTGGAGCCGCCGGGCCCCACCGAAACCTTTTCGCTAAACGTCCACTCCTCCGAACCAGGTGCCTTGCCGGGCCAAAGCTTAATCATCGGCGGCTCTTTGGCCGAGGAATCAGTGGATTCCGTCTGGGCATTGGCCGCCAAAACCGTTAGCGAAACAGCAAGCAGGGGCAGATATCGGAGGAGTGACGTTTTCATCGCGAGTGCCTTAGTCTTTTTTTACAGAGAAGCGATAAATGGTCTTCGATTTGTACGGTTTTTCCGGCTCCAGTACGGTGCTCGGGAAATTATCATGGTTCGGCGAATCAGGAAAGTGCTGCGTTTCGAGCGCAAAGGAGGAACGTGAGGATTCCGGCTTATTTCCAGCATCGACCGCCTGCTTCCACTGCATTCCGCCGCTGCCGGAATAGAACTGCATGCCCGGCTCATCGGTGATGACTTCCATCACGCGCCCGCTTTGGGGATCGTAGACGGTCGCATCCACCTCTTCGTCCTTTTTGTTGTCGAGCACATAGTTATCGTCATAGCCTTGGAACGGCGATCCGTTGAAGGTTTCGCCGATCTTGTAGCCCATCGGATGCGGCTCCGTGAAATCAAACGGCGTATCCTTTACAGGATCAATCTTGCCGGTGGGAATCTTGGTGGAATCCAGCGGCGTATATTTTGCCGCGTTGATCGTAAGGATATGGTCAAAAATATAGCCGTTCCCCGCGCCGTGGAGGTTAAAGTAAGCATGGTTGGTCACGTTGAAAACCGTCTTTTTGTCGGTCGAGGCGGCATAATCGATAATAATCTCGTTTTTATCCGTCCACGTGTAGGTCACCGAAACGTTGACGGTTCCGGGGAAGCCTTCCTCCATATCCGTGCTGGTATAGGTAAATTTGACGGCGTTACTGTCTTCAACAATCTCCGAATCCCAAACCTTCGCGTGCCAGCCGCTACGGCCGCCGTGCAGTGTATTCGGGCGGTTATTAACGGCCAGTTGATATTCTTTTCCGTCGAGCGTAAACTTTCCATTGGCAATTCGGTTGGCAAAGCGGCCGATGGTAGCTCCGCCGTACGCATCGCCTCGGACAATGGTCTGGAGCGAGTCGCCGCCGGTGGTGACATTGGCCAGCTTCCCGTCCTTGTCCGGAACCTCAATGCGGACAATGCGCGCGCCGTAGCTGGTCACCTGCAGGATATTGCCGTCCTTGTTTGTCAGCGTATAAAGAAGCACATCCTTCTCATTCTGCTTTCCCAGATCCTTTTTAGAAACCTCACCGAAGGCCGCTCCAGCTACGAGCATCGCCAAACTCATTGATAATACTTTTTTCATACTCCATCCTTTATTTTTGTCCCATTCAACATTGTTGGTCTTGTTTCCGCCGGTGCCATTCCCGGAGGCCCCAAACGATTCCCGGTCGGCGGAACGATCTCCATCTTTAACTGATCGCCTTCGAAGGAAAACTGAAAGGTTTCAGTGGAACCGGGATTAAACATAGAGAGATAATATGCGGAAAGTTTGTCGTCCGCCGTCCATGTGCAGATTCCAGCCGTACGCACCGGGGTAACACCCATCGGGTTTGGATAAGCCGAACGCGCAAACAGCAGCGTCCGATCCGTCATCCCGATCTTCCAATCATCTAATCCGAAAGGAATATTGTGAATAGCGCTCTCGCAGACCAACGTCAGCGTACAATCCCCTGCCCCGTCAAAACGAAAAAGAACTGACTCAACACCCAAATCATTTTCCGCCATTTCATAGCGTCGCGTTTCCATGGTCACTTTTGAAACACTGGTGCTGGCAAACGGGCGTTTAATTTCATAATCGGCAATCGCCGCATTCAGAAAAAATGGTGCATTAGGCGTAAGCGGTTCCGAACGCATTGACGGCAGCATGTCATAAATCAGGCTGTTGAACCCCGCCTCGTCGCCGATACTGCTGTGGCAGGCGACCACCAGATCATATTCGGGAATCACCAGCGCCAGCTGATTCTGGCCGCCGATGGCGCGATACGACCCGTGACGCCCCATCCAGATTTGATAACCGTACCCCTGCGCGCCGTCGTCCTCGGCATCAGCGATCTGTTCCTTCGTCCAGTCCGGGTGCTGAAAAATATGCGGGCGCGTTGCATCCGCGATCCACTCCGGATTCAGCAGTTGCTCGCCGTTCCATGCACCGCGATTCAGAAGAAACAGCCCGAGCTTCGCCAAATCCGAGGTCTTCATATGCGAACCGCCGTTGCCCATGTTGATACCGTCGTTATCCATCTCCCAAACCACATCATCAATCCCCAGCGGATCGAGCAGGCGCGGCTTCAGGTATTCGTGGATCGTCATTCCGGTCAACCGAGCAATAATGTGCGACAGCGTATGCGAGGCCGTAATATTGTATGCAAACGATGTTCCCGGCTCCTGCGCAAACGGGGCCGCTAGGAATGAGCGAATCTGACTTTTACCGGAACCGTCGTAGCGGGTGGATGCGTGGCAGACCGACATCGTCAGCAGGTGCTTAACCGTCAGCGTTTCCAGCTCCGGTGAAATCGTTTCCGGCAGCAGATCCGGAAAAAATGAAATCACCTTATCATCCGGTGAGAGCAAGCCTTCCTGCACCGCAAACCCCACGGCCATGGACGTGAAGGTTTTGGTCGCCGAATACATGGCGTGCTGATACTCCGGCGCGTACGGTGCCCACCAATGCTCTGCAATCACCTTTCCGTGACGGAGGATCATCAGCCCATGAACATCATAGCCCTTCTCCTCCACCTGCTCAAAAAAGCGGGCGATTGTTTTGGAAGGAACGCCCTCCGCTTCCGGCGTGCTCCTCGGAAGCCCGTCCTGATAGGCGCAGGGAGACTCCGCCGGCTGAGCCGCCGCCGAAAGCAGCACCCCTCCGAGCAAAAATGCAAATACAGATCTGGATCTCAACTTCTATCTCCCAAGCAAAGCATTGCCGATTTTTGAATTATGATTGCCGATTTGTCGGACGGCTGCGCCGACCAGCTCTCACTCAATCGGCCCGAAGCGAAGATAATTTCACGACAGTGCACAGCGACGCAGGAGCAGTTCATCGGCAATCGGCAATCAAAAATTATCCCTAGTCTGCGTACGGGTTGTACCTGATTTCCCCGCTCTGCGGATCGCGGGAATAATGTTTAAAGAAATCCCAAGCGATCTTGCCGTATTCCGGATAGAGCGCATGCATCAGGTTCATCGTATAGTTCACCGCCACCATAGGAACACCGTCATCGTTGTTCAGGTACCAGCTGTAGTTATCATATTCCCCGTTCGCCTTAACGCGCACCATGTGGTCTGCGTTGAATCCGACCACCGGATATTTCTCAAAATCAAACGCAACCGTATCCATGCCGTTATATTCGAGGAACATATTGAGCTGGCTCTGATAGCCGCCGGCTATCGTTTCGTTAACCTGATCAAACGCGCCGCCCAAATCAAATGAGGAGGTCGTAAACATGACAGGAAGCGTGGCTTTGCGCAGCTTCGCCTTCTGCTCCTCCGTGCCGGTGTACCCAGCCGCCGCCATCGGAACTGCCGCCGCAAACAGCGAAGGTTCTCCATTGATTGCACGCAACGTAGCCGCGCCGCCCATAGAATAGCCTGTTACATAAACACGCGACGGATCGAGCGCAGGATACGTCTCCAGCATATATTCCACCAACGCAGGAAGTGCATCCGACAGAATCCCGCTCACCGACTGATGCTCCGCAGCAACCATTGCAAAGCGCTCTTTACCCGCCAGCGGGAGGAGACCGATTTCCTCAACAAACTGACGCGGATCATCGCCGCCGCCGTGGTTGGCCAGAATCAGCGGAACCGTTCCTTTAGGCGCGGTGTTGTTTAAAACCTCTTCCGGCAGATATTCAAACCAGGTATCGAGATAATTCCCGTTGGAGTTGATCGCCTTGAAGCGATCTTCCTGATGATCGAGCACGTGGATACCGTCGCGTGTTTTTCCATTCAGCACCGCATTGCGTTCGCAGAGCGAAAGCGGGGCCTGATCCATGCTGTAGCCCTGATACGGCGTGGCCGCACTGTGGAGTCCTGCCCGGCCCACCGGCACACGCATGGCCTTAGTGAAGAGATTGTAGTACGCATCGTGAATGCAGGCTGCGATATTCGGATTTTCGTCCTCTGTGACCACCACGCGCTTCAGCGGCAACGACTGATCAAAAAAGGCTTCAACGCCGTTGGAGCGTTCATAGGCATCCACATCGTTGGCTGCCTTATATTTTTGAACCGCACCCTCCGGAGCATTCACCAGATAGACAGGAACCAAACCGGCCACGCCGCGTTCTGAGCCCATGTCGCCGCCGATCAGCAGCATGCCGGCTATACGACTGACGTAGTCGAGCGTTCCGGCCACATAGTTGTTAAGAAAGGTGGCTCCGCCGTCGATTCCGATCACATACGTATAACCGAATCCACCGAAATATTCGGCGTCGGAGTAGCCCGCTCCGCCGCGACCACCTTCGCTGGCTTTTTGAGCCAGCATGGCCGTCTGGAGCGCATAATAGTTTTTCTGATCCGCAGCATCGAAACTTCTTCCGTTGCCCGGCGTAACCAGAATGACGCTGCCGATGGCCTCGTCAATAATATCGATCAGTCCCAATTCCTTGAGATAGGCCTTCGCTGCGTCTTTATCCGAGAAGGATTTTTCGACGAAGACGAGGATATCCGTATTCAGACGGGCTGCCGCGCGACCACCATAGAGATTGGGAGAGCGATAGACAAAGGTCGTCCCCGCAGGATAGCCATCCAGTACGGGGTGCGACTTAAAGGTGCGGCCGGTGTTGCCTTCCAGCATTACAACAGCCTTGGGACCGTTGACGCGGGCCTCTTCCAGCGTTTCAAACGTGGCCGGATTATTCTGCCGGCCTGAATAGTTCAGCGCCGACGATACTGACGGGAAAGCCGCCGAAGCGGCAATCCCCAGCACGAGCGCCATGGACGATTGTTTAAACATGGTTTCTTCTCCTTGTTAGATCGATCGCAACGGCACTGTGCTGTTGTGGTCACTGCATTGAATTACGGCTTTTTGAAGTTCCAGCGGAAATTATAGCTGTCGGGATCATACTTCGCCAGCGACGGAGTGCTCACGCCTACGGCGCTCAGACACATTGGATCGTCGGAATCCGATTCGGCCTTGGGCATAATGCGCCAGGAACCGTCAGTCAGCTGGTCGATACGCCAGAGCTGAGAATCGTCACCCGTGAAGGAAGTTTCCACCACTACGGTGCCTTCTTCCGTAGCGGTCAGCGCACGATCGGTTCCTTCGATCGTGATCTTGAAGAACGGCGAGCCAATATAGCCGCCGGCTCCTTCAACGGGAGCGATGGTCCATTTCTGGTGAGCCTGCAGCATGTAGTCGCCCAGACGGGTAACAACCGTTTTGTTCGGCCAGGTCGGTTCGGCATCTTCAACCTTTTGATCAGGAATCGGAGCAGAATTGCGACCGCCGCCGCCCATGCCCATGCCCATTCCGCCAAAACCGCCCATTCCGCCGCCAGGAGCTCCGCCGGCACCCATGGCCGGACGAGCTGCGCCGCCAGGAGCCGCAGCACCACCCGGTGCGCCGCCACCCATGCCCATCATGCCGCCAGGAGCACCAGCACCCATAGCCGGACGAGCTGCGCCGCCAGGAGCGCCAGCACCCGGTGCACCACCAGCCGGGAACCCGCCCGGTGCGCCGCCGGCACCCATAGCCGGACGAGCTGCGCCGCCTCCCCCAGGAGCCGCCATTTCGCGTGTGCGGCCGCCCTGCGTGAGCGGAACCGCATCTACACCCATTTCCAGCGCATACCCGCTGCGACCGGATTCGATTTCAAAGGTTCCGCCCATGAAGAGGTCTCCAGCAACCGGCCAGCCGTCCACCCAGAGAAGTGAACGGATGTCGAGAACACTGCGTCCGCCCTTGTCCAAGTCGGCTTCGTAATGGCAGGAAAACTTCTGAACATTTCCGCCCAGATCGAGCAGACCGAAGTGCCCTGCACCAACCAGACGATTATTCGCTGCAACCACCAGCTTGCCGCCGCCGCGAATCATATCCATTCCGGTGTGATCCAGGAACGGACCGGTCGCGCTCTTGGAACGACCGACACGGATGTTGTAAGTCGAAGTCGCTCCGTTGCAGCAAGTACCGTGCGTTCCCAGCAGATAGTACCAGCCGTCGCGATAAATCATCGTAGTCGCTTCGCAGTCGATCGCAATATCAACCGCTTCGTTTCCTTCCAAACGTGCACCCGTTTTGGGATCAAGTTCAACCACGCGGATGAATCCGAAGTAGGTTCCGTAGGTGCACCACAGACGACCTGAAGGATCCAGAAGCAGTCCAATATCGATTGCATCGCAATCTTCGTCGTTAACACTCGCAGCAACTTCAATCGCCTGGGTATATTCAAAATCCGGAGAGTTCGGATCGAGGGTCTTGTTCCACATGGTCAGGATGCGGCCAGCGTGGCCTCCACCCAATCCACCGCCGGTCGCGCTATAGCCAACAAGGTAACGATCACCGATCTTCAGCGCGTCGGGAGCCGCTCCGCCGCCGGGGCGAACCGCACCGCTTCTCCATGTCCAGCCGTCGTCGGAAATCAGACCGCCGCCACCGGTACCAAAGGTGTAATATTTTCCGTCACATTCCATAATGTTCGACGGATCATGAATAAAGGGTTCCCCATCCAGTGCCGAGGCAGTATGGGCCAGACCGAGAGTCGCCAATGCGGCAAAAGCTGCAGCTTTTAAATAAATTTTCATAAAATCTCCAATTAATATATTGATTGATGGTTTAAGTCGGATTGACGTTTAGTTGCCCGCCTTACCCAAATTAATGGTGTAATTCTTAATCGGGTTGCCCGCGTCATCAATAAAGCGCACACACATATCGCTCATGCCCGGTCCGTTAATCACAACACCGCGGATAATGTTGATCCCCTTCTTCAGCGTCAGTCGCTCAGAAACGCAGTCATCCATCACCATACGACGGTCACCGAACAGACGGACTTCTTCTTCGCCGTTCACCCACCACATCGAAGCGGAGTTGGAGCCGACTGCCAGACGCACATTTTTGATTTCCTGCGGGCAATCGATTACCGTCACCGCCCAGCATGTAATTCCGTATACATCCTTCTCCACCATGCCGGCAAAACGGAAAAGCTTCGCGTTAAAATTCGTAGCATCCAGAGCGTGCCACTTCAGCTCAACGCCATCCACCGTCACCTTGTCGCCGTTCTTCGGAACAACCGTAAACTGATTCGGAAAATACTCAGTGTAAGCCGCTCCGCGAATATATTCTTCCGTAAACCCGGAATTACCGCGCAGCGAGTTTTTGATCGGCTCCAGCAACAGCCAACGCTGAATAAAACCATCTGCATCCGGAGCCTTTGCCCCCGCCTTGGCCTCCGTAAAATACGGCGCGTAGCTCGAACGAACAGGCGCTTTCTGTGCAGAAGCCTGCAGAGACATTGCAATCAGGATGCCGACCGCCGACATCTTGATAGTCGTGAGTTTCTTCATAATATTCCCCCTTAGTTGTGGTTATTTATAAACATGCTTTTCGGCAGTAATAACATGACCTGCTATAACTCCCCCTTTTAGCCGAGAATGTCAAGTATACCAGCTCTTGAATCCTTTTAATCTCAAAGCTTCCCGGCCCTATAGATTAAGTCAGAGACTTGAAGTGACTGATCTGACAACTTGGCCTAAAGACAACTCCTGAGAAAGCTTCTTATTGTATGCATCATTCTGCCAACACTATTTTTTTCGTTTCTGCCGGACTCGACGATGATTTCTGTCCACCCGACCCATAAGAATACACCACCCCCGATCAGGATGGATACGCCTTTGAAGCAGTGGAGTTTAACAGCGAATCCGCCTTTTCAACCTATCAATCCGCCGAAATCGCCCAAACCGCATAAACCCATCCCAACAAATCTATACAATCCGCTCACCATCAAACCCCATCAAAAAAATCATCTCACGCAAAGCCGCAACGGCGCCAAGAATACCGTCTCAAAGAATCATTCTGCCCTAAAATCATTCTGTCGAATATCTATGCACCTAGGCTTCGTGCCCTTACCAACTTCGTGGTAATAAGAAACTATTTCCCCAATCACGCTTCGATCCTCTCAGCCGCCGCGCGCGCGGCGGTGCGCAGCCGCATGTCCGAGGAGTCGGTATACTTACCCAAAAATTCCAGATCGGCTGCACTCCCCAGGATGCCAATCGTTGCCATGACTGACATACGGAACGATATCATATCTGATTGGGAGCGGCGGCGGACTTTACACACATTGTCCACCACCCTATAAGCTGTTTTGCCAGCAGGGTGAGCCACAACGAGGTTGGACTCCTCTTCTCCTCGGAGACAGAGGTGAGCCATTAGATCTGAAATCCTATTGGACACCCTGCGGCACTGACGTTTTTCTGGCTCCGCAGTGGCGGAGTGGCCCGGTGAGCAGCTTTGATCTGAACACGAAGAAAGAGGTCCAAGGGCAGATCCACACCAGGCGGGGTCAACTCTGCACATTGAACATTTAGCTGATCTATAGGAGCAATAACAAGTCGGGTGGAAATAACCACCCCACAAGAGTCCTTTTCATGAAAGGGCCGGATATACCGGGATTTAGAAATAGCTCTATAATTCCCTGAGATAATTTTGCGAAATGGATGCCAAGATAAGGGTCCACTTCAAATACTAATAGTGTCGTATAGGTTGATATGGGATGATTTATCGGTTTTCCCGAAGCCGGGCCAGTCGTGCCTTTTCTTCGTCCAACCGTTTTTGCTGAGTTTTGATCTCTGCACTGATTTCCAATATTTTGGAATTCAATTGGTTGTATTCTGTGCTCCCGCGCGGGTATAGGCTGGCCTCCGTCTGACAGACTGTCAGTTCTTTTTTCTTATTCTCAATCATATCCTCGTAAAAGCGAATTCTTTCTGGCGAGGCTGAGAGTTCGGCCCTTTTTTCGGCCATATCGATTAGTTCTTCAGGGGAATAGATTGAGTTTTTGGTGGTCTGGCATCCCAATAGGGCAATTGCTGATAATAGTAATAAGAGTGTTTTCCCCATACAATTTCCTCATTCGACTGGTTTGTTAACTTCGAGGTATATGTGAATATTTGTTATTTGTAAATTGTCACTAGTGTCCCAATATTAATCGAACAACTCCAACTGGTTGCAGAAGTCGCCTCCGGCAATAGTGCATTCCCCTTCTTGAAACGC
>JAFGWS010000125.1 GCA_016937035.1 Pontiellaceae bacterium
CGCAGCGTCGTATATTGATCGCCGCTCGAGACCAGACAGAAAAATCCACCGTTTTCCGCAACGGAAAACCGCTCAATTCGGGGCGATCTGAATCCGGTGTGCTCAGCCACCTTTTCAAAATCAAACATCGGCGATTCCGCTCCGGCGGCGGTGTCGATCTTAATAATCTGCTCCGCTTCGTGAATGTAGAGCGCAGAGTCGTCGGGGGCCCAGATGGGATGAATCTTGTCGCCACTGACCGCAGACGGCAAACGACGGGCCAGACGTTGCGCAGAGGCCTCGTCAGCGGTTGCGGTTCCGGCAAGCAGTAAAAGGGTTGCGGATAGAGCAAGGGTTGTTTTCATCATGGTTTTCCCGTCATTGATCATTGTGGCTACCGTATAATTTGGTCCAAACCTGTCATTACATTTTCCCGGAAAGATACGGATTTAGCTGTCGTTCACGTCCGATGGTCGAGCGCCCGCCATGTCCGGGACAAACGACTGTCTCATCCGGAAGCGGCATCAGCTTTTTGGTAATCCCCTCAATCAGCAGATCAGGATTTCCACCCGGCAAATCACTCCGGCCGACCGACCCGGCAAACAGGATATCCCCGCAGAGGAGATAATGATCGCAGAGCAACGCACATCCGGCAGCGCTGTGACCCGGGACACAAAACACTTCGCCGGTGATACCCGCAATAGAAAACGGGCCCTCATCCAGCGGCGACAGAGGGCCTTCATACGAGAACTCCTGCCCGATCATCATCGACAAATTTTGCATCGGATTCGTGAGCATTTCATATTCGCCGGGATTGATATACACCGGAAGCTCGCCAAACCGTTCGATCACTTCAGGAATACCGGCGATATGATCATAGTGTCCATGCGTAATGATAATTCCTGCGACCTTGAGCGAATGGTCTAAACAGGCCTGCAACACCTCTTCACATCCGGATGAAGGATCCACAACAAGGGCGGTATCCTTGCTTATCAGAAGATAGGTATTGGTATCGAGTGGGCCGGTTAAAAACCGTTCAAGCGTCAGTTCCATCGTTTCTCCAGTGTGCTCAGATCAAATGTATTTGATCCAAACGTGTAGCAGATGATTTTGGGAAACGCAATGTGTTGTCGGCCGGCAGAAATGCCTGCCGATGATTCTCTGCCTTCCCGCTTTACTTGCCTCCAAGGCTTTGTAATGTTCAAAGCCAGTTACCCGGGGTGCCTATCCGCCTGTGGCGGAAAGCACGAATTTCGAAACGCGAAATTCGAACGGTTTTATTTACCGTTTTTGATTTGAGTTTTGTTTCGGATTTCGTGCTTCGGATTTAGATTTTTCCGTTGAGCTGAGATAATACCCGTTGAACCTGATCCGGATCATACCGGCGAGAGGGAGCGTTACGCATTTTGCCAGCGCTCTGATCCCGATTCGGAGCGCTTTTTTTGTGGCCGAGGGCCGTGTCCTCGGAAGGAGATAGAGATGAAACTGATCGTAAACGGCGAAACACACGTCCACGAGGGCAACGGCTCCGTCGATGACCTCCTCGACGAGCTCGGCGCCAACAAGGCGCACACCGCCCTGATGATTAATGGCGAGGTCATCCCCTCTGAAAAGTGGGAATCCACACCGCTCAATGAAAATGATCAAATTGAAATGCTCGTCTTCGTTGGTGGCGGATAGGGAGTGGCAGAAAATGACTTTATCAACGCAAAGCAACAAAGAAGGCAAAGGATCGCAAAGCCTCTGCGGATCATAGCGCGCTCGGCGCCTTTGCGTTGGAATTAATGGGGAATAGGAAACCAGTATGAAAAATGACATTTTAAAAATTGGTGATCAGGAACTCGGCTCGCGGCTGTTCCTCGGGACCGGAAAATTTTCCAGTACAGCGGCGATGATTGAAGCCGTTAAGGCATCGGGCACGGAACTGGTGACGGTGGCGCTGCGCCGCTTTAACCGCGCACAGGCCGAGGACGATCTTTACGGCCCGCTCTCCGAACTCGAGAACGTACGACTCATGCCGAACACCTCCGGCGCCATGAACGCTAAAGAGGCGGTCCGCGCAGCGCTGCTCGGCCGTGAGCTGAGCAAAAGCCCGTTCGTGAAGCTGGAGATTCATCCCAACCCACATCATCTCCTTCCGGATCCGATCGAAACCTATGAAGCCGCCATTGAGTTGGTCAAACAGGGTTTCCTTGTGCTGCCGTACATTCCCGCCGATCCCGTATTGGCCAAACGCCTCGAAGATATCGGCTGCGCGGCAGTCATGCCGCTGGGCGCAGCCATCGGCACCGGCAAAGGATTGGCCACGGCAGAGATGATCAAAATCATCGTTCGCGATGCAGACATACCGGTCGTCGTCGATGCTGGTCTACGCGCGCCGTCGGAGGCTGCCTGCGCACTGGAAATGGGCTGCTCCGCCGTATTGGTAAACAGCGCCATCGCCGCCGCTGAACAGCCCGCCGCCATGGGTGCCGCCTTTAAAACCGGCGTAGAAGCCGGCCGCGCCGCATACCTCGCCGGCCTTATGCCTACCTCGGAGGCCGCCGTCGCCAGCTCACCGTTAACGTCGTTCCTCTCCGCGGAGGATTAACCCCAAACCATTGAATACATTGCGCGCTAGCGCCGTAATTAAACATGGGGATTTACAAAATATTGAACACGTCTTTTCAACGCAAAGTCGCTGAGAACTCAAAGATTCGCCAAGCTTTGCGGAACACTGCGTCCTTCGCGACTTTGCGAGAAAAACACCTCAAAACCTTCGTGCTCTCCGTGTCTTCGTGGTGGAACAAAAACACCAAAGCTTAATGCGCCTTTGCGCGATATAGTACTCCCAAGCAACCTTCGTCCTCTTCCACTCTTCGTGGTGAAATAAAATACCAAGGCTCGAAGCATCCAGAGCAAAAACGTTCTGGCTCTCCGCTCCGATTTCATTCATAAAGTACCGCTCAGCCAAAGCATAATTAGAACAGGAATGCGCATGAGTGAATTAATGGATAAAATCTGCCTCTGCATCGAGCGAGGCAAAGTCGACAAGAATGCTCCCTATCCGCCGGATATGATGAATCAGGATGGGGCCGATGAATACACCCGAACGGCCATCGAAGCGGGCGAATCTCCCGATGATATTCTCGCAGCGTGTAATACGGCGATGGAACGGATCGGTGACAAGTTTAGCCGCAACGAGGTGTTTGTGCCGGAACTGCTTATGGCGGCCCGCGCGATGAACGGCGTGATGGAGCACCTAAAACCGTTTTTCCAGGCTGGAAACATAAAAACCAAGGGAACCTTTGTGCTGGGCACGGTGGCCGGCGACCTGCATGACATCGGCAAAAATCTGGTATCGATGGTGGTCGAAGGAAACGGCTGGAAGGTGATCGACCTCGGGGTGGATGTGAAGACCGAAAAGTTTATCCAAGCCATCGAGGAACATCCGGGTTGCGTAGTCGGCTTGAGCGCCCTGCTGACAACCACCATGGGCAATATGGCCGCGACCGTTAAACGCATCAAGGAGCTGTACGCCGACACCTCGGTCATTGTAGGCGGGGCTCCGCTGTCCCGCGCCGCAGCCGAAGAGATGGGCGCGGACGGCTATGCGGCCGATCCGCAGGAAACCGTGCGCATATTGAACGCCTTGGCGGGCTGAGCTGAGAGGATATTATCATGGGAAAACTGCTGGATGCATTAGCGCAAAAACAGATTTTGGTCTCGGACGGAGCCTGGGGAACTTTTCTTTATAAGCGGGGACTGGAAGCCGGCGACTGCCCGGAACTCTGGAACGACACGCACCGGAGCGATGTCCTCGCCATCGCCCGCAGCTATGTCGAAGCGAATGTCGATATCGTAATGACCAACAGCTTCGGCGGAAGCCCGATCAAGTTGGCGCACTACGGGCTGGCCGACCGGGCCGAGGAGCTGAACCGCAAAGCCGCAGAAATCTCTCGGGAAGCCGCTGGAGATGATTGTCTGGTTTTGGCATCGATCGGGCCGACCGGGGAAATGCTCATGATGGGCAATGTTTCCGAACAGCAGGTCTCCGACGGATTCCTGCTTCAGGCCGAAGCCCTAAAGGCCGGGGGCGCGGATGCGCTGGTGGTGGAAACCATGTCCGCTATAGATGAGGCCGTTCTGGCCGTTAAGGCGGCACTGTCCACGGGATTGGATGTAGCCTGCACCTTTACTTTTGATCGAACCGCCGACAACAACTATAAGACCATGATGGGCGTACCCGTTGAGACCATGGTGGAAGCACTGGTTGGCGCGGGCACCCACATTATTGGAAGCAACTGTGGGAACGGACTGGATCAGATGATCGAAATCGTAACCCGCATACGGGCTGCCGGAGCGAAAACGCCGGTACTGATCCAAGCCAACGCCGGGCTGCCGGAAATGCGCGACGGCCAAACCGTCTACCCGGAATCGCCGGAATCGATGGCCGCCAAGGTAGATGCGCTGCTGGCGAGGGGAGCCGACATTATTGGCGGTTGCTGTGGAACGACCCCGGAACACATCCGCCTCATCGCCGAAGCTGTTCGCCAACGCGCATGAACCACTTGCTTTCAGAGCATTCTTTCACCGAGGACGGTGTGATCCTTGATATTCCAGCCGACGCTGTGCAATTGGATATTGCA
>JAFGWS010000126.1 GCA_016937035.1 Pontiellaceae bacterium
CCCTGCTGCAAACAGCAGTCACCCTAGCCATTTATGGTCACCACTTCCGAAAAATCTGCACCTCCATAGGCGTCTGGAAATAATCAGCATGCTCCGTTGGATTTATGGCACCGCATACCGCTTGCGTTCCCTCCCCCAACGCTCCAGTATCCCGCGCTCGCACTCAATCCAACTCTTTGCAGGTGTACTATTATGAATCCATGGATCTTACTCGACGAAGTCAATGTGCCGGGCGACGGCGGAAGCATGAAGCTCTACCAACGCGCGCATGAATTTTCGATCTCGGTCAAAAATGAAGAGTTGATGAACAGCCGAATGCATGGATCAGAAGATGCGCTGGCGGAGTTGGCGTGCGCACAGATCGCGGAGCGGGAGCATCCTCACGTACTGATTGGCGGGCTGGGCATGGGCTTTACGCTGGGTGCAGCGCTGGCCAATCTCAGCACCGATGCCAAAGTAACCATAGCTGAATTGGTCCCTGCGGTGGTGCAATGGAACCGCACGCACCTAGCGGATCTGGCCAAGCGCCCGCTGGACGACCCGCGCGTAACCGTTCTTGAATCCGATGTTCGGCAGGTGATCAAGGCCGCGAACAACAGCTACGACGCCATTCTTCTGGATGTCGACAACGGCCCCGATGGACTGACGCATGAGGGCAATGATCGGCTTTACACGCACGGCGGACTGGCCGCCGCCAAAGCGGCTCTGAAGCCGGGCGGTATCTTGGCGGTTTGGTCGGCAGAGCCTGACAAATCCTTTTCCAAACGCCTGCGCGGCTCCGGCTTCAAAATGGAGGAAGTCTCTGTCCGCGCGCGAGGCAAGCGCGGCGGCCGCCGCCATACCATCTGGCTCGCCGAAAAATAACGATCTACGATCTGGAGCGACGACGACCCCGACGTTTTCCGACCTCCTTCCGCTGCCATCTTGGCGGCCTCGTCGCTAGAACAAATTAAGCAATACACGTTGCGGTGTTGGTGGATTTGTTGGTTTTTTTCACGCTGTAACGCCCTGTATTCGACTGAAACGCAAAAAGGCGAAACCACTTCAGAGAACGAATAAAGCCCTGATATACAGGGCTTTATGTTCATAAAAACTGGAGCGGGAGACGAGACTCGAACTCGCGACGTACAGCTTGGGAAGCTGTCATTCTACCACTGAATTACTCCCGCTTCTAAAGGGCGGCTGTTGTACTAGGAATGCACGCTCAGATCAACACTCTCTTTCATAAAAACGTCGCTCACTCATTTATTAAGGAGGCTCGTTTATATCATCTTGTGACGAGGATGTCGTGTCTAGGACGATGCAAAGTGATAGAGCCGGGGGAAGAAAACAACTTCAGATGAGCGGATTCACCGAATCAGGCCTTTCCTTTCTTTTATTGCTGATTCACAATCTGCTTCATGGTCGAAGATGGAAAAAACGACAACACCCTCCGGGTTAACGAAGCGGTGCTGAACGGCGTCACCTGCGGTTCCGCACAGGTCGCTGACGCTCCGCTCAGCGCGCAGGCGCTGCTCTGTCTTGACCTCTTTCAGACAACAGGAACCAACATTTTATGGGTGGCTGCCGACGTGCGCGAAATGGAACGACTGCATGAGTCGATTCGTACGCTGGGCAATGTAAACGCGACGTCCTCGTCGCGTTTAACAAGCGCCGAGGGCATTGCGTCTACAACGCTCCTCTTCCAACCGCTGGAAAAAGATCCGGCGGTGTTCGGCGAACACCTGAAGCTGGTGCAGCATCTTTCAGAACAAAGGCCGTTTATTATTGTCAGCTGTCCGTGCGCCATGGAGCAGGAGGTTCCGTCGAGCGGAAAGTCGGAGCAGGCGGTCCGTACGCTGAAGCGGAACGAATCCTGTGCGCTCGATGAACTGACCCAATGGATGAGCGACGCCGGCTATGACTTCGGCGTAGAGGTTTATGCTCAGGGCGAAGCCGCGCTGCGCGGAGGGATTCTTGACTGTTGGCCGCCGGGCTCGCCCCGCCCTGTACGCATTGAATTTTTCGGCGACGAAATTGATTCGATCCGTTACTTCGACGATCAAACCCAGTGTTCGATTGAAAAGATCGACTCTGTCCGGCTGACCCAACTCGACTTCGGCTTTGCCGGCGATGAAACGTGCAGCATTATCGATCTCCTCCCCGAAAACACGCTGGTCGTGAATCCCGACACAACAAAGGCTGTCGCAGACCAACCCATCGGAGATCGGCAATCGGCAATCAACCATCTAGAAACTGGATTCAGTTTCTATGACACCGGCCTTCAAGCCGTCTCCATTGATCTTTCGCCGAAAACGGCGGAGCGCTCGCGCCGTCAGTTTGTGGAGCAGCGCTGTGCGGATACCGCTGACGGATGGACGGTCCATCTCTTTTTTGAAACGCGCGGTACCCTCGCGCGTTTTGCCGAGCTTTATCAGGAGATCGAGGGTTTCAGTGCATTGCAGCTCCATCACGGTGTGCTGCACGAGAGCGCCATCGATCCTGCGCGCAAAATCCTCATCATCACCGAGAGCGATTTTTTCGCTTACCACACCAACCGCAGTGCGCATGCACGAACGAGCAAACGTTTCCAAAAACAGGAGCGCATTTCCGAGGCCGCCGACATTCAGCCGGGCGATTTTGTGGTACACGTGGAGCACGGCGTCGGAAAATATCTAGGCATCGTCGAAACGGCCTTCAGCGGAAAGAGCATGGAGGTGCTCTCTATCGAATATGCCAAGGGCGAAAAGGTTTATCTGCCGGTCACGCAGGCGCATCTGCTGACCCGATACAAAGGCATGGGCAAAAACGCGCCCAAACCTCATACGTTGGGCGGGCGCAAATGGCGCAACGATAAGGCCGGCGCAGAAGAAGCCGTTCAGGATCTTGCGGCCAAACTCCTCCAGACACAGGCCGAGCGCGAAGCAAAACAAGGCTACGCCTTCTCAAAAGACACCGCGATGCAGGACGAATTCGAAGCCGCCTTCCCCTACACCGAAACCGCCGACCAACTCTCCTCCGCCGCCGAACTCAAAAAAGATATGGAAAAAACCCGTCCGATGGACCGCCTCCTCTGCGGCGATGTCGGCTTCGGCAAAACCGAGGTGGCCATGCGCGCGGCCTTTAAGGCGGTCATGGACGGTATGCAGGTCGCGGTCCTCGTCCCCACCACCGTGCTTGCACAGCAGCACTACGACACCTTCACCGAACGCATCGCCGCCTTTCCGCTCCGCGTCGATATGGTCAGCCGATTCCGCACGCGGGCACAGCAGAACAAAACCCTGCACGACGCCGCGCTCGGGGAAGTCGACATCCTCATCGGCACACACCGTCTGCTCTCAAACGACGTGACCTTCAAAAACCTCGGCCTCGTGATTATCGACGAAGAGCAGCGCTTCGGCGTCGAAGCCAAAGAACACCTCAAAGAACTGCGCCGCCAGGTGGATGTCATCACCATGTCGGCCACGCCGATCCCGCGCACACTCTACATGAGCCTCACCGGCGTACGCGACATGAGCACCATCCAAACCGCCCCGCAGGAACGCCAGCCCGTTGACACCAAGGTCATTCCCTACGACGAAAAAATCATCGCGGCGGCCATCCGCGCTGAGCTGCATCGCGGCGGACAGGTTTTCTATCTGCACAACCGTGTCAAAACCATTCACCTCGTCGACAACCGCCTGCGCGCGCTCGTCCCTGAAGCGCGGATTGCCGTGGCGCACGGACAGATGGGCGAAAAGGAGCTTTCGGAAATTATGCACGCCTTCGTGCAGGGCCGCTTCGACGTGCTCCTCTGCACCACCATCATTGAGAGCGGCGTGGATATTCCTAACTGCAACACCCTCTTCGTTGAAAACGCCGAGCGCTTCGGCCTCTCCGATCTCTATCAGCTGCGCGGACGCGTGGGCCGCTCCAACCACAAGGCCTTCGCCTTTTTCATGCTCTCGCCCGGTGGTAACATCATCGACGCCGCGCGCGACCGAATGAACGCGATTCAGCGCTATACCGGCATTGGCTCCGGATTCCGCCTCGCCATGCGTGACCTCGAACTGCGCGGCGCGGGCAACCTGCTCGGCGCCAAGCAGAGCGGACAAATCTCGGCCGTCGGCTTTGATTTGTATTGCCAACTTCTCCGGCGGACCATCGCCATCATGCAGGGCAAAAAGCCGCCGCCGCTCATGGAAGTCGCCGTTAAACTTGACTTTCTAGACTTGTCGCCCGCCACCGGAAACACCGAAAGCGGGGCCTTCATTCCATACCACTACATCGAAGACGAAAACCTGCGACTGCGCCTCTACCAACGCATCTCCGCTCTCGCCACGAAACAGGAAATTAATTTGATTAAGCAAGAGATCAAAGACCGCTTCGGGAAACTGCCGCCGGAGGTTCAACGGCTCATGCTGATCGCTCAACTGCGCATCGACGCCGCCGACCGCGACATTAAATCCGTCATCGTCCGCGACCGCACCGTTATGCTGTCGAGGGAAAACGATTATATCACCGTCGCGGGGCGCCATCCCCGGCTCGGAGAAACAACGCCCACCGCCATGCTCAAAGAGCTCATCCGCATGGTCGCCGGAAAAGGTTAATCATTCCGGTTTCGTCGTGATCGACCCGCACCGTTCGATGTTTCGGCTGCACCTGCCGGCCGGACGAATGTAGGTGAAGCAACGAATGTCAGTTATCCTCTCTGATTCGCTGCTTTTCATACATTCGTTGCAATTTCCTTTCTACGGTCAGCCGCGCGCGGTTTCTTCCGCAATCCAGCGGATAAAATCGGGATTACCATCGGCGATCGGCAGCGCAACGATGCAGGGGCAGTCGTAGGAATGCAGCTCGCGGATGCGCTCAATCAGCTCCTGTTTCCGCGCGCCGGACGTTTTCAGCATCAGCGCCGCCTCCTGATCTTCGCACACCGCGCCCTGCCACGGATAAATTGACTCGACTCCGCCCAGCAGATTTGCGCAGGCGGCCAACCGCTCATCCACCACGGTTTTAGCAATCCGCCGCGCCTCATCCGCATCCTTCGCCGTCACATAAATCAGAAAAGCATCCACTTCCGCCTCCACACTATTTATTCCGCCACGCGCCTTTGCCATGGAAGGGCCGGTGAGTAAATTAGTTAGTTATGACACGAAGCACGGGGTTGGCACCAACCACTTATCGGAGCATTTTCCATTTTTCATCTGAATAAACAAACAACATAAAATCAGCATCAACTCGTACATCTCCGGCTTGCGCATCTCTATCAGAAGCAACAAATAAAACATTAGAATGAACTGCATCATACACATGTGTATTTCCATTTACCGCCATCAAAACCCTCTTACCCGGAATAAGAACCAAATCTTCTTCATCAACAATGTCTGCAATTAATTTAGAACACGAGTAGAGTTGAGAAACAAATTCATCATTATAAGTTCCATTATACTCATCAAACACAGCAAGTGAAACATCGTCCCACTCCTCGGAATTGTATGGTATTTTTTGCAAATAGAGGCTAGATATGCGCTGAATGACACTATGAATTTCATCCATCGTTTGATCATTAATGTTTTCTAAAATAGTCGAGGTGCTTGATAGATCAAGAGGCATCACCCGATATGTTGAGTCAAGAAATACATTGCAGACATCATCAATCACTCCATTAATATCATTTGTATTAAATGAGTATAGTTCCTCTGGAGGGATAATCCCTTCGGATACATCGTACTTGAAAAGGCGAAAACTTCCCCAATATTGCACGCCCTGATCTGAATCCATTTCCGCAACAATCCTTATGGAATTTGTTCCTTCCTTCATTAAGTGCCCTATTTCAATATTTCCAGTTCCACTTAGCATGTTAAGCGGATCGCCATTAATATACAGTACCAATCCCCATCCCGGAGAATCGTTTTGCAATCCGATACGATGACAACGCTTCTTTTCAGATGAAGAGTTGTCTTTCTGGTCGCAGTCATTTGAGCAAGAATGGCATGTAATAATAAGTGTCAAAATAATTATGCAATTAATTGCGGCATTCATATTCAACCTCATTCATGCAAATAGCCTCGGGACCATCCGGTTCGATGCGTTATTTAATCTTTCAAATTCCAGTGCTCCCATCGGTTGCACCAGATTCTTGCCAGCAATAAATCGACTCTATGCCGCCCAGCAGATTCGCGCAGGCGGCCAACCGCTCATCCACCACGGTTCTGGCAATCCGCCGCGCCTCCTCCGCATCCTTCGCCGTCACATAAATCAGAAAAGCATCCATATCCGCCTCCACACTTTTTATTCCGCCACGCGCCTTCGACTCCGTGAAAGCCCCCCCCCTGAGTCCGTCAATTTCGACGCAATGCACGGGCTGACCCCGCCGCCCGAATTTCAACGATAGTGGTGTTGTAAGCCTCTGCGTATTTTTCAGCGCGTTGAATTAGTTTTTCGTGATATCTTGATTCGAGTGCATCACTTGTCCCTTCAATCATCCAGTAATCCATGTTTTCCATAATCTCATTCCATTCCTCATCCGGAATCGAAGGGAAATAGGGCCCGGGGGCTTCTCCCAAGCAGGCCACATATCGAAGATCACCTTTTCCTGCATTGTTTCTGGCATCTGCTGCGGGAGATCTTTCATTCAATGTTGAAAGAACCGCTTCCAGCTTTTTTGTCTCGGAGCCCTTGGATGGGGAATATTTTCCGCACCCTAAAACGGTCATGCAGATAGCCAGAAGTATAATGGTGGTATTCTTGTTCATACTGTCGATCATCCGCTCTCCTTGATTAGAAAAAGGTGTCAGCCCGGAAAAAGATGTCAGCCCGCGCATTGCGTCATATTTGTCATCCAACCTCCTGAACACACTATGAACTACATCACATTCTTGCCACTCGCTGAACATCCGAATTAAAACAGTTTCGTTCTATGCGGTTTTTTAGCCGAAGAAAAGGAAAATCAAATGAATCTCCCCGCTGCCCGCAATCATACCGATTGCGAAAATCCAAAGCCCGAATTCCGAAACCCGAAACAATCCAAAAAAACTCAAACTCGAAAACGGCTTCGCGCCGGCATCGTTATTCACCTTGAATCTGCCTGCCGATTCAACACACCGGAACAAGATGTTCCGTCTACGTTTTCGCAGCAAGCTGCGGAGATTTGCCCAAATTTTCGCAATGAAAAACTTGCAGAACCTCCTTGCCGAGAACACATCGGCTCATAGAGCCGACCCTACAACTCCACAGAGCCGACTCTACAACTCCGCACGATCCTCCTCGTTGTACCGTTGGCTCTGCGAGCCAATCTTCAAGACCGTTGCGATGTCTATCGGCTCATAGAGTCGACCCTACAACTCCACAGAGCCGCCTCTAGAATTCCACGAAACCCACTCCGTTGTACCGTTGGCTCTACGAGCCAAATTCCTGAACCACCAACTACCAACTTTCAACCGGCACTTACAGAACCCAGAGGTTATGCAAGTGCCCCTACTTATTCCGCCACGCGCCTTCGACGCCGTGGAAGAGCCAGTCGGCCTCGGGCATTCCCCACCCGCCGGGCGGATAGGCGTATGGGCGGAGCTGATCCAGATGATCGAGAATCGGCTGCACGACGCGCCACTCAGCCTCAACCTCATCGGACCGGGTAAAGAGCGTGGAGTCGCCGTGGAGCGTATCGAGCAGCAGGCGCTCATAAGCCTCGGGCAGCGATTTATTCCACGTACCGGAGTACGAAAAATCCATCTTCACATCTTCTACGACAAAGCGCATGCCGGGGCGTTTTGTGCCGACGCGCAGGAGAATGCCCTCGTTCGGCTGAATCTGAAAGATCAGCGTGTTGGGTTTAATGCGGGTAATGTCGCAGACATCGTCAACGCACTCGACCTGCTGAAAGAGCTGGAGCGGCGGCACCTTAAACTGCACCACAATTTCGGTCGTTTTACGCGCCATGCGTTTTCCGGTGCGCAGCAGAATCGGCACGCCGGCCCAGCGCCAGTTATTGATCGAGAGGCGCAGCGCCACAAAGCTTTCCGTATCGGAC
>JAFGWS010000127.1 GCA_016937035.1 Pontiellaceae bacterium
CTCGAGCGGAAGTGGTCGAAAAATTCAGAGGCATTGCTGAGGATTCCTCATTTAATCTTGACGATAAAACGCTTGATCAACTGTTCGACAAAATGAAAATTTAGGTGAAACAAAACTGAAACCTGCACCGAAAGGGATCACCTAAAGCATGAGTCAGCAACCGAAGAAGACATTCATTCTCGACACCAATGTAATCCTCCACGACAGCAGTTGCATCAATCAGTTTGGCGAACACAATATTGTGCTGCCGATCACGGTCATTGAGGAGCTCGACAATTTTAAAAAAGGCAACGACTCGCTCAACTTCCACGCCCGCGAATTTGCCCGAAAGCTGGACTCCCTCAGCGGCGATAAGCTGTTTAACGGTGGTCTTCCTATCGGACCTGGGCAGGGACGCATCAGCATCCGGCTCGACAGTGAGTTTGCCTTGGAACTACAGGGTAGCTTCAGCCCCAAGAAGCCGGACCACCGCATCCTCAACACGGCATTTCAGATTGCGAAAGAGCAACCTGAACAGGTTGTCTGTCTGGTCACTAAAGATGTCAATCTGCGAATGAAAGCCAAGGCGGTTGGACTGCTCGCGCAGGATTACAAGAACGATCAGGTTCAGGATGTTCACCAGCTCTATACCGGAACCCGCACCGAAGAGTACGTGGATTCTGCGCTGATCAATCTGATGTACACCCCGCCCTACGAATTCCCCGCCGGCGAACTCTCTCTGCAACACCCGCTGCAACCTAACGAATATCTCATTCTAAGAGGCGATCATAAATCCGCTCTGGCGGTCTTTGATGATGAAGCCAAACTGATTAAGCATGTCGACAAAGTTCCCGCCTTCGGTATTACGCCTCGAAATGCAGAGCAAACCTATGCGCTCGACGCCATCCTGAACGACCAGATCCGGCTCGTCACCTTGACGGGAAAAGCCGGAACAGGAAAAACCCTACTGGCGCTGGCCGGTGCACTGAAACGCAAGAAGAGCTACCGCCAAATCCTGATGGCCCGCCCCATCGTTGCGCTCAGCAATAAAGACATCGGCTTCCTCCCTGGCGATATTCAATCCAAGCTTGATCCGTACATGAAGCCTCTTTTCGACAACCTAGCCGTTATCGAACACGCACAAGGCCAAAGCGACCCCAAGCGCAGTCAAATTAAAAAAATGCTCGACGATCAAAAGCTGGTCATTGAACCGCTCTCCTATATACGCGGCCGCAGTCTGGTGAATACTTTCTTTATTATCGACGAGGCTCAGAACCTCACCCCGCACGAAGTCAAAACCATCATTACCCGCGCGGGCGAAGGCACCAAGATTGTTTTTACCGGCGACATTTTCCAGATCGACCACCCCTATCTCGACAGTCACTCTACGGGGCTGAGCTATCTGATTGAGCGGATGAAAGGCCAGCGCCTTTACGCTCACATCAACCTGACCAAAGGCGAACGTTCCGAGCTGGCCGACCTCGCCGGAACGCTCCTGTAGCTCCCCGCATTCGGTCCTACTCAGCAGGCGGAAGAACTTCTATTTTAGGGCGCGGTGGAGTTTTCATGCCGTCTCCCATATAGAACGAGGGATGCGGCGGCTGATTATAGGCCACATTCTGCCACGCAACGGCGAGGCGGTATTGCGGATCCTGCATGAGTGTAATGAGCCGACGCCCGGCCGGAATGGTCGTGGTAAATATGCGCAGCTCGGAACTGTCCTTGGTCCGCCAGACCACCTCTTCCCGATAGTCGCCGAAAAGATCAGCGGAGAGACAAGGCGTCGCTTTGGTGCCGTTATTCGAAGCGCAGTCGTATTGCGCCGCATCAAGCAGCGGCTCGGATTTCCCGGTCTCCCAGTTATACTGCGAAATTTTGGTTCCATCCAGCAGTTCCAACAGATCGTCGCCATCCCAGTTCACCACAAAGTTAACGGGCAGGCTGTATCGCTCAGTAATGATATTCCCTTTTGCATCGTAAAGCGCGCAGCCGCCGGAAGCCCACAGTTCATACCCGGGATAGCGCGGATCAATATCGGCGGCACAACAGCGGCCGGTATCCTTTGATCCCTTCCATCGGAAAATTATTTCGCCGGTTTGGGCATCGCGCAGCGCAGCGCCGTACGGCCGATCTTCCTGACAGGTCCAAACCTCTTGTCCGGGGCGTTCCGGATCCAGATCGGTCATGTGCGCCGCATCGCCATGGCCCATTCGTGTGTTATACAGCCCTTTCCCATCATCATCGACGCACATGGCGCCGTAAGTGATTTCATCTTTCCCGTCACCATCCACATCAGCCACGATCAGTCCATGATTCCCTTGTCCGCGCCATTCACGCCCCTCCTTCTCTGAATCGAACACCCAGCGCTGGCGCAGCTTTCCATCTTTTAAATCCCATGCCGCCAGCACCGCGCGCGTATAATAGCCTCGACACATCACAACCGACGGATGCTCCCCATCCAGATAGGCCACACACGCTAGAAAACGATCACACCGGTTCCCATAATTATCGCCCCACAGTGCTTTTAACTGAGATCCGGAAGGACGCTCTGTGTCGGGATGACGCGGAGGCACATAATCAACCGTCGAAATCTCTGCACCGGTCCGTCCGTCAAAGCAGGTCAAAAACTCCGGTCCCGCCAGAATATAACCGCGCTCATTGCGCCACACTGCACTCTTATCGCCGATCACCTTCCCTTTGCCGTCAATCGTACCATCGGCCGTTTTACAGACTAATTCTGCAAAACCGTCGCTGTCGAGATCGTAGACCATAAACTGGGTATAATGCGCGCCCGCTCGAATATTCGGCCCCAAATCGATCCGCCAGAGGCGCGTTCCATCGAGCTTATAGGCATCGAGAAATACGTTATCGGTTTTGCCGGATCGGGAATTATCCTGTGAATTGCGTGGATCCCACTTGAGCACAATTTCATATTCGCCATCGCCGTCCAGATCAGCCGCAGAGCAATCGTTGGCGGAGTAGCCCGGCCCCGGCGCTTCCAGCGCAATCGACAAATACGGCTGATCCTTCGCAGGCAACGCAGCCCATTCCGCATTTATTCGTTTTCCGCCGCTCACCGGGACTACGTAATAACGCGTTCCTTCGGGCAATGTTCCCGGATGAGTATCTGTAAAATCGGTCGTTTTTGTAATGGGTGTCCGTGTAAGTTTTACCGGCTCTTGATTGGGCAGTCTTCGATAAACCTCAAAGACCGTATTATCCGGGTCCGTTGCCAGCAGTCGCCAGCTGACATACACCTGATTTTCAGAACGAATCGCAACAACGCCGCGATTCAGATATTCCATTTTACGCAAGGGAGCTGCCGAAGACCAGCATCCGGCCGCGACAACGAGCGCACAAAGCAGTTTTATTTTCTTCATGAACCGTATATGGCGAATCTTCGATAAAAACTCAACGCTTTGCCGCATCTACAATCTATACAAAAGCGAATGCCTCCTGTTTTTACGACTTCCGGGTTGCCGCCCAACAAGAACTACAATACATTACCGCCGCACTGGCAGAAGGACCCCGAAAATGATATTGAAAAAACTACTACCCATTCTGATCGCAACACTTACATTCTCCAACTATGCGTTCGCCGCAGACGACGACAACGAGCCGAAAGTAGACTGGAAAAGCAGCATTGCACTCGGCTCTACCTATAAGCGAAGCACCGTCAGCAAGATGAACGGAACGCTTAACCTTAAAACCGCGCGCTATGCCAAAAAGAGCGATTGGATCAGCAGCCTCTACGGATCGTACGGTGAAACTGAAGGGCTTCAGACCGATGGACAACTGCGCGCAAAATCTGACTTTCGATACAAACTGCTCGGAAAAAACACCTTTTACGGCGGCCTCTACACCGAGACATACCATAATTCCGTTAAAGATGTTTCCCTCCGCCTGCGCGCAAGCCCAAGCCTCGGCTACTATTTTATCTACCGTGATGCCCTGAAACTTGATGCCAGCGCCGGCTCTACCTTCACCTACGAAAGACCCAGCGGCGAAACAAAAAACTTTGGTTCCATCCGAATCGCCGGCAGCTATGATCACAAAATAACCGACACCACAACCTACTATCTCTCCGCAGAATACAACATGAGCATGGAAGATTCGGCGGATAACGACGGATCGCTCGTTACCGGTATTAAAGCCAAAATCACCAAAAATCTCTCGCTCAATCTGGAGTTCCGCGACCAATACGAAAATATTTCCGGACGCTCTAACACACGGCGCAACGACATTACCGTGACCACCGGCATCTCCTACGACTTTGGTTAAACGTATTTATGATATCGGACGCAGCGGCACACGGACGTTGGTTGGATAATCGGAAAGCTTGCGCGCAAGCGCTGCCTTCAGCATGGGAACGCCGCCCGCGCTGAACGAAGCACTGTACGAACGGATTTCATCCTGAAGCACCGCAGCCTCGCCCACCTTGGCGTCGACCACCAACGTCTCCATTGCCGAATAAAGCTCCGGCCGCACATTGGCGGTGGCCGAAACGAAACCTGCCGCGCCCATCTGCACCGGCTCATACACATTCGTGCTGCTGCCCACAAAATAGCGCGGCGTATGCGCCATCAGCGAAAGATTCTGCGCCGAATCCTTCATCGCAAAATGCGGCACCGCCTTCAGAACTTCAGGCGTAATCGGATTTCCCGAATGCTTGGGGAAATTGTAGAGAATAAACGGCAGATCGGTTTCCGCCCCCAGCGCACAAAAATAATCAATAAGGCCTGCGGCAGAGAGCCCCGCTGGATAAATGGGCGGCAGCGCCGCCACAGCGTCCGCGCCGTATTCCGCCGCCCAGCGAACCTCTTCCTTATTCTGCGCCAGTCCGGTTCCGCCGGCGTGGAGCACAATCAGCCCCGGAAAATAACGACGCGCCAACTTGAGCAACGTCTTTCGCTCATCCGGGAGCAACGAATAAAACTCCGCCGTCGTTCCGTTCACCATAATACGGTGCACCCCATGCTGCGCCAAAAACTCCAGATGGCGAACAAACGCTCGCTGATCAATCTCATCGGCATCGTCGAACGGTGTGAGTACCGGAACAATCAGTCCCTTGAGGCCAACCTCAGCATAATCCGAGGCAAACAAGTCGCGATGCGCTTGGAACAGCTCATCCGAAACCGACTCAATCTGAAGATGATAATCGTCGTCGCAATAGATATGCAGGTCCGCCCATTTTTTGCTCTCTGCACCATATTCCGCAAATTCGCGCAGATTACTCTGCAGGAACGTTGCAATCGCCTTTTCGCGGTCATAGCCCCGATCCTCAATATCGCGCCCCACCCGCGTGGCCAACTGCGTCTTCCAATCCGAGTCAATAAAGATCGAAAAATCGACTAACTCGCGCAGCTCGCGATACGTCGCAATTTCTCCGTCCAGCACATTAAAGCGCTGCGGTTCGTACGGCGTCGAATCGGTCGCCTCGCCACTCACCTTATTATAGAGCGGCCGGCGAAAGGCGCGCCCATTGCGCAGTTCCGTCAAGTGGTCTCTCAGCAGCTCCAGCTTATTGGCCTCGGGATGCGGACCAAAGATATTCCGCTCCGCACGAAACGCGCGCGATGTTTTATAATCATCCAAACGCAACACGTCGGCCTCGCCCAACCGCTCAGCCAGCGCCTTCGAAAAACTCGACTTTCCTGTACCGCCCGGACCGCCGACCGCGATCAGCACCGGTGCCCTTTTATCGCCAAACAGTTTAAGCAACAGGTCCGCCACCACCTGTTCCGGCGCGCAGCGGGTTCCATTCTTCAGTGTAATATGAGCCTTATATTTGTGCATGCACGTCAATATACCAATTTGCCGCCAAAACAAAACCCGCTTTACGATCTTTACTGCACATTGTCTTTACCAGAAGGAACATCCCCACGGGCGTGGGGAAAACGGGATGGCGATGGCTGTTGACATGGGAGGCTCCGGAACATCCCCACGGGCGTCTGAAATTTACCCTTATTTTTTTCGTAACACAATTGGGCTCATGCTTTACATTGTCTGAATGAA
>JAFGWS010000017.1 GCA_016937035.1 Pontiellaceae bacterium
ATTTTGCAACTAAATAGACTCGAAGAGGTTTGTCATGAGAATTAGAAGAGCAATGCGCAAGAAGCCCCTGCGCCGCCCCGTAAAGAAGCCGCGTCTGAAACGTCGCCGCATTCTGGAACAAAAAAGACGTTTAGTCGGCGCAGGCTATACGGAAGAGAAACTGGTGCATATGAACACCAAAGAAATCCGTGCCGCTATCCGCGAAACGGGTGCATAACTGCACGGCATTGACGAATGAAAAAACGCTCCGGATCGGGGCGTTTTTCTTTTTCAGCAGAAGAAGAGGAAAGCGCTATGCGCAACATTATACTCGTGGGATTTATGGGAACCGGCAAAACCACTGTCGGCAGGTTGATTGCGGAAAAGACGGGCATGCCGCTGCTCGATATGGACAGCATGATTGTTGAGCGGGCCGGAAAGAGTATCAACGATATTTTTGCACAGGAAGGCGAGGTGTACTTTCGTCAACTCGAACGCGAACTGGTACAGGAGTTGGCCGCAACGTCGGGGAATATTATTTCCACGGGCGGCGGCATTGTGCTCAACCCCGACAATATTGCCGACTTTGAAAAAAGCGGCTTAGTCGTCTGTCTGCTGGCCGACGCTGAAAGTGTATTGGATCGGGTACGCCACGACACCTCCCGTCCGCTGCTGGCCGGCGATAAGGAAAAGAACATTATTGATCTGTTGGAAACCCGTCGCCCGCTTTATGAATCGATTACCCACAAAATCAACACCAGCGGTCGCCCGTCCCCTATCCCGACCGCGCAGGAAATAATCGACCTATACGAATCAATCAATTCTTGAATTCACGGAAGAAATCCCCACAATGGGGCCCTCAATTTTTGAATTCATTCAGGAGCTACAGCATGAGCAACAAAGAACACTCGGAGCAACACGCAGCGTTGCTGAAAAAGAACAAACTTCGACAAGACGAAGTCGAGGAAGTTAAAGCCGTCGTCAAAAAATACCTTGTCCCCTGCCTTACCGCTGTTATCGTGGTCTGCATCGGCTTTATGGCGGTCGGACTGGCACGATCGCTTAAACAAAAGAAACTGGACAATGCCTGTACCGCCCTTCAGGAGGCAAACATCCAGATGGCCGTCAACCCATTACAGGCGATTGAAAGCTATGTGGCTCTCGCTGACAAATATGACTCCTCTCCTTATGCCCCCATCGCTCTGATGAGAGCAGCGATGGCGAAATACAACCAAGACGACTATGCGGGTGCCGAAGCCCTTTTCAGTAAGGTTGTCGATCAATATGCCGACCACGAGTTGGCATTGACGGCCGAATACAATGAAATCATTTGCCGGGAAGAGCGAGGTCTTATTGAGGAAGCCGAAAAGCAGTACGCCTCCTTTGCAGAGAAAAACAGGGAATCCTATCTATCGACCGCAGCCCGCATGGCGCAGGCCCGATGCCTGGAAACGCTCGGAAAGCAAAAAGAGGCGCTCCAGATTTACGAGGAGCTAACCATCCTGAATACGCCTTGGCAAGCGTCCGCCGCGGAAAAACAGGCGATGCTCAGCAGAAGAACGGCACTCTAAACCGCTAATTGATTCGACAATGCACCAACGGTTCCTGATCTATTTCGGGGACCGTTTTTTTATCGATCCGGGTAACGATATTCCCGCCCCTCGTAATTATCAAACCGAACATCCCCGCCGGTGCGGCGAACCTGCTCTAAACTCAAAAGGGGAACCTTTCCGCCGCCACCCGGCGCATCGATTACATATTGGGGGACAGCCAATCCGGAAAGGTTGCCGTGCAGCGAACGAATCAGCTCAATCCCCTTCTCCACCGACGTTCGAAAATGGGCAGAGCCGCGTACGGGATCGCACTGCAGGAGATAATACGGCTTCACATTCATTTCGAGTAACCCGTAAAAAAGCTCCGCGAGCGTCTCGTGATGATCATTCACGCCTTTAAGCAAAACCGTCTGACTGACCATTGCAATCCCGTGATCCGACAATTTTCGACAGGCCGAACGGGTTTCCGATGTGAGCTCAGCAGCGTGTGTAAAATGGAGGCTGAGCCACACTCGATGCCGACGCAGCACCGTACAGAGTTCATTCGTAATCCGCATCGGCAGCACGGCAGGAACCTTTGAACCGATGCGCACCGTACGCACATGTGGAATTTCACGAATACGCGCAAGCAGGTCGTCGATCACCGAATCGCTGAGCAATAGCGGATCACCGCCGGAAATAAGCACATCGCGAATCTCCGGATGCTGCTCTATATAGATAAAGGATTCCTCAAAGCTCGAAACAGAAGCTGCGTTGAGCGGTTGACCCACTAAACGCGAACGAGTGCAGTAACGGCAATACGTCGCACAAAACGACGTCACTAAAAACAGCACTTTATCGGGATAGGTATGAATCAGATGCGGTGTAACGCGATGATTCTCCTCGCCCAGCGGATCATCCAGCTCCCCTGCTCCATTGATCGACTCCTGCAGCGAAGGAATCACGGTGCGGCGCAGCGCCTCATTACCCAGCAAGCCGGCATAATAGGGCGTAATCGCGAACGGAAACTCAGCGGAGCGATCAAGCGCCTCCCGCTCATCGTCTGACAGATCAACAAACTCCTCCAACTGCGCGCGTGTTGTGATCCGTGCGGCCAGTTGCTGTTTCCAATTCATTGTTTTTTTTAAATCAGTCATAACTGCAAAAACCGGAGCAGTTAAGCTCCGGTTTTGAATAATAAACTCGGCTAAACTCGTACAGCCTTAATAAGGCCGTTCGCATCCGGCATACGATTTGATTCTATGGCTCAAATTCGTACGCCCCCAAATCCACCACAAGAGTCCCGTTTCCATCCCCATCTAACGGGCGTTCTGTGCCGCGAACATCCGTTGCAGGGGCCTCATTGAGGGTTCCGGCATCAATACAGGGGGAGCCGGCACTCAACTCATAGCCACCCAGTACAAACAGAGGATCCGCTTCGATGACATATTTGCGGGGATTAATATAACTATCGCCATATTCAACATCGGAATACCAGATATCGAAGGAACCCGCACGACACTCAAGCGATGCATATTGATTCTGCGGAGCGGTACTTAGTGCGCCGCCGGCAATCCACTGATCTTCGGCAACATTACCCCAAAGAATGGCGTTGCGAATATAGTTCGCATCGGTTCCATCACTGGAAATCGCAGCACCGCGGCGTGCCTCATTCTCCGCAAAGGTGCTGTTTATACTGAAGGACCGACAGCCACTGCCGACATAGAGCGCCCCGCCCAAACCATAATTCGGCAACGAACTCGAATCAGAGGGATCAAAACCAGGATCCAGAGCAACCGCACGATTCTCTGCCAGCACACAATTGATCAACGTAAGTTCAGAACCATCAAGCAGTAAAATTCCGGCGCCGTTCTCATCATCGCTGGTCATATCACTGTAGTCTGGATCAGTGGCCGCAACAACAGCCATCAGAGTATTCGTCGCACGGACAGCTGCCTCATACATATAGTATTCAGGCGCCACGTTGCCAATGATCTGCGAGGATTCAATCACAGCACGACTTGCCTCAAAACGGAATCCGCCAAGATTATCGACCACCACACAGTTCGTAAAGTGGCAGTCGAACACATCAACAACCTCAATGCCGCGTTCCGCACAATTGGTTACGGTCGTATCAGAAACAAAGAGTTCATCGGCGTCAGACACCAAAATTCCTGCTCCGGGAATCTCAGAAACCAGACAGTTGACAACGGTCAGAGAAGAGCCGGAATCCGCCTCTATGCCGACCCCGCAATCTTTAATTATCACATTCTCAATACGCGGACTGGAAACATAAGAGCAATAGATCCCCGCCATTTCACACTCGTGAATGTAACAATCTTGGATGAGCGGCGATGAGCCATCTATACAAACTATTCCATATTCATATCCACACTCCCCATCGGCACAACCACCCGGCGGCGATATAATCTCAAATCCTCTTATAACCGTGTTGGTATCTTCCCCATTCTGGAACAGGAAAGCCGAACCTAAGCCATCCGCATCAATGAGCGTATCCGCAGGATTAGAACTAAAGGTTATAATCGAGATCGCCTTGCCCAGAGGATCAATGTTTCGGTTACCCGAACCGATGTAATAACCGTTCGTCACCAACACCGTCGAGCCATCCACCGCCGCATCAATGGCCTCTTGAATTGAATCAAACGGGCGGTCCAAGCTTCCGTCTTCCAAGGAGTTGCTCACCAATGGATCATAGGGTTGTGGATCATCTTCGTGATCGTCATCCACAAAGAGCGGATCCGCCGCGTTCGCCGGATCGGTGCCCCAGCTTACTTCGGTGGCATCGGCGATGCCGTCATTATCTGAGTCGGTCTCGGTAGGATCACTGCCCAGATTATATTCCTGAAGGTTCGTAAGACCGTCAGCGTCTGAGTCGAGTGTCGGGTCGGCCACGGTTGCGGCGAGTCCATAGGATACTTCCCAGTCATCGGGCATTCCATCGCTGTCGGTATCGGTCGAGAGCGGGTTGGTGCTGTGCGTGTTGACCTCGTCGCCGTCGGAGAGCGTGTCATCATCGGAGTCGGCATCGAGCGGATCGGTGCTGTAGGTGTTCACTTCTTCGCCGTCGCTCAGGCCGTCGTCATCGGAATCATCATCCTGCGGGTCGGTGCCGGCGTTGTATTCGGCCAGGTTGTTGAGGCCGTCCGCATCGGGATCAGCAAGCGTATCGTCGCTGAGCGGATCCAATGCGTTATCGACTTCCCAACCGTCAGGCATGGTGTCGGCATCGGAGTCGGCACTCTGCGGATCGGTGCCTGCGGCATATTCGCCCAGGTTATTGAGGCCGTCGGCATCGGGATCGGCGAGCGTATCGTCGCTGAGCGGATCGAGACCGTGCTGCAATTCCCACGCATCCGGCAGCGTATCGGCATCGGTATCCGCGGAGATCGGATCGGTAAAGTACAGGTTATCGGTCGCGTTCGTGGTGATCTCGAACAGGTCGCTGAGCGTATCGCCATCGGTATCGACCAGCAGCGGATCGGTGATATAGAGATTATCGACGCCGTTCGTCACGACCTCGAAGCCATCGTTAAGTCCTTCACCGTCGGTATCGGCGGCAAGCGGATCCGTTCCGTGCGTGTTAACCTCAGCGCCGTCGGAGAGCGTATCGTCGTCCGAGTCCGCATCCTGCGGATCGGTGGTCTGATTAAACTCTTCGAGGTTGGTAAGGCCGTCGCTGTCCGGATCTTCGGCCGCATCGTCGAGCAGCGGATTGGTGCTGTGATCGAGTTCCCAGCCGTCGGGCATGCCATCGTTATCCGTATCGCTGTCCTGCGGATCGGTACCGGCGGCATATTCCGCCAGGTTATCGACACCATCAGCATCCGGATCCAGTGCGGTATCATCGCTGAGCGGATTGAGGCCGTTGAGGACTTCCCACTGATCCGGCAGCGTATCGGCATCCGTATCCACCTTCGTCGGGTCGGTATGGTGCGTATTGATTTCCGCATCATCGCTCAGGCCGTCGGCATCGGTATCGGTCGAGGTCGGATCGGTAAAGTAGAGGTTATCCGTTGCATTGGTGGTAATCTCAAACTGATCACTCAGCGAATCGCCATCGGTATCGCTCAGCAGCGGATCAGTGAAGTAGAGATTATCCGTTGCGTTGGTCGAGACCTCGAACGCATCGTCCAGACCGTCTGAATCGGAGTCGGCCGCGAGCGGATTGGTGCCCAGCGCGCGTTCTTCTGCATCGGTCAGTGTATCGCCGTCCGAATGAGCGGTCAGCGGATCGGTGCCCAGATCATATTCCTCGCGGTTGGTGAGACCGTCGGCGTCGGGATCCGCGCCGGCATCGGCGGTGAGCGGATCGGTGCCGCTCGCAATTTCCCAGCCGTCGGGCAGCGTATCATCGTCCGTATCGCTGTCCTGCGGATCGGTACCGGCGGTATATTCCGCCAGATTATCCGCGCCGTCAGCATCCGGATCCAACGCCGTATCGTCAGAGAGCGGATCGAGTCCGTTCTGCACTTCCCACAGATCCGGCAGCGTATCGCCATCGGTATCGCCGGAGAGCGGGTTGGTGTTGTGATCGATCACTTCGGCATAATCATTCAAGCCGTCGTCGTCGCTGTCCGCATCCATTGGATCGGTGCCGTGCGTAATGATTTCCGCATCATCGCGCAGCCCGTCCTCATCCGAGTCCGCTTTAAGCGGATGGGTGGCGTGCGTGTAAATTTCAGCATAATCGCTCAGCGTATCGCCGTCGGTATCGGCCCGTGTCGGATCGGTCAGGTAGACGTTATCGACCAGATTGGTTGAGGTCTCGAAGGCATCAAGCAGCCCATCGCCGTCGGTATCCGCAGTAATCAGCAGATATTCAAAGACACCGAGATCCACCTTGGCGACCAAGTCTCCATTGCCGTCGAGCGGACGCGCGTTGCCCACCAGGTCGGACGTCGGCGCATTAAAGGAGGTGCCTTGGTCGATACAGGGCGAATCCACGCCGAGGACATAGCCCGGGCTGAAGAGCGGATCGAGGTCGATGACATAGTTACCCGCGCTCACATAGGTTCCGCCGTTTTGAACATCGCTGTACCAGATATCGAACGAGCCGTTGCGGCAGAGCAGCGAAGCATATTGCGAATCGTCTGCGGTGTTCCCCCAGACAATGGTGTTGCGCAGCACACCGAAGGTGCTTTGCGTGTCGCCCGCCGTGCCGTCAACCGCCACGCCGCCGCCGGACTGAGCCGAGTTGCCCGCCAGCGTACAGTTCATGTTGGTGCTGGAGCTGCCGGCTCCAATGTAGAGTCCGCCGCCGAGGCCGTCGGTTTCGTTTTCAACAATCAGCGTATTGACCGCCGTCAGGACCGATTGATCCGCCAACAGGATCCCCGCCCCATTCTTCTGCACGAGGCTCGAAGAGACGTTGTTGGAGATTACACATGAAGAAAGAACCGGACGACTGGCTTCAAAGTAGAAACCGCCGAGGTTATTCACGACCACACAGTTCGTGAAAGCACAATCGCTGTCGCCGACCACACTCACGCCGCGGTCGGTCACATCCGAGATCGTCGTTCCGGAAACGCTCAGACCGGAGCTGTCGGTCATATCAATACCGGAACCGGACAGACCATAGATCACACTGTCGACAATCGTCGGAGCAGAACCCAGCGTACCCGAGATCCCCGAGCGACAGGCCGTGATCACCGCATTACTGACCAACGGACTGGAGAAGGTGCACGATATGGCATCCAGCGCACAGTTGCTGATCGTACAATCGAGGATCGACGGCGAGGAGTCGTTGGAGCAAACAATACCGTATTCATAACCGCAGGTATCATCCGTACAATCGCCGGGAGGCGACGTGAGCGTGAAGCCCTGAATCATCGTGTCGCGGTTTTCGCCGCTGTTGAAGACAAAGGCCGCGCCCAGCCCTTGAGCATTAATCGTTGCGGCACCCGTTGCGCGCACCGTCAGCTTTTTGCCGTGCGGGTTAATATTCAGGTTGCCCGCGCCGATATAGAGGCCGTCCGCCACCAGAATCGTCGTACCGTTTGTGGCGGCATCGATCGCCTCCTGAATCGCATCGAACGGCGCATTCAGACTGCCGTTTTCGCCGGGAGCGCTCACCTGCGGATCCGAAGGCTGCGGGTCAGCCGCGTGATCATCGTCCACGAAGAGCGGATCCGCCGCGTTCGCCGGATCGGTGCCCCATGCTACTTCCTGCTGATCGCTGACGCCGTCGTTATCCGAGTCGGCACTCCTCGGGTCCATACCGTTTTCATACTCAAACAGATTAGTGAACCCGTCTCCATCCGGATCAAGAGCCGCATCATTGACTAGCGGCCAAAGTCCGTATAGCACTTCCCAGCCATCCGGCATTCCGTCACCATCGGTATCGGCAACCAACGGATTGGTTAGATGAATACTCAGCTCATCCCCATCGCTCAACCCATCAGCATCGCTGTCCGCATTCTGCGGATCAGTTCCGGCCGTATATTCCGCCAAATTCGTTGCACCATCGGAGTCCACATCGCCTGCCGCATCATCGACAATTGCATTGAGGCTGTGTTCCAGCTCCCAGGCATCCGGTATTCCATCGCTGTCGCTGTCGGCACTCTGCGGATCGGTTCCCGCGGAGAATTCATCCAGATTCGTCACGCCGTCGGAGTCCGCATCGGCCGCCGCGTCATGCACGAGCGGATCCAGATTATGAGCAACTTCCCAGCTGTCCGGCATTCCGTCGCTGTCCGTATCGGCTTCAAACGGATTGGTCCCGACTGTAAATTCCTGTGCATTCGTTAGCGAGTCGCTATCCGCATCCTCAGCGCCATCGCTGTTATCCAGCGGATCAAAGCCTTGATCGAACTCCCAGCCGTCCGGCATTCCATCGTTATCGCTGTCCGCACTTTGCGGATCGGTGCCCGCCGTATATTCATCCAGATTCGTCACGCCATCGGCATCTGCATCGTTCACCGCATCGTCAACCAGCGGATTCAGCCCATGAGCAACTTCCCAATTGTCCGGCATTCCGTCGCTATCGGTATCGGTTTCAAACGGATTGGTCCCAGCAGCATATTCCTGCGCATTCGTCAGTGAATCACTGTCCGCATCTTCGGCACCATCGCTGTCATCGAGCGGATCGAAGCCTTGATCCTGCTCCCAGGCATCCGGCATGCCGTCGCTGTCGCTGTCGGCGCTCTGCGGATCAGTTCCGGCGGAGAATTCATCCAGATTCGTTAGGCCGTCGGAATCCGCATCATCTTCAGCATCATCCAGCAGCGGATTCAGCCCATGAGCAACTTCCCAATTGTCCGGCATTCCGTCCGAATCGGAATCCACCGAGTTTGGGTTGGTCCCTGCTGTAAATTCCTGTTCATTCGTCAGCGAATCACCGTCCGCATCTTCGGCATCATCACTGTTATCGAGCGGGTCAAAGCCTTGGTCCAGCTCCCAGCCGTCCAAAATGCCGTCATTGTCCGAGTCGGCATTCTGCGGATTTGTTCCAGCCAAGAACTCTTCAAGATTCGTTGCGCCATCCGAATCCGCATCCTCCGCAGAATCATCCACCAGCGGATTAAATCCATGATCCAGTTCCCAAGGGTCAGACATACCGTCGCCATCCGAATCCGCACTCAGCGGATTGGTAAAGTAGACGTTATCGACGCCGTTTGTAGAAACTTCGAATCGGTCATCCAGACCGTCGCCGTCCGTATCCACGTTAACCGGGCTCGTGTGATAGTTTTGAAGCTCATCGTAGCCGTCAACCAAACCATCGCCGTCGGAATCCGGATTTAACGGATCCGAGCCGATCAAATATTCGTCATAACTGGACGCGCCGTCATGATCTTCATCCACCACCTGCAACGGGCTCACAGCGACCTTATAGAACGAATGCGGCAAGGCGCTGGTATCGATGATGGAAAGCAGATTTCCATCAGCGGGCAAATCGGCCTGCCAAACCGTCCAGGGGCCGCTGAGTTCCTCCGCCCGATAAATCGTGTAAAGGCGATCAAACACCGAGTTGAACGAAACGCGGACCCCGCTGTTGGTCATCAGCGGCGCAATAGAAACTTTGAAGATTGAATTGGAATCATTCACGTCGGTTCCGGCAATCCATTCATCCAAATTGGATATTCCGTCAAGGTCATTATCCGGTGACGAGAGGCCGTTTACATCAAGTTCAGCAAAAAACGGATGAATGAATTCGTAGGCCCCCATATCGACCATAGGCACCAAATCGAGATTCCCGTCCTGAGGGCGTTCTGTTCCAACCACATCTGTGAGCGGAGCAGACATAAAGGTTCCGGAATCAATACACGGAGAGCCCATACTGAGCGTGTAAGTCGGGGCAAACAACGGGTTCAGCTCAATCACATATTTAGACGGCTTCACATAAGTTCCGCCATGTTCAACATCGCTGTACCAGATATCAAACGCGCCGTTACGACATTGGAGGGAGGCATAGGCGTTTCGCGTTGCACGCATCAGCACGTTGGTAGTGACGTCAGCCACATTGGTTACTCCGTCTTCGATTGTAGCTACAGTGAGCGTCTGCTCTCCGATCCAAAGATCTTCTGCGGCATTGCCCCACAGAATGGTGTTTCGGATAAAATCCGCATGCGTGCCGTGGCTGGAAATACCGCCGCCGCGGCGGGCTTCGTTATCGGCGTACGTGCAGTTGATATTGGTTGTATAGCAGTCGGCGCCGATATAAAGCGCTCCGCCCAGACCAAAGGTCGGAAGCGAATCCGGATAAGCCGGATCCAGCGCAACCGCACGGTTGGCACCCAGTACGCAGTTTTTAAGCGTCAGCGTTGCTCCGCTGGAGAGCAGAATTCCGCCGCCGTTTTCGTCGGGATTTGTAACATCCTCAGCATCATCTGTATTCGCTGCATAAAGCGCTATATTCTCCCTCGACTTATACTGCACTCCGGAGAAGGTGTAATAATCTGGAGCCACATTGTTGGTAATGAGTGTATCCAGCAGAGTCGAAGAGGCAGCCTTAAAACTGAATCCACCGAGGTTGCCGGAAACCACGCAGTTGGTAATGATGCTCCCCGCCGAATTTGCTACACTGATGCCGCGGCCGGAGCAGTTTGAAACCGTCGTTCCGGAAACAGTGAGTCCATCGCCGTCGGAGACAGAAATACCCGATCCGACATCATGAACAAAGGAATTCAGGATGCGCGGAACAGAACCAGAACCAGCGGATATGCCGCTTCCGCAGAAAGAAATTTCCACATTTTCGATGAGCGGACTCGAAGCAAAGGAACAGGAAATCCCGGCATACGCACAGTTGTAAATGCAGCAATTCTGAATATACGGCGACGAACCGTCTTTACAAACCACGCCGTATTCATAGCCGCAGGCTCCGTCAGAGCAGTCCCCCGGAGGCGAGGTGATGGCAAATCCTTTGACGAGCGTATTCGTCGTTTCACCGCTCTGGAACAGGAACGCCGCACCTAGCCCATCGGCATCGATTACTGTGTCCTGCGGATTGGAGCTGTAGGCGATAATTGAAACGGCCTTGCCCTTCGGATTAATATTTCGATTACCGGAACCGATATAATATCCATTGGTCACCAGCACCGTCGAACCACCCACTGCCGCGTCAATGGCCTCCTGAATGGAATCAAACGGCGCGCCAATCGTTCCATTCTCATTAGGATTACTAATAAGCGGGTCGGACGCCTGCGGATCATCCGCATGATCATCGTCCACAAAAATCGGGTCTGCGGCATTTGTTGCATCGGTGCCGAAATTCCATTCATCCAAATCATTAAATCCATCGCCGTCGGTATCGGCATTAGACGGATTACTTCCGTTCAGATGTTCCAGTTGATTAGAGAGCGTATCGCCGTCGTTATCGCTGGAGGAATCATTGATCGTCGGATCAAGCCCGTTTTCCACTTCCCAGCCGTCCGGCATCCCGTCGCCATCCGAATCCGCAGCAGTCGGATTTGTATGATAAACATTCAGCTCGTCCGCATCGGTCAAACCGTCTTGGTCTGTGTCCACCGCAAGCGGATTCGTACCCTCCTCATACTCCTGCGCATTTGAGAGCGAATCGCCATCCGCATCAGCGGAAGCATCATCCACCAGCGGATTGAGCCCCTGCTCAATTTCCCAGCCGTCAGGCATCGAATCCGAATCCGAGTCTGAGTTGGTCGGATCGGTTCCGGCGGTATATTCTCTCAAATTATCGGCTCCATCCGAGTCCATATCGGCGGCCGCGTCATCCAACAACGGATTTAATCCTTTATCGAGTTCCCAGGAATCCGGCATCCCGTCGCCATCGGAATCAGCTTCGAGCGGATCGGTCAGATAGAGATTATCGACTCCGTTTGTGGTGACTTCAAAGCCATCGAGCAGACCGTCGCCGTCGGTATCATCTTTATGCGGATCGGTGTTAAACATCTGCACTTCATCGGTTCCATCCACGAGTCCGTCATGGTCCTGATCTGCGTTTATCGGAGAGAGCCGTGCCAAATATTCGCCCCAGTTATTAATGCCGTCTTGATCAGAATCGTCGGCAGGTAATTGAGCGAGGCTGCCGAAATATTCCATCTCCCACGCGTCATATAGGCCGTCTTCGTCGGCATCCGCCGAGCTTCGGAAAATCTGCAGCCCGCTCTCTTTTCCGGCCACGTAGGCATAGCCGTCTGAAACCGCAACAGCGTACGCTGAAACATACGAGTAAGCCGTATAAAAATTCATATCGGTCAAATCCGATCCATCCAGAATCTGCAGACCTTTTGAGCCGTCGGCCACATAAATGAGCCCGCCGTCGTAACAGACATCCTGCGCATCGCCGGGCGTTTTAAACTCACCGATCGGACTCAACGAAGCGTTATATGCCATCACTCCATACGAATTATACGCAACCAGTACATCATTCCCGACCGATTCCACGCTCACCGCATCCACACCGCTGAGATGACTATCCGCCTTTGTCGGCTTGGACGGCACAGCGACATTGACAACAATTATCGATCCATCGATTCCGACATAGGCTTTCGTACCCGCCACTTTCACATCAAATGCTTCCATACCGGTTTGCAGCAATTGCCCGACCCATTGCGGTTTGGACGGATCGGCCAGCGATGCAATCTTCAGTCCATTGGTGTAAGCAGCCACGTAGGCATAATTCCCCTGAACGTCGGTTTTATAGGCTGAAGTCTCCAGCGAAGCCGTCAACTGCGGTGAAGCAGGATTGGAAACATCGAGAATAAGGAGGCCTTTTTCCGCGTCAGACAAATATACTCGGTTTCCGACCACCGAAACGCCCCGCGCCGAGCCTCCCGTAGAATAACTGCCAACGCCGAGGGGCGCTTCCGGATTATTCAAATCCAGCACCTTAAGCCCATATTGCCCGTCCGCGACATAGGCATAACCATCGGCCAAGGCAACATCAAAGGCATCCTGACAAAATTCATTGAAACCCAAATACTGCAGTTTGGGCAGCGCACCCTGCACATTGTTGGGATTAAAGCCGTAACGCACCTCCCATCCATCAACTAAGCTGTCCCCATCGGAATCCGGATTATTCGGATCACACGCATTCTTGAACTCCTGAAGATTGGCAAGAAAGTCGCCGTCGGGATCGAGCAACGCATCCAACGGATCGTTCGGATCAAGGCCGTTAAGCTCTTCCCATGAATCGGGCATACCGTCCTGATCCAGATCGCTCGCACCGGAAAAAAGCGTAAAAACATTCAGGCGGCCGCCGGAAACCAGCTTACCCGCCAGCGCATCAACCGGATCCACACTATCCAGCAGGATCTGTTTGGCTTCTTCCGGAGTAAGCTCCGCATTTTCGCTTACCAGCAGACCCAACGCACCGGCCACATGCGGACAGGCCATGGAGGTTCCCTGTAGGGTTTCCGTTCCGCCGCCGGGATAGGTACTGACAATATTCACGCCCGGAGCCGCCAGATCCACCGAAGTTGCTCCATAGTTGGAAAAGTCCGCCAATGCATCATTTTCATCCGTCGCAGCCACAGAAATAATATTGGGCAGATCATAGTCTGCGGGATACTGCGGGATTGCATCGTTATCCACACCCTCGTTGCCCGCTGCAGCAACAAAGATACATCCACGCTGATACGCATAGGCGATCGCATCATAAGCCGTCTGACTGAACCCGGTCCCGCCGTATGAGTTCGAGAGTACTTTTGCCCCGCTGCGGGCGGCATAACGGATTCCGTCCGCAATATCCGAATCTGCCAATCCCGCCTCGGTTCCAATGCGCACCGGCATGATGGAAACCGTCCAGCAAACCCCGGCCACCAGGGTTCCATTATTCCCGACCGCACCGATCGTTCCGGCACAGTGCGTTCCGTGCCCATCCTCATCATCCGGATTATTATCATCCGCAAGAAAATCCCAACCGTTCAGATCGTCAATCAGTCCGTTGCCGTCGTTATCCACTCCATCGCCCGGAATCTCGGCGCTGTTAATCCAAAGATTAGCCGCCAGATCGGAATGATCCATATCAACGCCGGTGTCCAACACCGCCACCACGGCGCTGCGGTTTCCGGTCGAAAGACTCCACGCGTCCGGCATCGATATTTTTGCCATTCCCCAGAGGTTTCCAACCATCGGATCATTCGGGGTAACACTCAGATGACGAATATAGTCGGGCTCAGCATAGGCTACTTCGGCTGAAGCACTGGAAAACGCTGAAACTGCATCATCCACGGCATCCAGTCCCGGACCGGATAAACGAACCACAAAGGTTTTTCCATCCGACAACGCACGCACCACGGCGGCGTTATGCGCCTGAGCCAATTCAGCCAAATCTTCTTCCGAAGCCGACTCCCGCAAATGAACCAACACCTGATCCGCCACCATTTCGGTGCGAGAAACCGGCACATATTGCTGAAGCGCAGAATTTCGCGCATACGTTTCAACCACCAGACGGTTGGGATATTTCCCGCTGCGCGTAACGAGCCTTCGACGCTCAACCTGCCCGGTTGAAAGCATGGTTTCCCGCTCGCGTTCGTCCAAAGACAGTACGTTTAAATCATCAGACACCTTAACCGCTTCAGCCTCCTCCGCAAAAGCAGCTGTTGTCTGCTGAATCACGGGTTCAGAGATAGCAGAAGGCTCCAAAACACGCTCCGGCAGGGCATCATTCGCCGGCTTGGCACTGAATAACGTCGCCCCGACACCCAGCAGCAAAACTCCGAAGACGGACCATTTTAAAGTTTTATTTATCACAACGGCTCCCATCGTGTCGAAATCCAGAAAAAACGGAGTCAACAGCCCTTCAAATTATTCTGCGGACTCAAGATTGTGCTGAGCGTCTTTTATGGCCTGCTCCTCTTCGGCCCGCATCAGCTCCAGCGCACGCGTCTCAACACGCTCCTGCTCTTTCCGCTCAAGTTCCTTGAGCGCATCGTTGAGCTTGTCTTCTTCCTCAGCAGAATAGTACTCGCGAGTCAGTTCACGAATACGTCTGGTGTTGTCATCCTGTACCATCTGAAGCCGTGCCAGTTCGGAATCGGAGGGCATTCCCTCATTCGGATCCAAATTCTGGGTATTGGCTAAACCAACGGTTACGAATATGATGGTTTCCTTCTGACCCCGTACCGTCTGTTCCCAACGGAAGAGTCTTCCAAGCAACGGAATACTTCCCAGAACCGGAACTTTGCGCACAACTTCAGACTCCGAAATTTCGGTCAGCCCGCCGATTGCAGCCGTCTGACCGCTGGAGAGATTGAAGACCGTCTCAATACTCTTTTCGTCAATAATCGGATACGTATTCTGCCCGGCCTCTTTATCCGCATACTTTCGGGTCAGCGAAGGATTAATCTGAACAGTAATGTTGCTGGAGGTATTGATCGAGGGCCTTACATTCAGTTTAATGCCGTATTCAAAGAAGGGCTGCTCTTCATCGAGACTGAACGTGATCGTATCCGGTGTGTCGTTCATCGCCTGCTGACGTTCCTGCCGAAGGTTGGGCTCTTTTCGGGTAATCGAAATATTCGCAGGCTCTTCGTTCGCCACAATAATTTTCGGATTCGAAATAATATTCACTCCCTTGTTTTCAGCCAAAGCACTCAGCGCCACACGGAATTGATCTGCACTTAAAATACTGGCAAGAAGCTCTGTCCTCTCGCTCCCGGAGACCGCCTCGAGCGAGGGCGTCACTCCCGTCAGCGTCCACGGAGCCGCCGACGAACCGCCGCGGTGGGTTTCAGAATATCCACTGGCCGTCTCATAGATATTCCCCTCCGAATCCCGATAGGTCGTCGTGGTTCGCGAAGAACTGTCCAGATCTTCAATCGTTTTTGTTGTTTCACCGGATGTTCCGAAACTGTATGCCCGGAGAACGGCCCAGTCGATACCCAGATCCTTCTGAGCATCATCGCTCAGTTCCATAAACTTGGATTCAATGTAAACCTGCTGACGGACCGTATCAATCGAGTGCAGAATCGCTTCAATTTCGCGTAACCGTTCTTCGCTCGCTTTAACCACCAACATATTGCGCGAAGCAAATTCAGAAATTTTGGCCTCATCCTCACTCAAAATTCCGCGAATGAGCTCAGCCGCCAGCGGAACCGTTGCATATTTCAGCACAAAGGTTCGAACCAACAGCGGATCCGGAGCGCCCTCCGGACGCAACCGAACACTGTAAATCTCGGATTCGGAAACCCGTTGGTAGAGTTCATAGTTATAGGTGTCGAGGACAGACTGCAGCGCCGAACGCCACTCCACATCGGTAAAATCAATGGAAATCTCGGCGGTTTCCGCCAACTGAGGGATGATAATATTGGCCTCAGAAAGCTCAGCAAATAATTTGATCGCCGCCTCCAGGGTCCCCTCAAAATGAACCGTAATCAAATCATTCCCCGCAGCATCCTTTTTCACGGGAACAAGGGTTGTTTCGGGATTATTGAGCAGCACGACATCAGGAACTTCCGAACCGTTCGACACCGGATCGTCCGGCGGGTTAACTTCGTCCGCATTATTCGTTGAACTCCCGTTCTCCCGCCCCTGATTAATCAGGCGGAGTAATGACTGCATATTGTTTTCCGTCTCGGATTGTTGATCGGTCTGAGCATACCCATTTGTCAGTACTGCAGCGGCCAGAGCGACTGCGAAACCTATCGTATTATATGCTTTCATTTGTATCTTCCTAATTGTTCTACTTTAAATCTTTCACAGCGGAAATGCGACGCGGCGCAACCGCCTCAGCACCCTTACCCGGATCAATTTCAGGTACTTCCCACGTATAGTTCACCTTATTGACGTTAATCTGGAACTGAGTTCCTTCGGTCATCATTTTCCTGTTAATCAAAACAAAAGGGGCTCCGGATTTTGTTTCCCCCACCGCACTGATATCCAACTGCTTTTCTGCTGATTCCCAATCCACTTGAACAACAGAGTTATCCACAACCGGAACCTCAACCTGCTGGTCTTTAGGAACATACCCCACCGGCCAGAAAGGATCCCGCTTCATCGGCTCTTTCTCAACAACAGACGGCCTCGGGTCCGCGATCACTTCGCTCTCATTCTGAGCGGAAGAACCCCTCGTCAATTCAAGCAGGACCCATACGATTAAAAAAAGAATCTTCGCGAAACACCTCTTCACTCTGCATGTCAACTCATTCATAAAACAACGATCTATCACGTAATAAGTTCATCAATCATCCGTCAAAGCGGCTTCGGATTCCTGATCCTGGTTCGCGCTCAACGCATCAAGTCCTTCCCATTTTTCAAGAAATGAACTAAAATCGCACAGCCACTGAACCTGAATTTCGACAAGGTGTTGTTCCGGTTCCTGGGCCTGCGATTTTATATTTACATAAACCACACGGATGAGCGGAAACTCTTTGTATAACGCCGCCAAAAACTGCAAAACACCGTCATAACTCGCTTTGGCATTGATCTGAAGCGCATACGAATTCAACGTAAGGGCCCCGCGTCCTGCACTCCCCGAAACGCGCTGTATCTCTTTAATATCCACAACCGTAAGTTCGGTGCCCTTTTCCAGCAAATAAATTGCGGTTTGGATTTCAGCCAACCGGTTCCTATCCGGGATATCCTGCACAAGATATTTCATCGTCTGCTGCATCGTGGGAAGATAATCGTGATTGACCTTCTTCTCCCGCTCCTGCTTACGCAAGGCGTTCTGCAGTTTACCATCCACCTCGGCCAACTCTTCGTGAATTGAGGTCATTGAAGAGAGTGCTTCTTTTGATCCGAGTACCCCAAGCCATACAAAAATGGCCAGTGTTATAACACCAAGAAAAATATATTGCTTCTGCTCTTTGGTCAGTTGACTTAAATCGATCATTTTGCGTCCCCCTGAATCTTGAATTCAGAAGCAGCCGAAGCACCGGTGCCGGCCCGGGTCACAAGGGGGCCGTTCTGCCCGATATCCGAAAAAGAATCGCCGAGCACGGTATTGCCCTGAAGATCCACCAGAAATTCAGTCATACATTCGCTCGCCTTGTCTCTTTCTTCCCGAATAAGGCCCCCGATCTGCAGCTGACTTTTCAACGCCATCTCCTGAGGTTTCGTGAAAGCGGAACGCATGGTTCTGTCTAATGTCACACCAAGACTCAACTGTTTGAGTTCCACACGCTCGGGGACGATATCGCGAATCTCTTCCAGCAAATCCTCCATTGGAAGACGCGATTTCTGCCAAGCCTCAAAAAGTTCAAGCAACTGACGATTTTCATCCAACTCTTTTGCTCTCTCGTCAAATACCGCCAACGAAGGCTGAAGTCGTTCCCATTCAGCCCGCTTGGTTTCAAGGTCATCCTTTAAACTGCCGAGCTGCACCATTTTGGTGGCGGCAATGACTGCAATCAGCAAAACGGGTGTTACCAAAGCACAAATGAAGGCAAACCTCCGACTGACGGGTCCCTGATGCCGGCGTTCGCTCTTATCCAGCAAATTTACGCGTGGAGCATTCATGATTCCATTAACCCTCCTAATGCGGCCCCAATCGCGGCAGTAAATCGGGTTGCCTGATCCTGCAGCTCACGCGGCATCACGTCCGCAGAGGAAAGCTGAATATTCTCCAACGGACTCCAGACATGCGCTGAAGTATTGAGGCGCTGTTCGATTTCCTGCGGCCAGAATGAGAACAAACTCAGCCCGCCGGACAGATAGGTTTTTGTAATTTTACAATTTTCGTGACGCTCCACAAAATCCTTTGAGACTGAAAGCTGCTTAATGAATGCCTCTTGCACGCCCGCAAGAGAGGATGAAATATTTATGGATCGGTCTTTCAAAATAGTCGCGGCCAACTCAGCATCAACGCCCAAATCCTTGATCAATCGTTCCCGCAACGTCCTAAGCCCAAAGTTATGCTTCCCGACCAGAAACACCTCATCCCTGTTGAGAAAAGCGAAGGTACTTATATTTTCGCCAACCTCAATCAAGCAAACCACTTCATTTTGACACTCAGCGCCTCGCGCATGTAGAAATGCAGATATCGCAGCAAGGCCCGAAACCTCCAGTGAAGCCGGAGCAGGCGGACCCGCTGAAAACATACTGAGAAAACAATCAACGTCCGCCTTCGGAACAGCAACTCCGAGCAGGGTGGAATCCTGACGCCCCTTCCCCTGCTGGAGCAGGGTAGACGCCACACGAAAATCGCTCTTCACACTGAGCAGTTCCCGCAGTTTATCATCGGAAGGCTCGGTCTCACCGGCCCGAAGCGGCGTATGAAGAACCCGGATAGCCGCGTTTTTCCCGCTGTAACTTAGACACCCATAGTACGCATTCATTTTGCGGGGCAGTTCCGGACGCACAGCGGCAGACAAATCAACCGGCGGCAAAAGCGCGGCACCCATTAGTGTTACTGAATCTCCGGAACGCTTCAGCCGCACAATCTTAGTGGCCGTACTGGCAAAGTCGACTCCCAGAAAAATGTTACACTTCCGCTGAACCCGTTTCTTTAATGCAGCATTCTCCCCTTCAGATTTTCGAGTCTTCCCTAACATTTAAATCCCCAAAACACCTCTTATAAATCCGATACGGCCAAACCGTGTAATCCTTATAACGCCAACCCAAGCCACACTTTGCCAAATATCCTGACTGAAATAAAAGATATATCTTCTGTAAAATCAGTAGTATCAACACCAAAAGAAGTCAACCATCCAATGCCATGACTACGCTACAGCATTCCCTCCCCCGTCTGCTCCGTTTATCCCTTTTGACCGAATTCGATCCAAGGCCAGATCATAATCCGACGGTTCCACCAAAAAAGTATGACAACGCTGCCCACTCTCCGTCTCAATCTCCTCTTCCAATCGATGATTAAAAGGATTCAGTACAGCAACCAGCAGATCTTTTCCCAGCCGGCCAAAAACAAAAGCGCCCTTGTGGGCTCGATATTTGTGCGGCAGAATTCCGATCACATCCCCGGAAACTTCAAAATTCGATAAACTAATGCACGGAACCCCTGAACGAGCCGAAAGATAATTCATAATACGGTTCATTTGAGCAAAACCGCTGTCATTTAAAACATGCAACACACTGCAGGGAACCTCCATCTCTCTTCCGGAAACATCCATGAGATCATGAAGGACACTCAAATATTCTTCTTGATCAAGCTGTCCTTCTTCATAGAGCCTCCACACCAGCGCAAATTCATCGCCGAGATCCTGCTCGCCCGGAAGATCAACGGTCTCTTCCCGAAGTTCACCTTCCTCGAGACTCTCATAAACCTCCATCCGCTCCAGCAGAAAGGAAACGGCACCCGGATTCTTGTCAGCATAATCTTTAAGCTCATTACGAATATAACCAAACGCGTCCGTATCGCGGTCTTCTATACTCACATCGACGAGTCGCTTCAGATACGCAAAGGCATTGTCGTCATCCCCCGCATTACGATAAGCCTTATAGATCGCCTCCATGGCCTCTATATCGTGGGGCATGACCTCAAGAATCTGCTTCAGCATCGAAATGCTGTGCATCACCTTTTGATCCAGTGCATTTTCCGTTTCGTCGATCATCCGGTCATCTCCTTGATGGAAAGTTTTAGAGCACAAACCAAGCCAAATACCATGGTGCTTTCCCTATCTCTCCATGTCGAGAGAATCCATCACAAAATCTAAAGTCCGGCGGTTCAAATAAGTGGATTTCAAAAAGACCATTTCAAAATGCAGTATCCCGCCGGCACGCAAAACAGTTTACTCGCCGATAATTTTAACCAAAGCGCGTTTTTGGCGCTTCCCATCGAGTTCATAATAAAAAATCTGTTCCCACGGGCCAAAGTCAAGTTGCCCATGGGTTACGGCAACCACCACCTCCCGCCCCATAATCGTACGTTTAAGATGCGCATCGGCATTGTCTTCACACCCATTATGCGCATACTGGCTATACGGCTTTTCCGGAGCAAGCTTTTCCAGCCAGCGTTCATAATCTGCATGCAGTCCGCTTTCATTATCGTTAATAAAAACCGAGGCGGTAATATGCATGGCGTTCACCAGACAGAGCCCCTCTTTGATCCCGGACTCCCGTAGGCATTCCTCAATTTGAGGGGTAATATGAATAATCTGACGTCGACTCCGCGCCTCAAACCACAGCTCTTTTCGATATGATTTCATCTCAGCTTCGTCTCCATTTTTGATTTTTGATTGATGATTTTTAATTTACGGGTCTGCGACAGCCTTTTCGCCCAAGAGGGAGGCAACCCCCGCCAACAAATCAAAAATCTAAATTCGCAAATCACAAATCGTTAAGCGGAACCAGCACCTGATTCAAATAAAGCTGTCTCACCAGCTCACAGTCCAGCCGATGTCCGGCTTTGTAGGACTTAATCCGCCCCACAAACCGACCGTTATGGATCAACGCAATCGCCGCCAGCAGATCCAGTACGGAGCGATGCCACGCCGCTTCCAGTGCTTTGCCCTCGTGCACAAGACGCGGTTCGTTAATATACCGTTTTTTACCGGCAATCGACACATTGGTTTTGTTATAGCCCAAGTTTCGCACGTCTGCAAAAATTCGTCCGATCGTTTTGCAGTAGAGCACCTTTCCGTAGGACGTATTGGTTCGCGCAACCGAAGCCATACGCGTCAACTCCTCCGTCACCGGAAAGAGAATCCGCTGCTGCCCGATCGCGGTATTAAAGTTTACCGCGCAATCGACCGTCAGCGTCGGATTATCCAAATCCTCCGGAGGAGCCAGCGTTACAAAATCGCCATAGGTTCCCCCCACCGTCACCGGCTCTTTCACCGTCACATAATTGATTGGCTGATCCGTCTCCACGCGACCGCAGCGATCAAAAGCCTCCACCAAATCGAGACTGCCCTGATCAAACAACGGCGGATCGCCCGAATCGAGTTTGACCATCACGTTATCGAACCCGAGCCCCATCCGCAGCGCAATAATGTGCTCGACCATACGCACATAATTGTGAGGATTCCCGCTCCGCAGTACAATATTGCTCACAATCTGCCCGGTCGTCCAGACATTGGCAATACTCACCCGAATCGGCAGTGTTCCCTGCAGATCGACGCGATCCAGCCACCAGCCGTTCATATCCGTAGGTTCCAGTGTGATCGTCCGCATCGCCTTACCCATAAAGGTTCCGGGACCGGAGATGGAAGCCGTATTCGCCAACGTGGTTTGGTATTTCCGCAGAGAAACTGTCGGAGTTCCGCTCAGGTCCCAATCCACCGCCTGATGGTTCATTGCGTCATACGAAGCCTTAATCGCCTCGCCGTCGCCCATTAAAATTGTTCCGGGATGAATCATATTAATCGAATCCGTTCTGCTTTGATCTGTAGGTTTATATGTCCTATCTTTACTGGCTTTGCGACATCAACGCAAACAAAACGAGGGGGACTATTGAAAGAGGAGAAAGTCATACGCTCTGCCGGCGTGGTCGGAGGCTTTACGCTTCTGAGCCGCGGCCTCGGTATGATTCGCGATGTTATCATCGGCTATTACTTTGGCACCTCGCTTGTCGCCTCTGCCTTCTTTGTGGCCTTCACCATTCCCAATCTGTTCCGGCGCCTCTTCGGCGAAGGAGCACTCTCCGCCGCATTCATTCCGATATTCATCGAAACCCGTTCCAAAGAGGGTGAAAATGCCGCATGGGAGATGGCTTCCAAAGTCGTCACCATGATCGCTGCCCTGCTCTCCACCATTGCGATCGTTGGAATGATTCTCTTTTCGTTTGCCGCGAGACTGAACGGGATTCCCGAAAAATGGGCGGTCACGATGGAGCTTGCGTGCATCATGTTTCCCTACGTCATTTTCATCTGCCTCGCCGCACTGTTCATGGCTGTGCTCAATTCATACAAACACTTTTCCACCTCGGCCTTTGCGCCATGTCTGCTCAATCTCATCCTGATCATCGCCATGCTGGCGATCTTTCCGATCATCGGCACCAACGACTTCGACCGCGCCCACGTACTGGCTTGGGCGGTCCTCGTCGCAGGCGTTGCACAGATGTTCATCCAGCTCCCCGCACTCAAACGCTTCGGCTGCCCCTTCCGCTTTTCCAGCCATTGGAACGACCCGCGTATCCGCAAAATGCTGCTGCTCATGGGACCCGCCGCGCTCGGCATGGCCGTCACCCAATTTAATGTACTGATCGACCGCTTCCTCGCCCTTTGGATCGGCGACTGGGCCCCCGCCGCACTGTTCTACAGCGAGCGCATGATTTATTTCCCGCTCGGCATCATTGCCACCGCCATGGGCACGGTCCTTCTTCCCACCTTTTCCTCGCATGCCGCCCAAGGCGACCACACCTCCATGGCCCGCACCCTCTCCCACTCCATGCACCACATGCTCTTCATCATGATGCCCGCTGCACTCGGCCTGCTCGTGCTCGCCCCCGACATTCTGCGCACCATTTTTGAATGGAAAGGCAACTTCAACGCCCAATCCACCCTGCTCAGCGCGCGCGCCCTCGCCTTCTACGCTCCCGGCCTTGTCGTCTTCAGCGCCGCCAAACTGCTTGTCCCCGCCTTCTACGCCCTGCAGGACACCAAAACGCCCGTCCGCATCGGCATCGGCGTGGTCCTGCTCAACATCACACTGAACATCACCTTCATCCTCACCTTCCCGCTCTACTGGAAACACGCCGGCATGGCGCTCGCCACCGTACTCGCTGAAGCCGCCGGAATGATCATGCTCGGCATACTGCTTGCGCGGCGCATTCAAGGCATTGACTGGAAAAAAACTGCACAAACCGCCGCGCGTTCATTTGCCTGCGCACTTGTCATGGCCGCCGCCGCATGGGGTACCGCCCACACCGTCGCACCGCTCCTCAACGCCAACCTTCCCGTAAAAATCGCACAGGTCACCGCACTCACTGCAGCCGTCGGAGCCGGAGCACTCGTCTATCTCCTGCTCTCGCTCCTCCTCCGCGCCCCCGAACTGCGCGAAATCAAATCCGCCCTCCGACGGAAATAATGATCATCCCGAATTGGGTGTGCAGCGGCTTTGTCGTTATCAAAATCTCACAAGATCCCTCTGTATCAGCATGGGTTCAAGAGGCTTTTAGGTTGCAAAAACAGTTGATCCTTGGAGAATATGTCCTGATTTGACTGCCGGCAGTACAAAGAAGCACACGGCCGTCGCGGGGAGTGAAAAATATGAACCCATCAGGAATAAGAGATAATCATCATCGCGGAAATACCGGAGAATTTCTCAAAGAAAAGATTCGTTCCGAATCAAAACTCTCGTTTGTCTCCGCCTATTTTACAATTTATGCATACCACTCCCTGATGAATCAGTTGGATTCAATTCGCTCGCTGCGGTTTTTGTTTGGCGAGCCAAGATTTATCCAATCCCTGGACCCGGATAAGACGGACAGGAAAGCCTTCGATATCGAGGATTCCCGGCTTCAGCTCAAAAACAGGCTGGAACAGCGGTGCATTGCCGCCGATTGTGCGGATTGGATCCGACGCAAGGTGGAGATCCGCTCGGTAAAATATCCCGGCTTCCTTCATGGCAAGATGTACCATGTGGACAACGATGGCGTCCAGGAAGCCTTGCTGGGCAGCTCCAATTTTACAGTCGGCGGACTGGGGCTTGGGAACGGCGGACGCAACAACATTGAACTGAATCTTGTGGTGAATGACGACCGCGACCGGCGCGACCTGCGGGCATGGTTTGATGAAATATGGGATGATCCGTCCGTTGTGGAAGACGTTAAGGCCGAGGTGCTGGCTTATCTGGAACAACTCTACGCCAACCATTCCCCCGAGTTCATCTATTTCAAAACGCTTTACCACCTGTTCGAGGAGTATCTCAAGGAAGCCGACAAAGGCGGACTGCTCGACGAAAAGACCGGCTTTTTCGAAACCGATGTCTGGAACATGCTCTACGACTTCCAGAAGGATGGCGTGAAGGGCGCAATCAACAAAATCCTGAAGCACAACGGCTGCATCATTGCCGACAGCGTCGGCCTCGGAAAAACCTTCGAGGCGCTGGCGGTCATCAAATATTTTGAGCTGCTGAACAAGAACGTGCTGGTGCTCTGCCCGAAAAAGCTGGAGGACAACTGGCAGGTCTACCGCAACCTCGACCGCCGCAACCCGCTGCTCAAAGATCGTTTCGCCTTCAATGTGATGGCACACACCGATCTGGGGCGCGACAAGTTTTCAACGCACCTCTGGGGCAACTATGATTTGGTCGTGATCGACGAATCCCACAACTTCCGCAACAACGCATCGGGCAAGAAGAACGACGATGGAACCCGCCGCCGGTCCCGGTATGAAATCCTGATGCAGGATGTGCTGCAAAGCGGCGTGGACACCAAGGTGCTGCTGCTCTCCGCTACACCGGTCAACACCAACCTCAAGGATTTGCGTAACCAGTTCTACCTGGTCACGCAGAACGACGATCGGGCGTTTCACGATTCGCTCGACATCTTCAGCATTGCGCAGGTGATGAAAAATGCGCAATCGCATTTCACCAACTGGGCCGATTCGAAAAAAACGCCGGACCGCAAGGTCTCCCGCCTACTGGACATGCTCGACTCCGCCTTCTTCAAGCTGATGGACGAACTCACCATCGCCCGCTCGCGCAAGCACATTGTCAGCTACTACGGCACCAAGGGAATGGGCGAATTCCCCAAGCGCATGAAACCGTTGGCCCGCTCCACCGTCACCGACCTCAAGGGCTATTTCCCGACCTACGACGAACTCAACGACGCCATCAACGGCTACAAGCTGACCATCTTCAACCCGTCGACCTATGTGCAGGATGCATTCATCAACGAATACCTGAAGCCCGGCCAGCAGCTGCTCTTCAACGACCAGAAAAAGCGCGAATCCTACCTCATCGGCATGATGCGCGTGAACTATCTCAAGCGCCTCGAAAGTTCCGTGCACAGCTTCCAGGTTTCCATCGAACGTACGATTCAGAAAATCAAAGGATTGCTGGACAAGATCGACCGCTTTGAGGCGAACTTGGAGGAATACACTGAGCCTGAACTGTTCAAGGGCGAAGAGGAGGACGAGGAGCTGGCCGAACTGATGGAACGGCTGACGGTCGGGAAAAAACTGGTCATCAAGCTGGAGCACATCCGCCGCGAAGAGTGGAAGAAAGATCTTAAAAAAGATCTGAAGCAGCTCATTGCCATCCACGAAAAGGCGGCAGCAGTCAATCCGGACCGCGATGCAAAACTTCAGGAGCTGAAAGCGCTGATTGCCGAAAAGGCGCACAATCCGATCAATGACGGGAACCGCAAGGTGCTGGTCTTTACCGCTTTTTCCGATACGGCGGACTATCTCTACGACAACCTTGCCGACTGGATTCGCAAGGAACTGGGACTGCACATCGCCCTGGTTTCCGGCTCCGAGGAGAATAAAACCACCTTCGCGCCCAAAGGTTTTTCGCGGCAGACCGATTTCATCTCCATCCTCACCAACTTTTCCCCGCGCTCCAAGCACCGCGAAAAAATGCCCCAAATGCCGCAGGAAGGAGAGATCGATATCCTGATTGCCACCGACTGTATTTCCGAGGGACAAAACCTCCAGGACTGCGACTATCTGGTCAACTACGACATCCACTGGAACCCGGTGCGCATTATCCAGCGCTTTGGGCGCATCGACCGCCTCGGCAGCGTCAACAAGCAGATCCAGCTCGTCAACTTCTGGCCGACGGAAGACCTGAACAAATACCTCAACCTCAAGGATCGCGTCGAAGCCCGCATGGCGCTCGTCGACATCGCCGCGACCGGCACCGACGACCTGCTTAATCCCGACCAGATCAAGGATCTCGTGACCGAAGAGCTGAGCTATCGCGAAAAGCAGCTCCTGCGCCTGAAGGACGAGGTGATCGACCTCGAAGAGATGGACGACAACGTATCGCTCAGCGAATTCACCCTCGACGATTTCCGCATCGAGCTGATGAACTTTCTCGAAAACAACCGCAAGCTTCTGGCCGATGCACCGCTCGGCCTGTATGGATTGGTGCCGACGCTCGATGCCGCAAAGGATCCGAATCTCTTCGACCAAGGCTGGCACGAGATCGTCAAGCCGGGCGTCATCTTCTGCCTGCGCCACAAGAATCCGCCGCAGGAGGAAAAACGCTCCTCCAACGTCAACCCGCTCGGCATCCACTATCTGCTCTACATCCGCGACGACGGAACCGTCCGCTTCAACTTTACCCACGCCAAGAACACGCTGACGCTCTTCCAAAAACTGTGCGCCGGAAAGGACGAGCCCTACCAGGCGCTCTGCGACCTCTTCGACTGGGAAACGCAGCATGGCCGCGACATGAGCAAATACGACGACCTGCTCGGCAAAGCCATCGCAAGCATCGCCGCCGTCTTCAAGAAACGTCTCGCCGTCGGGCTGACCGCCGGTCGCGACTTTGTCCTTCCCGACCGCAGCGAGCAGGCCAAGGACGACAGCGATTTTGAACTCATCACCTGGCTGGTCATCAAATGAGTCGCAATCCCTCCAGATATCGCGATACAGGGATTGAAGGTGAGTGGCAGCCCGGATCTGGAAAACGCGTGCTGAGGAATCTCAAAAACATCCGGTTGAAAACCGAGATGGACCAGGCCGAAGCCGATGCGCTCGTTGTCGTTCAGGAGCGGTACCTGGATATGATCACGGATGAAACGGTATTCACCGCCGAACTGATATGTCGGATGCACCGGGATTGGCTGGGCCATCTGTATGCGTGGGCTGGTCGTTACCGCACCGTCGAGATGCAGAAAGGGAACTTCCGCTGGCCACCGGCTTTCCGCGTGCCGCACAACATGGCTTGGCTGGAAGACGAACTGCTGAAAAAGCTGACGCCCTGCAAGCCGGATGAGCTGAACAGGGTTGCCGGAAAGGTCGCCTCCGTTCATGCTGAATTCCTACTGGTTCATCCGTTCCGGGAAGGAAACGGACGGCTGGCCCGCTGGCTGGCCGATCTCATGTTTCTTCAGGCCGGGTATCCTATACCGCTGTATGATTTTTCCGGCAAAGGTTCGGTTCAACGGAAACAGGCATATCTGAATGCGGTGATTGCGGGCTATGGCCAGGACTATGCGCCCTTGACCGGCTTCTTTACCGTCTGCATGGAAGCCCGCCTCCGGGAGCTGGGGGAGGAATGAAAGCACTTGGCCCCTTCGAAAATGGACGACTCGCGCACGCTGTCCGAAACCATGCGGTGGCGAAGCGCGGCATTGCGCAGATAAGGGTTGTGGCTCGCCAGTGTTTTCATGGTCGGTAATATACGATTTGCGGCTTGCGAATGGAAGCCTCAATTTTGGAATGGAGAGGATTGGAAATGAGTGATTTGAAGAGAACCGTTGAAGAAAAGTTGAAGCGCTTCCAGGCACTGGAACTCCGCTCCGCCGCGCTCGACCTGCTGGGCACTCTCGGCTACCGCTCCGAAAAGACCGTCGATTTCGGCGGCTCGCCCGATGCTTTCCTTGCGCAGTTCGACTCCGCGAACACACTCCGCAAAGACAAGGCACTCTTCGACGACTGGCGCGAAATCCACCTCCTGTTTCAGTTGACCACTGAAGAGTTGAGCGGCGAGCTCAGCCTGTTTGCGGAAACCGACGTGAAGCAGGGGATGATGAACTCCTACCTCTTCTTCGCGCTGAAACTGAAGGGCGAAGCCTATCCGCGCGGCAAGCTGGCGCAGATCGCCCGCCAGCTCAACCGACTATTCCCCATGCCCGTCATGGTACTCTTCGAATACGACCAAAAGCTCTCCATCGCCGTCATCAACCGTCGCCGCAGCAAACACGATGAAAGCCAGGACGTGCTCGGCAAGGTGACGCTCATTCAGGAAATCAGCCTCGGGGACCCTCATCGAGGCCACCTCGATATTCTTTCCAGCTTCGCCCTGCCGACGCTGGCGGGAAAAACCGGCATCCGCTCCTTCGATGCCCTCCACGCCGCGTGGGAAGAGGTCTTCAACGTCGAGCTGCTCAACAAGCGTTTCTACCGCGAACTGGCCAACTGGTATTTCTGGGCCATGCAGCACGTCCATTTCCCGTTCGACATCCTCGAATTCGAACTGCACGAGCTGAACAAAGGAGATCTTTTCAAGGATAAGGAAAAGCTACGTGAGCATGATGCAAAAAACCTGATCCGCCTGCTGACCCGCCTGCTGTTCGTCTGGTTTATCAAGGAAAAAGGGCTCATTCCCGAACCGCTGTTTGAAAAGCAGGAACTGGAGAACAACTGGCTGGCCAAGTTTGACGCGAAATCCAAAGAGACCCGCTACTACAAAGCCATTTTGCAAAACCTCTTCTTCGCCGCGCTGAACCAGCCCGTCGAAAAACGCGAATTCCGCAAAGAAGGCCGCCAGCACCGAAACATTACCAACCTCATGCGCTACGAATCCTTCTTCCAGGATCCCGAGGCGTTTGTGGTGCTGCTGAAATCGATAGTTCCCTTCATGAACGGCGGACTCTTCGAATGCCTCGACCGGCCTCATCCAACCCTTAAAGGCCCGCAGGACGGTGATGTGATCCTCTACGAAGACGGCTTTTCCGACCGCAAAGACAACCAACTTCAGGTGCCCGACTTCCTCTTTTTCGGCGATCGGCAGGATATCGACCTCTCCGATGTCTATGGCGATGCCAAGCGCAAAAAGGAAACCGTGCGCGGCATCATTCCCATTCTCAACAACTACAAATTCACCATCGTCGAAAACACCCCCATCGAACAGGAAATCGCCCTCGATCCCGAGTTGCTCGGCAAGGTGTTCGAAAACCTGCTCGCCTCCTACAATCCCGAAACCAAAACCACCGCCCGCAAGCAGACCGGCTCCTTCTACACTCCGCGCACCATCGTCGACTACATGGTCGACCAATCCCTCAAAGCGTACCTGAAGAAAAATTTAACCACAGAGCGCACAGAGACACAGAGCAGTTCAAATCTCTGTGCCTCCGTGTCCTCTAGCGAAGCGGGTGGTAAAAATAATTCCCTGATGAGCGATGCCGACGCCGAGGAGGGTCTCGAAATCCTCTTCGCCTACACCGAAAAGGAACACGCCTTTACCGATGAAGAAAAGCTCGCCTTGATTCAAGCCATCGACACCTGCAAAATCCTCGACCCCGCCTGCGGTTCCGGTGCCTTCCCCATGGGCATCCTGCACAAGCTCGAATTCGTGCTCGGCAAGCTCGATCCCCAAAATAAACTCTGGCGCGACCGCCAGCTCGAAAAGGTCGATGCCACCATCGCCGCTGCCGAACAGATCGACGACACCACCATCCGCGAAAACACCATCGCCGACCTCGAAGCACAGAAGCAGGATATTGAGGAATCCTTTGCCAACAACGAGCTGGGCTACGGTCGCAAGCTCTACCTCATCGAAAACTGCATCTACGGCGTCGACATCCAGGCCATCGCCACCCAGGTCAGCCGCCTGCGTTTCTTTATCTCGCTGATCGTCGACCAAAAGGTGAATGCCTCAAAAGACAACTTCGGCATCCGACCGCTGCCCAACCTCGAAGCCAAATTCGCCACCGCCGACACCCTGATCCAGATCGAAAAACCCGCCGCACAATTGAATCTGTTCGATTCAAAAGAGGTGCAGAACCTCGAAGCCGAACTCAAGCAGGTGCGCCATAAAATGTTCGGAGCCAAAACGCCGGGAACCAAAAAGAAATACCGTGACCGCGACAAAGAGCTGCGAGAACAGATTGCCGCCGAGCTGCAAAAAAACGGCTGGTCCAACGCCTCCGCCCGCCAGCTCGCCAACTGGGATCCCTACGACCAAAACGCCACCTGCACCTTCTTCGATCCCGAATGGATGTTCGACCTCAAGGGCTTCGACATCGTCATCGGCAATCCGCCCTACGTCCAGATCCAGAAATTCCCAAAAGAAGTAAAGGATAAATGGATCACGCAAAACTTCCAGACCTACGCCGCCACCGCCGATATCTATTGTCTCTTCTACGAGCGCGGTGCACAACTGCTCAACAAATGCGGACATCTCTGCTACATCACCTCCAACAAATGGATGCGCGCCGGATATGGTGACAAACTGCGCGGATTTCTTTCCGGATCAGTGGATACAATACAGGTGCTCGACTTCGGCATGGCCCAGAATTTCGGTGCCGCGACGACCTACACCAATATTCTTGGATTCGAAAATTCCAAACCCCGGAAACAAACCCGTTGCTGCTATGTCTCCGACGACCGCGCCGCCATGGCCGACCCCGAAAGCTACTTTAACCAGAATGCCGTCAAAATGCCGGATTTGGATGCAAACGCATGGGTTGTCTGTTCTCCCGAACGCTACAAAATCAAGCAGACCGTCGAAGCCCAGGGCATCCCTCTCGAAGAGTGGGACATCAATATTTATCGCGGTGTTCTAACCGGGCTAAATGACGCCTTCTACCTCACGCAGGAGCAGCGCGACGAACTGGTCGCCAAGGAACCCCAGGCGGAAGAAATCATCGTCCCGCTCCTCCGCGGCCGCTACGTCGAACGCTACAAAACCAACTGGGACCAAACGTGGATGATCCGCACGTTTCCGACCCTGGGAATCAAGCTGGGCGAATATCCCGAAATCAAAAAACATTTGCAGCAATTCCGCACTCGCTTGGAACCAAAACCAAAGGATCATTCCGGAAAATGGGATGGGAGAAAGGCTGGTTCGTACCAGTGGTTCGAAACGCAGGACACCATCGGTTATCATCAAGAATTCCGAAAACCGAAGATCATCTATCAGGAAATTGCCGTATCCATGCCGTTTTACTACGACACGGAAGAATACTTTATGGACACGACCTGCTTTATGATGACCAGTGAAACCGAGTCGCTGCCGTATTTAACCGCCGTGTTCAACTCCTCGCTCTTCCGTTGCTGCTTTAAAAACAACTTTCCAGAATACTCAGGCAATGCCAGCCGCATGAAGAAGGTCTTTTTCGACAAAATCCCGATCCGCAAACCGACGGAATCGGAAGCGGAGCTGTTCGAACAATTGGTGGCGATGGTGCAGACGGCCAAGAAAGTAGATCATGCGTCCCGCTTGATAGAACACAAGCGGGACGCTTGCGCTACTTTCCTCGAAGAGCTGATCGACGCCTGCGTCCTCGAACTCTACTTCCCCGAAGAAGCCCTGGAAAAAGACCTTCAATTCATCACCGACACGGCGATTTGTCTGGAAAAGACGATCGGTTCCGTATCCGAAGCCTCCATCCGGGAATTTATCGAACATTGCACAGCCCGCAAAATCGGCGATAAACTCGCCCGTCTGGAATCCTCCAGCCCCGACCTCTTCGCCGTCATCAAACAGGAGGGGAAGGTATGAACAAATCAACTTGGCTTGATCACTTGAATGGCTTGGATAAAAAGCACCCGGAAGTTGGTGGGAAGGTACTTACCGCATGCTCAAACAACCTTTTGCCAATGGATAGCTTTTCCATCGCGGTTCTTGATCGGTCGTTGCATAATCTAGCTGGTTTTATTTGCTTGCTAAAGGGTGATAACGGACAATGCGCCATGGTTATTCTCCGGGCTCAGCTCGACACGTTGCTCCGGTATTCGGCTCACCAGTTTTTTGATGATCCGCATGATTTTGCAGGAAAGGTGTTCGGTGGAACGCCTATCCGTGACCTGAAAAACCCGGGCGATAATAAATGCCTAAGTGATCGCTATTTAAAGGATAAGCTTGGAGTGGACCATGGATGGATTCCTGATCTCTATGATACTTGTTGCGCATTTGCGCACCTGTCCAATAGTCACACGAAGGAGTTTCTTTCTCGATGCGGGAACGTAGATCAAGTTAGCGGAGAAAGAAATATTGTCATCAGTAAGCGTGATCATTTGTCAGATGATTACTTCGTTCGATTCGCCAATGCATTTACACAAGTCACGACGCTTTTATTAAATGCTGTCAGTGATTGGGCGGCCCGGAGTCCCGAACTTGCTTTAAAATTTCGCGAGCGCTATCCAGTTGTTTTCAAAAAGGAGCTGTGAATGACCCACACGATGCGGAACCTCTTGCAGGATCTGGAGCAGGTGCAGCCACTCGTACAATTTTTCCGCCATCCCAAACTCGTCGTCGCGATCCCCTTTCGTGGTTTATGACTCGTAGTCGACAACGGCGCGTTCGCATACCAGCGGTTTGACGAATTCGACCACCTTGAGATGCGCGGGATGAACGGCGTACGCCTTTAGGCCTTCGAGCGAATCGAATTCGGAATAAAGCACTATGTCGCGGGCCGCATCGCCGGACACCACGTTCAAGCCGACTTCGATCCCGCGCAGGGACGGAACCACACCGTTGAGCGACTCCAGCCGCTGCTTCATCTCCAGCTTGTCGGCGGCGGTCACGCCATCCTTAAACTTCCACATCACCACATGTTTGATCATACATCTTCCTTTCATAGAAAAACAGAGGTTGCGATCGATCCCCCGGCAGACGAAACGGACCCTGCGCTTCGGCTCGGCCCGCCCTGCACCCCGTCTAATCGTCTTCGAGCAGTTCGTTGATGATATCCCACGCTGTCGGATCGTCGTTCCGCAGCTGGCAAAGCAGGTTGTAATGGTAGATCAGCAACTGGAGATGCTTGGCCTTGAACTCGTTGAAGTCGGCATTTGCATCAAGCCCCTCCGCCGCCATCTCCGCGTCGGTCATGTTCGAGACCCGGGCAATCTCAAGCGCAATCGCCTTTTTACCCATACGCAGGAATCCGGGCGTTTTAAACAAGAGCAACGGCTCGTAGTGCATCCTCTCCAACGTCGAAGCGGTATCCTCGATCTTGTCCGCCGATGCATCCGCCGGCAACTCATTCAGCTCCTTGTGCCCTGATTTTTCCGTCTTCATGATCCCATTTCCTTTCAACGCGAACAGAGTAGCGCAACGCGCGGAACCGGGCAACCGAGAAAACGGCCGTTCGGCCTCATCCCCGAACGATACAGCGCCAGAAGGGGCCATCTCTGAGCAAGGGGCGTCATCTTCTCCTTCAGAAGCTTCAGCAGAAGGTTCTAAAAGGATTGTCAACCGCGCGCCTCTTCGGGCAATATGCGTGACCATGATTACTTTTCTTGAAGGCAAACTCGATACGAAACAGCTCGCCCGCATTGTGATGAACGTCAGCGGCGTCGGTTATGAAGTCTCCATTCCACTCAGCAGCTACGACCGTCTTCCGCTCGAAGGCGAAACCTGCCGCATCCTGATCTATCACCACATCACAGAGGCCGACCAGCGTCTGTTTGGATTCTGCACCGAAGAGGAGCGCGATATGTTTGTCCGACTGCTCTCCATCAGCGGCGTCGGCCCCAAACTCGCTATCGGCGCCTTAAGCGGCCTGCCCGTCCGCGAACTCAAGTCAGCGCTGATCGCTGGTGATATAAAACGGATCTCCTCCATCTCCGGTATCGGCAAAAAAACGGCGGAGCGGATCGTGGTTGAGCTGCGCGACAAGTTCAGCACGGCCGAGCAGTTTGAAGCAATTGCATCGCCCGACGCAGCTCCGGGCGATACCCGCCTGCACGACGCAGCGCTCGCCCTCGCAGCGCTTGGTCACAAACCCGAAGATGCGGCCAAACTGATGAAAGCCGTATCCAAAAAACTTACCCCGCAGACCACCGTCGAAGAGCTCATCCGCATGGCGTTGACGCGATAATGTATTGGAGCCCGGACGGCAGGCGCTGGACTGATGGCCTACTCGCTTTTCTGCCCCCCGATTCGGCGGAGGACCTAGTGGAATCTTACCGTTGCGACATTTCTGCGAGAGCGTTGAGTTTTTTAAGGGCGGCACCAGAGTCGATGGATTCTGCGGCCAAGGCGATGCCGTCCTGCGGATTGTCGACTTTTCCGCCGGCCATAATGGCAAAGGCGGCGTTGAGCAGAACGATATCGCGTTTGGGGCCCCTTTCGCCGTTTAGCAGTGCACGCGTGATCTGTGCATTTTCAGCGGGTTCTCCTCCGATGAGATCTTGAGCAGACGCGGAGCTGATTCCGAGTCCGGCGGGCTGTACTTCGTAACTCTCCACCTTTCCCCGTCGGATTTCGGTGACCATCGTGGTGGTGGTGGTGGTGAGTTCGTCGAGGCCGTCGTTGCCGTGTACAATAAACTGATAATTCATGCCGAGCTGCGCACAGGCGTCGGAGACGATCGGAACAAGCTCCGGTTTAAAGACGCCCATGATGCCGTTTTTAACACCCGCCGGGTTACAGAGGGGGCCAAGAATGTTGAAGATACTCCAGAAGCCCAGCTCGCGGCGTGGCCCGACCACATGTTTCATGGCGGGGTGCAGGCCCGGAGCAAAGAGGAAGGCGATGCCGAGTTCGGCGAGACACTCTTCCATGGTCTGCGGAGTATATTGAATGTTGACCCCCAGTTCGGCGAGTACGTTGGCTGCTCCGCATTTGCTCGATACGCCGTAAGAGCCGTGTTTGGCCACGGTTACGCCCGCGCCGGCAATCACAAAGGCGGCGGTGGTGGAAATATTAAACGTGTGGGCGCCGTCGCCGCCGGTGCCGACGATGTCGACGGCGTTGGGGTCGTCGCACATAATTTTGGTCATGTTGGCGCGCATGGTTTCGGCGCAGCCGGCAATAATTTCGGGCGTTTCGCCGGTCTGGCGCAGACCCATAATGAAGGCACCGATCTGGGCATCGGAGGCTTCGCCCGCCATAATATCGGCCATGGCGGCGGCGGCTTCCGCACGGGAAAGAGATTCATGGGCAACGAGTTTAGCAATCACATCCTTAATCATCGGCACATCTCCAGTAAATTTATGGCGATGGTAGAGTAATGCTGAATCGATTGAAAGTCGGAACGGAACGAAAGAAGGATTGGCATCGCGGGGCGACAGCGCTATTTTCCGCACACCATGAGCACCGAGCCCCATAAACATTTTCTTCCTATGACCGCCGCCGAAATGAAGGCGCGCGGCTGGACAGAGCTGGATGTGCTGTTGATCAGCGGCGATGCGTATGTGGACCACCCGTCGTTTGCGGCGGCGGTGATCGGGCGCGTGCTGGAGGCGGAGGGATTGCGTGTGGGCATTGTTGCTCAGCCGGACTGGAACGATCCAGAGTCGCTGCTCCCGATGGGCGCTCCTCGTCTTTTCTGCGGCGTTACGGCGGGTAATCTGGATTCGATGCTGGCGGCCTATACGGCGGCGCGGCGCAAGCGCAAAGAGGATTCGTTCAGCGAAGGCGGTGCGGTGGGCAGGCGTCCCAATATGGCGACGGTGGTTTATTCTCAACTGGCACGCCGGGCGTTTAAGCAAGTACCAATCATTGTCGGCGGCATTGAAGCCAGCCTGCGCCGGACGGTACATTATGACTATTGGCAGGATAAGCTGCGCCCCTCGATTCTGCAGGATTCAAAGGCGGATCTGCTGGTGTACGGCATGGGCGAGCGAGCCATCCGCGAGATCGCCAAACGCTTGTCTAACGGCGAGGCGCTCGCTGGAATTCCAGGCACAGCGCGGCTGCTGGGCGGACGCGAAACGGCTGAGCGCGATTTTTCCGACTGTACGGAGCTGCCGTCGTTCGAGACGTGTAAGGCGGATAAGGCCGAGCTGATCCGGCTCGCCAAGCTGACGGAGCGCGAGCAGAATCCATACTGCGGACGTCCGCTGATTCAAATGCATGGCGCGCGTGCGCTGCGGATTGAGCCGCCGGCTGAGCCGCTGAGTACAGGCGAACTCGACCGCGTGTATGAGCTGCCCTACATGCACGCGCCGCACCCTTCCTATAAACAGCCGATTCCGGCGTTCACCATGATCCGCGAATCCATCACGGTGGTGCGTGGTTGCGGCGGTGGATGCTCCTTCTGTGGACTTGGGCTGCACCAGGGCCGCTTTCTCGCCAGCCGCTCTGAGGATTCAGTCGTGCGCGAGGCCGAGGCGCTGGCGACTCGCAACTCTTTCCATGGCACCATTACCGATCTCGGCGGGCCGACCGCAAACCTTTACGGCTGTCTGAACGGCGATTCGCCCGCTTGTAAAACGTGTCACCGCGCGAGCTGCCTCTATCCGAACGTCTGTTCCAATCTTAAAGCTAATCCGAAGGCCGCAATTCGGCTGATGCGTCGAGTACGTAAATTGGGGCGGGTAAAGCATGTGTTTATTCAGTCCGGTATCCGGATGGAGCTGGCGCTGGCGCATCCCGATTATATTCGCGAGCTGGCGGCGCATCATGTTTCCGGTCACCTGAAGGTGGCTCCGGAGCATCTGCACCCGAATGTGGTTCGGCGCATGCGTAAGCCGGGCAAGGAGGTGTTCGACGCCTTTCGGAAACAGTTTGAACAGTACAGCTGCGCGTCCGGAAAGAAACAGTATATCGTGCCCTATTTTATTTCCAACTTTCCCGGCTCCACCCAGAGCGAGATGAAGGTGGTGGAGAGCTATCTCCGCGACGCGCGTTGGAAACTTGAGCAGGTACAGGATTTTATTCCGCTGCCGATGACGCCCGCCGCCGCGATGTATTACAGCGGCCTCGACTATGAAACCGGCGAACCCATCCCTGTAATCCGCGGACTGGCCGAGCGCCGCCCGCAGATGCGTCAGCTTAAAGGCGGGTAAGAAAATCCTGATAAGCTCGGGAAATTCCCTCCTTCAGTTCGATCTTCGGAGCCCAACCCATCGCCATCAAACGCGAAGAATCCATCAATTTACGAGGCGTCCCGTCAGGCTTGGAAGTATCCCAGTCGATTTCCCCTTCAAAACCAATCACCTCTTTAACCGTTTCAGCCAACGCCTTAATGGTCACTTCTCTGCCGGAACCCACATTGACATGCGACTGAACCGTCCCGGACTCATCTTCAAAAGCCACATCCTTGTAGTCGATATTTTCAAGCAGGAAAACGCACGCCTCGGCGAGGTCATCACTGTACAAAAACTCACGCAACGGAGCCCCCGATCCCCAGCAGGTGACTTTATCAAGCTTCTGCTCCTTAGCTTCGTGCATGCGCCGAATAAATGCGGGAAGCACATGCGAGTTCTGCGGGTGATAGTTGTCCCCTGGACCATACATATTCGTGGGCATAGCCGAAATAAAGTTGGTGCCGTACTGACGATTGTACGCATCGCACAAACGAATGCCGGCAATCTTGGCAATCGCATACGGCTCATTGGTCGGTTCGAGCGGACCGGTGAGCAAATGCTCCTCTTTTAACGGCTGCGGCGCGAGCTTCGGATAAATGCAGCTGGAGCCAAGGAACAACAGCTTCTTCACCCCGTGCTTATACGCGGAGTGGATCACATTCATCTCAATCATTAGGTTTTCGTAGATAAACTGCCCTCGATAGGTGTTATTCGCCACAATTCCGCCAACCTTGGCCGCCACGAGCACAACATATTCCGGCTTTTCCGCAGCAAAGAAATCGTCCACCGCCTGCTGATTGATCAGATCGAGCTCATCAATCGATCTACCGATCAGATGGGTATAGCCGTGACGCTGAAAAGCGCGCCAGATTCCGGAGCCCACCAGCCCCAAATGACCGGCAATGTAGATCCGCGCATCGTACGGGATTTTAGTTGTTCGTTGCTGAGTGTTCGTTGTTTGATTCATCATTTTTTTCTGGTTGCTGGTTGCTGGTTGCTGGTTGCTGGTTGCTGGTTGCTGGTTGCTGGTATTATTTGGGTACTCCGTCGGCAGCACAACGTTTTAGATAAGAAATGTATCCATTAAGAACCTTTAACACACTCTCAACCAATGCTCTCAGGTCGAAATATTTCTGTTCGTCGATATATCGCTCATCTAGGGCAACGATTAAATGATCTAACGTCTCCGTTAGTGATCCTCGGGCGGTCCTGCAAAACTGAATATTTTCCTGGTGGTGATGACGGCCAAAACCCTCAGCAATATTTGCGGTTACAGAACGAGATGATCTAATAATTTGATCTTTCAATCGAAATTCTTCTTCCCTCGGAAGGGTTTTGCAGAAAAACGACACCTCATTACGCAATGTACGGGCAAGCTTATAACACTCCAGCTCTTCGAATGAGTTCACGCACTCTCCCCTTAACAATCATCAACCCAACAACCTGCAACCAACAACCTAAAACCCAATTTCATACTTCGGATTATCTAACAATCGCAAATCACCATCGGTCATAATCTGGACCAGCTGTTCAAATTTAACTTTGGGTTCCCATCCAAGCTGGGCCTTGGCCTTGGCCGGATTGCCGAGCAACTGATCCACCTCGCAAGGACGATAATAGCGCTTGTCCATACGAACAATAACAGCACCGGTTTTCGCATTGCGTCCGACTTCGTCCACACCCGCTCCGTTCCATTCAATCGTGATGCCGACATGCCCGAACGATTTTTCGATAAACTCACGAACCGTATGCATTTCATTGGTCGCCACCACATAATCATCCGGCGTATCCTGCTGAAGCATCATCCACATCATTTCCACATAGTCCGGCGCGTAGCCCCAGTCACGCAGAGCATTAATGTTGCCCATATAAAGACACTTCTGCAGACCCCGCGAGATGCGTGCAACCGCCATCGTAATTTTTCGTGTAACAAAGGTTTCCCCTCGCCGCGGCGATTCGTGGTTAAACAGAATCCCGTTGCTCGCATGCAGCCCATAGGATTCCCGATAATTTTTTACGATCCAGAAACCATATTGCTTGGCCACCGCATAGGGTGAGCGCGGGTAAAAAGGCGTAGTTTCCGTTTGAGGCACCTCCTGCACCTTTCCATAAAGCTCGGAAGTGGAGGCTTGATAAAAACGGGCCGGCACCCCGGTTTCACGGATAGCATCCAGCAAGCGAAGGGTTCCGGTAGCATCTACCTCAGCCGTATACTCCGGCACCTCAAACGAAACCTGCACATGCGACTGAGCCCCCAGATTATAAATCTCGCCGGGCCCTACTTTTTCAATCAGCCGATTCAGATTACTGGAATCGGTAAGATCGCCATAATGGAGAATCATACGCGGCGCCCCCGCCAAGCGATCCTGATAGAGGTGGTCAATGCGATGCGTGTTGAAGGTACTCGCCCGGCGAATAATCCCGTGAACTTCGTATCCCTTCTCTAATAGAAGCTCCGTCAGATAAGAGCCGTCCTGTCCGGTAATCCCGGTAATCAGTGCTTTTTTCATAATACTTATGGCCTTGGTTTTGATACCTCTCGATTAAGATCTAATCATGTTTACGATAGATTATTTAACCACGAAGACGAAAAGACACGAAGCAGAAAAGGCTTATTGCATCTGAGTTCCTTGCTTCTTTGTTTCTTTGCGGTCATATATTTTTTATTCCGGTCCCAGTCAAACCAGGTTTTAAGTGGTTTAGAGGAGCTACCCATTCCTCTCTGTATATATCAAAAATATTCAGCATCCTCAAATTTGGGCAATACGGCATCTTTTTCGGACACCAAGGGATTTACAATATCGGGCCATTCAATCCCCAATGTGGGGTCATCCCATCTGACGCCATACTCATCGCCCGGCGTATAGTAATCGTCACACTTGTACATAAAGTCAACCGTTTCACTCAGCACAAGAAATCCATGAGCAAATCCTTTGGGCACAAAGAGCTGATGCCCGTTTTCTTCCGACAAAACGGCACCTTCCCATTTTCCGAAAGTCGGTGACGTTTTACGCATATCGACCACAACATCAAAAACTTCTCCCCGAATCACACTCACCAGTTTTGCCTGAGTATGTTCATATTGATAATGCAGTCCACGCAACACGCCCTTAGACGAGCGGGACCAATTATCCTGCACAAATGTCGCTGGCATTCCGGCTTCAGCATATTGTTTTTGCTGATACGTCTGCGCGAAAAACCCTCGCGCATCATTAAACCGCCGGGGTTTGATCAGCTTTACCTCAGGAATTCCTAAACTCTCTACATTCATTCAAACACCCAATACCTAATACCTAATGCCTAATGCCTAAATCTAATAACCACCCTTTGCCAGCCGAAGCAAATATTGTCCGTAGCTGTTTTTCGCCATCGCCTCGCCAAGCGTAACAAGCTGCGCACGATTAATGTAGCCCAAACGATAAGCAATTTCCTCAATACAGGAAATTTTAAGCCCCTGACGTTTTTCGATCGTCTCCACATAATTGGAGGCTTCGTGCATGGCGTCGTGCGTTCCGGTATCCAGCCAGGCAAAACCGCGCCCCAAATTTTTCACATTCAGTTCGCCCCATTCAAGGTAACGCCTGTTTACATCGGTAATTTCCAACTCACCACGCGCGGACGGTTTTAAGTTTTCGGCAACCTCAACCACTCGGTTATCATAAAAATAGAGACCCGGAATGGCAAAATTTGAGCGCGGTTTTTCCGGCTTTTCCTCCAGCGAAAGCGCCTTTCCCGAAGCATCAAACTCGACAATGCCGTAACGTTCGGGATCGGCTACCTGATAGGCAAAAATGGTGGCCCCATTATCCTGAGCCGATGCCGCCTCCAACATTTGCTGGAAGCCGTGTCCATAAAAAATGTTGTCGCCCAGCACCAGTGCAACCGAAGAATCTCCGATAAACTCCTTACCGATAATAAACGCCTGCGCCAGTCCGTCGGGACTGGGCTGAACCGCATAGCTGAATTTCATCCCAATCTGTGAACCATTGCCCAACAATAGTTCAAACATAGGAAGATCATGCGGCGTACTAATGATTAATACCTCTCGAATCCCGGCAAGCATCAGCGCCGAAAGCGGATAATAGATCATCGGCTTATCATAAATCGGCAGCATCTGTTTGCTGACCACCCTCGTCAGCGGATGTAACCGGGTTCCGCTCCCGCCCGCTAAAATAATCCCTTTTTGTTGAGTCATCTTATTCTCCCGTCAAAAACAAACAATCCAGAACACCATCTCCACAAAACACCGCACTCCTCACAGGTTTAATAATGCACAGTTGACAAAAAAAACCAACCGGCTTGTTCATGAAATTATGAACAAGCCGGCTGAATGTATGGAATTACCCTTTACCGGCAGGAAAAGCGGCGTATCAGGAGAAGACTGATTCCTGTGAATGAAATCAATGTTGCGGCCGTCGGCTCAGGAACAACCTGTAAGCCAATACGATCCATTCCTATCGCCCCGCTGTCGCTTCTCACATAAAAACGAATGGTCGTGCCGGCAGAAACGCGCAATGCTTCAGCAAAATCATAAGTATCGTAGGTTCCACTTGAGAGATTATGATTCTCTATTTCCAGCGGGTCAGAACCTTCGAGTTCTAGGACAAAGCAATCTCCGGTCTCGAATCGATTAAAATCCAGCACACTGAATTCCACGTCCTTATCGAAATAGAGCTCCATAACTTCGCCGAAATCAAAGGCCTCAGAATTTTCTCCAACAATGTTCGAATCGATACCGAACTCCTCTTTGTTGGCATTAAGCGTATGCGCAGCATCTGTGGTGCGCGCACTTATCTGAAGACCAGTAATCTCCAGCACCGAATGCGTTGCCCATTCATCAGCAACCCCTTCAAACTGATCCCCTGTTGTGGGTGATCCCGCCGCCCCACCCTCCAGAATCATATAATCAGCAAAAGAAGAAGAGATGAGAGAAAAGGCGAAGAAAAAAACAGAGCTGACTCGTTTAAGCCTCATTCCTATCCTCCCCCCACTTCGGAAGCTATACGATAAAACCCGCTGCTTTCACTGGTTTCAAAAAAGAGATTGGTGCTGTGGGAAAACGGCCCGGCGACCCGGACCCATTCGTTGCTGCCGGAAAGCCGAGGCGTATACTGCAGACAGCAGTCTGTAGCGGAAGAATCTCCAAACAAAACCGACACATCTGCGCCTCCATTCGCATGGCGGATCGATATGCCCGGCTCCCCCCCCTCGACAGAGGCAACAGCGACCTCGCCGTTAATAATCAGATCCAATCCCGTCAGATTTCGAATACGAATGGCTCCGCTGCCGGCCGCACTGTTCCATCCATAAATCCTGAACGCCACAGTTCCTTGCAGATGCTGATATTTCTTTGCGGACAAATTGGTGGCCTCACCAAAGGCGCCCTTTTTCGTATCCAACGAATAATTGACATTCGCGGGATAGACCGAACCGATCTCCTTGCCCGCGGAAAAACCATCCACGCTGGTCATCAACACCACGTTTGAACATCCGGTCGAAGTTCCTTCACCGACCATTTCGATCGAACTCAGGTTAAGCTCATATCCCTTTTCCACCGTGATGGAAAATTCGAGGTAATGATTCATTGCAACGGCATCGGCCAAAGAATCGGCCTGATCCTCCGCCGCGATTTTGAATCCATATTTCCCTTCGGTCGTACTGGGAGAAACCCCGTTACCCAACGTCAGATAAGCCTGAACATGCTCCACCGCAGTGGTTGTGGCGGAAAACAGGTAGGGTGGAATATTGGTCGAGATACCCGTTCCATCTTTAACATCCACCCCATTCACATCCCACCCAGCTAAAACAGCGGAATGGGCAGGAATAGATAAAAAACTCACAATTAATAAGCACACACACGCGACTAACTTGCTCATACCTACCTCCCTTTTTGTTTTTATTGTTTATCCAACCTATAAAAACAAGGTATCACTATATGCATATTAGTCAACGCGTTTTATGTCATTTTTTACTATACAATACGAACTGTGTTTATTTTCTTTTTATCTGATGATATGCATTGAATTCATATTATCTTTGTTTGAATTCTGTTTTCTCATTGATAAATATTATTTACACTCTTATTGTAATTTTAGTAAGAGTGGGCATTTTTATAAAACGCTCTAAAGGGGTTATATGCAACGCCTGCGCGTGGCGGAGAAGCTGCATTCCCGGAAGCTAACGATCAGGGTTCAACACGCCCCGACTTAAATCCGTTCACGCGTTTCGATGCCCAGCAGAGAAAGCCCCTGCTTAAGCACTTTCGCCGTAACACGGCAAAGACGGATTCGGCTTTCACGAACCCCCTCTTCCGCTTTCAGGAAGGGTACGTTTTGATAGAAGCTGCTGTAAATCTGAGCCAGGTCGTAGAGATAATCGGCCAGAATATTGGGGCGATAATTTTCCGCCGCCGCCTGAATGGCGGTCGGGAACCGCGTAAGTTTAACCGCCAACTTACGCTCGATTGCCTGCTCAATATGGATTGGGTGATCGCTCAGCTCCATATCCGGATACTGCGCATGGTACTTATCATACACCGAAGAGATCCGCGCGTAGGCATACTGAAGATACGGCGCGGAATTGCCCTCCATATTCAGCGCCTTCTCCCAGGTAAAGGTCACAAGACTCTGCGGATTCTGGCTCAGGTCGGTGTACTTAATTGCACCGATCCCGATCGCCTTAGCCAAATCCTTCTGCTGCGCCTCCGACATTTCCGGGCTGCTCTTCTTCACCATTTCGAGCGCACGCGCCTCCGCTTCGTCCAGCAATGCGACCAACTTAATCACATTGCCTTCGCGCGTTGAGAAAGTCGCCTCAGGAAGGCGCATCAACCCAAACCAGACGTGCACGAGATTGGCCTCCATCCCCAGCTTTTTCGAGATGGTGAAAAACTGGCGGAAGTGCAGCTGTTGGCGCTCATCCGTCACATAAATAATGCGATCGGGACTAAACTCCTCAACACGCGCCTCCACGGTCGCTAAGTCCGTCGTGGCATAGTTGTATCCGCCATCGCTCTTACGAACGATACAGATCGGCATTCCGTCCTCTTCTAGATCCACAATCAGCGCGCCGTCACTCTCCTTCGCCAGCCCCTTTTTCTCCAGCGACTGAATCATGCCCGGCAAACGATCGTTATAAAAACTCTCGCCCCGATAGAGATCAAAGCGCACATCCAGACGTTCGTAGATGGTATTGAACTCCTCGATGGAGAGCTCGATGAATTTTTCCCATAGCGCACGGTTTTCGGCATCGCCCTGCTGGAGTTTTACCAGCTCCGCCTTGGCCTGATCGCGCCAGGTTTCATCTTCTTTGGAGCGGTTATAGCTCGCCACATAAATCCGCTCCAGCTCCTCCACCGGGGCCTCTTTCAGCGCCGCCTCATCCGCAAAATTACGGAATCCGATGAGCATCAGCCCAAACTGAGTTCCCCAATCGCCGAGATGATTATCCGCAATCACATTAAACCCGCGAAAGCGGAACAGACGATCAATCGCGTTGCCAATCACGGTTGAGCGGATGTGGCCGATATGCATCGGCTTCGCCACGTTGGGACTGGAATAGTCGATCACCACCGTTTTGCCGTCGCCCACCTGCTCGACACCCAGATGCGGATCGGACTCCAGCGACTGCACATATTCCGACAACGCCGCATTACTAAGGAAAAAGTTAATAAATCCCGGCCCTGCAATCTCAATCTTATCCACAAAGTCAGGCAGCTCCGCCGCATCGACAAATTCCTGAGCAATCTGACGCGGAGCCCTCTTGAGCGTGCGCGCCAGCTCCATCGCCGCATTGCACTGATAGTCGCCGAACTTTTCATTATTCGTCGGCGAAACACCCAAGTGAACTTCCGTATCGGCCAAATCGAAAACCGACTTCATGGCCTCAGTCGTCCAAACCGAAAGGCGCTCCTCAAAAGTAGAAAGTGACTGCATAAAATCTCTCCGTCGCATCCGCATAAAATGAATAAAAGGGAGCGCAGACTATGACCCGCTCCCCGAAAAATCAATCCTCAATCCCAACACACACCAATCCTGCATGTTTCTCCAATCAATTCAATACAGGCAGGGAAAAAGCATTTCGAGAATGGGTGCTTTCCCCGTGAAACAGGTTGTGCAATCTTCGTAGAGGAGTTCCGCCCCCAGCGGGCAGACCGGGAGCGGTTCATCATTCTGTCCAAAAATCATTCTGTCGAAAATCCATGCACCCAAGCTTCGCGTCTTGCGGTTGAATCGATTCCACTTTTCGTGTCGTTCGTGATCAGCACATAAACGCCCACCACGATAACCAGTCCGTCAACAATCCAACCTCTTTTCATTCACCCCTCCGATACCAGAAAGCCCCGCAACAACAGGGCTGTTTCTGTGCAATTAATCAAATAAACATCTTTCATAGGACCGACCCGACCCATCTCGCAATGCCAGCTTCAATGAGGCCTTTCCAGACAATCTTGATTCTTGAGACCCCGACTTCCTACGTGATTACTGGATTGACCTTTTGGTCGCTCAATTTCTAAGACAAATAAATTCATAGAGCGCACATGCAAAAGTCAGCTGATATGGAAAAGGCATACTTCCATTATCTTTAAATAATAACATGAAATCATTTCTCATATATTCAATCGATCCAATTTGATTATCATCCAGATAGAGGTTTAGTGACTTATTATTGGAATCACTAATTGAATACATACCTTGGTCTGAACTAAATTTACCAAAATAACCTTTCATAATGACGTATCCGAGACGTGGATACTTTCCTATCTTTTCCCCATTAAACTCAACATTATTACGTACTTTCAGCAAGCGTTGCTTTTCCTCGTACACGTCGTATCCGACAAACCTTGGTTTAAAACGATAGGACCCAGAATACTTACCTGATACTGTAATATTAAAGATAAGCAAACCGCTTGAGCTCATAATATACTTAGTTTTTATTGCATCATCCAATATTCTTTCCATTTTTCTGCTCTTTTCTGCGTAGACCTAAAACTTCGGTTTTACGTGATTACGGGACGGATCTCTTTTCCAACCCCGTGTCCTATTATTACATCATTTTGATTTACGCCTATCGGGAAAGGCGCCAGCCCGAGCATTGCGTCATTTTTTCTTTTTGTTGCCTGCAAAAAGGGGTGAGGTCGCCTAATTCGTCATTTTGATTTTCAGATTGCATAATGCTCCCATTTTTGTAGCTCGGGCGGCCGAATCGTCGAGAGTCCTTTTGCGGACATAGAAACGCAAAAAGAGTGAATTCTCAATACATTTCCAGACCATGTTACATAATCTTCAGTCTTTCCGTCTTCATCTTTCGCTGGAACGATGAATGGACTCCCTCTCTTCTTTACAACACGACGAGGGCGACACGTCTACGCCGACGATACATTTCCTCGAGTGGAGAAATGGAGGTCGCAGAGCGACAAACTTCGATGATTATCAGACGGGACAGGGCCAAACAGTTAGGTTAAGGCATCATAGGCCACTCGTCTCAAAATGAGCCGGCTTCTCGATTGCGCCGACCGACATTCTTCTCTATAAACTAAACCCTGCGTTCGGACCGCAAAAAGTTAGGGGCAGAACCGCATTACGAAGCAGGCAACATGGATTGGTTTGAGAAAAAAGAAAACAGCATCATTATCAACGTTCGCGTGGTGCCGCGCGCGGCAAAGGATGGCGTGGCGGGCCTGTTGGGAACCGAAGCGCTTAAAATCCGTATTCAGGCTCCGCCTGTCGAAGGAAAAGCAAACACCTACCTGGTTAAATATCTCTCCAAGCGCTGGAAAATCTCCCGCTCCGACATTGAAATTCTCGCGGGAGAAACGGGAAGAAACAAGCGCATCCGAATCAGTAATCCGTCTCCGGCGCTGCTGGAAGAACTAAAAACGCTGAGCAGCAACTGAAAGCCCAAAGCCTCCGCTGTCGCTTCAAGAGCAGTTGTTATCCGCTGATTGCACCGATAAGCTGAAGAAAATCAATTGGTTTGATAGACATAAACACATAAGTCTGTTCCTCAATAAGATCCGCACCCATCTGCGTGATCGGCGGTTGATCTCCAATAAACAGAAAAATTACAGAAATGCGGACTTTTCAGGGAAAAGATTTGAACCCCTGCCCGCGAATGCGTATTTTGGATACTTCCTGCTAGATATGTCACGGCAGAAGACGGGAAAGGGGTGAAAGCCCTGAATGGATAGTAGAAGGGTTGCTGGTTGATGGAGCGTTTAAGATGAGTATCTGAGATTCCTGTCAACAAACAACTGAGAACCGAACAACTGCGTGCTCAGCGCGCAATTAAGGAGAAGAATATGAAAAACATCCCCATTGATAGTGTCCGCAACTTCGCTCTAATGGGCCACACTGGTAGTGGGAAGACCTCACTGATCGACAGCATTCTATTCAAACTCGGACAGGTGGATCGGGTCGGTTCTCCGGAAAACGGTACCAGTGTGGCAGATTGGACGGACGAAGAAAAGGCACACAAAATCTCCATTTGGGCCAAGCCGTTCGACGGCGTTTACACGGCCGCCAGCCGCAAAATTCGACGCCTTGTTATGATCGACACCCCCGGCTTCGCCGACTTTATCGGGGCTATGGTTACCGCCGCAGAAGTCACGGATGCTGCACTGATCACCGTCGATGCCTCCGCCGGCATACAAGTCGGGACCCAGCGTGCATGGAAAGCCGCTGAAAAACGAAATCTCCCGCGCGGCATCGCCATTACGTGTCTCGATAAAGACGACACCGATTTTCAAAAAACACTCGCCGAAATCAAAGAACGCTGGGGCGACGAGCGCTGTATTCCGGTGGTTCTGCCGACTTCCGACGGGAAAGCCATAGACATTCTCAACTGCCCGGATAATGAAGTTCCGGATGAACTGAAGGATCGTGTTAAGGCGATTAAAGACCACCTGATTGAGTTGGCTGCCGAGACCGATGACAAGTTAATCGAAAAATATTTCGAAGGCGAAGAGCTGACAGCAGACGAATTCTCCGACGGCCTGCGCAAGTCCGTGCACGATGCGCACCTGATTCCTGTATTTGCCACTTCGGTCAAAGCGGACATGGGCGTAAAAGAAACCATGGATTCCATCTGCCGGCTCTTCCCCTCGCCGCACGACTATCCGGTCACCTGCGCTGAAGGCAACGAAATTTCCGCTGAAGAAGATCAGCCCTTTTCCGGTCTGGTTTGGCGCTGCTTCAGCGATCCGTTTATCGGCCAGATGACTTTTGTGCGCATCTATAGCGGCGTCCTCAAACCCGGCATGGAAATCTATAATTCCACCAAGGACGAAAAGGAAAAGATCAGTACCATCCTCTATGTAGACGGGAAGAAAACCACGGAAGCACAAGAAGCCAAAGCCGGCGATATTGTTGCACTCACTAAGCTCAAAAACACGTTCCTGAACGATACGCTATGCGCAATGGGCAGTAATATTAAATTTGAGCCGATTGTCTTTCCCTCCCCCGTCACCGCATACGCCGTCGAGCCGAAGAACAAAGCCGACGCCGACAAAATCGGCCAAGCACTTCACCGCGCTACGGACGAGGATCCGTCGATTCGTCTTGACCATAACGCCGAGACTCACGAGTTGGTCCTCTGGGGCATGGGCGATATGCACCTCGAGGTCACACTGGAGCACATTAAAAACCGCAGCAACGTAGATATGACCCATCACACACCGAAAGTGGCCTATAAGGAAACCATCACCGGCAGCGGTGAAGGCCATTATAAACATAAAAAGCAGTCCGGCGGGCGTGGACAATATGGGGAGTGCTACGTGCGCGTACGCCCGAAAGCCTCTGAAGAAGAGGAATGGTTCCTCAACAAGCTGGTCGGCGGCGCCATTCCCGGCAACTTTGTTCCGGCCTGCGAGAAGGGCTTTTTGGAAGGTCTCGAAAAAGGTCCCCTAGTCGGCTCTACCGTGATCAACCTGCAGGTTGAACTCTACGACGGCTCCTATCACGATGTCGACTCCTCCGAAGTTGCCTTCAAGATTGCCGGCTCGCGCGCCCTGCACGATGCCATGGACAAGGCCAACCCCGTCCTGCTCGAACCGATCATGACCGTTAAAGTGATCGTCCCCGATCAGTTCATGGGCGACATCTCCGGCCTGCTCAACACCAAGCGCGGACGCATTCTCGGAATGGGTCCGGAGGACGGGCTCCAGACGATCACTGCCGACGTACCGCAGGCGGAAATGTTTAAGTTCTGCTCCGAGCTGCGTTCCATCACCAGCGGACAAGGCTCCTTCGAAATGAACTTTGCCCGTTATGAGCAGGTTCCCGCTCACCTGGCCTCCAAGATTATTGAAGCCGCCAAAACGGAAAAGGAAGAGTGATATCGCAGATACGCTGAAGCGTGAACTACAAACCACGTGAACAGATAAGTTCGTAGTTCAGCAAAGCAGTTCGTAGTTCAGCCTTTAGGCTGAAAAAAAGGGGCAGGCCCAACGCCTGCCTCTTTTTCGGCAGGGCTCGTTCGCTGAACGAGCCACGGACGCCTCGGAGAGGCGTCCCTACCTCTCACAAATCAATAAAACACCTTCCAGAGAAAAAGTCCATGCGGCTGGGCGGTGGGCACCACCGCCGTGCGGATTCCGTGGTCGAGAATATCGTGAACCGATTCGGGCATCAGATCGCCGATTCCGACGCGCACCATAAAACCGGCGAGGCTGCGGACCATTTTGTAGAGGAAGCCGTTCCCCCGAACCTCCAACGTAATATCTGCGCCGTGTTTCCGCACATTGAAGGAATGAATCGTCCGTACGGTCCCATTGAGCTCCCGCTTCGGATTCGCGGAAAAAGGCGCAAAGTCGTGTTCTCCCTCCAACAATTCCGCCGCACGCCGCATTTTTTCCACGTCCAGCCGGCGCCCTTCCTGCAGATAATATAACCGCTTCGGCGGCGGAACAAGGAGTCCGTTGTAGATAAAGTAACGATATTCCTTCCCGACAGCGCTGAAGCGCGCATGAAAATCG
>JAFGWS010000128.1 GCA_016937035.1 Pontiellaceae bacterium
CGCGCACTATGATCTGGGGAATGATTTTTACCAACTCTTCCTCGATAACGAGACCATGATGTATTCCGCCGCGCTCTTCCAATCGCCCGAGGAGTCGCTGCCGCTTGCACAAAAACGGAAAATCCATCGGCTTGCCGAATTGGCCGATATTCGTGAAGACCACCACGTTCTCGAAATAGGTTGCGGCTGGGGTGGTTTTGCCATCGAGACCGCTAAGCAGACCGGGTGCCGGGTTACCGGAATCACCATCTCGGAGGAGCAGTATAAATTTGCAAAGAAGCGCGTTGCCCAAGAAGGACTCGAAAATCGGGTGAGCATCGAACTGTGCGACTATCGGGATCTGCAAGGACGTTTTGACCGCATCGTCTCCATCGAAATGCTGGAAGCGGTAGGTCACGCCTTCTATGGGACTTTCTTCAGTACCTGCGATCGGCTGCTGAACCCTGGTGGACGCGTGGCTTTACAGGTCATTACGATTCCTGACCAACGCTACGACGGCTACCGAGCCAATCCCGACTGGATCCAAAAACACATTTTCCCGGGCGGTATGTTGCCTTCGCTCACAGAACTGTCAAAAGCCATGACTCAACATTCCGCCTTTACCGTCGAGCACCTCGACAACATTGGCGTGTACTATGCAGAAACGCTGAGACGTTGGCGCTCCGCTTTTGAGGCGAAGCGAGAGGAGCTCCTCCAGCTCGGCTACGACGAAACGTTCCAACGCAAATGGATTTACTACCTGTGCTACTGCGAAGCGGGCTTCCAAACCCGCTTTACCAACAATCTGCATCTCGTCCTGACCCGCCCTGAGCCGCTCAATTAATCAATCGATGTCAGAGCGTTGAAACGGAAGGTCGTCACCGAGTTGCGCTCGGAGCTGGGTTTCGAGCCCTACTTGGCCAAGACGGGAACAAAGAGAGATCAATCCTTTGAGGCGGCCTTCATCTTGTCGGCCAGATCCTTGCCGAGGATTTGCTGGATCTTCATGTAAAGGCTTGGATTGAGCAGTTTCAGGTTGCGCAGTTTTTCCTGCTGCCATGAAATATATCCGACTTCGCCAACGGCCTGGACGTCTGCCGAGGCGGGCTCGCCGGTTAGAAAACTCATTTCGGCGACGAAGCTTCCGCGTTCAAGTTCGGCGATTTTCCGCTGGGCTTTCACGACCTCCACCCGGCCGGACAGAATCAGTGAGAGTTCCTCCTGCCGGTCGCCCTTTTTGATCATCATCTGGTCGGTGGCGACATCGGTCTGTCCGGTTTGCCAGAAATAGAAGAATTCATTGTGCGACATGCTCGAGAAGACCCGCTCATACAGGTCGAGCAAGTCGGCGGGCAGCTCGATTGGACGGCGTTCCCGCATGATCCGGATCACGTGGTACAGGTTGAACAGGACGAAGGCAACGTTCCAGCATGCGCCATTCAGGTTGCTCCTCATGAAGGCATAGACAAACAGGCTGGACTGGGAGAACATCAGGAGGATGCGCAACCACAAAATATCCTTGACGGCAAGAGCGGCGAGGCTCATTGCATAACCCAAATTCATGATGATTTGTGCCATGACAGAAATTCCATTCGAAGTTTGTTCGTTTGCAGGAGGCTATTGCTTGAATTCGTCTTGCAGCCTGATTCTGGCTTCCGGGGTTCCCATGAAAACCAGAACCGTGGTCCCGCTTACAGGCTGCTCGTCCCCGGGATTGTAAACCCATTCCCCGCCTTCCCGGATCGCTATGAGCAGCAGGTCTCGATAGCGTTTCAGGTTTAATTCGCGGATCGTTTTGCCGGAAAGACCGGCCGGAACGGCAATCTCCTCGATCCTTAGGTTTTTCCTTTTGTCGCGCAGCATGAGATCGAGGAAGGAAACCACCGCCGGACGAGTCATTTCCGAGGCCATGCGCAAACCGCCGATCTGTTCGGATGAGATGACGGAATCGGCGCCGGCCCGTTTCATTTTGTCGATGTTCCTGGCTTCTCGGGCGTGCGAAACGATCCGGAGCGACGGATTCAGCTGCCGGGCGGAGAGGCAGGTGACCAGGTTCCGGTTGTCGTCATCCTCCGTTGCAAAGAGGCCGGCTGCGTGCTCGATGCGGGCCTTCAGGAGCGTATCGTTGTCGGTCGGGTCGCCGACCAGGAAAAGGGCGTCCGGCCAGCTTGAGAGCAGCGTATCGATATGGTCCTGGTGTTGCTCGACGACCACAAAGGGGCGCTGTGTTGCGGCCAATTCCGCGGCAATATGCATTCCAACGCGTGCCGCCCCGCAGACAATGAGATGTTGTTCCGCCATTGCAATTTTCTTTTCCATTTTTCTTCTCCGGAATGAATCGGTTAAATTGCCCTCCACGACAAGGGCTGTCACGGTGGAAAAGGCGTAGGTCATCGTGCCGATGCCGACCAGCGCGACCAGCATGGTGAAGACCCGTCCGCCGGTGGACATGGAAAAGTCGGTCACTTCTCCGTATCCGATGGTCGTGATGGTGATGAAGGTCATGTAGAGGCAGTCGAAAAAGGAATCGCTGCGCTGCCCGGACAAATAGGAGATCAACGCACTGCCGAAAAGAACCAGCAGGAGCATGGAGAGGATTCCGGCAAGGCGTCGGAAGATCGACTGGATGAGGCTGTTTTTCATGATCGGGCACAGATGTTAGTTTGGCACCAACCTCCACACAAGAAATATACTGGTAAATCATACGGGATTCGCTACCTTATTGTTCCTTATGGATTCGGTTGTTGTCGAAGGGACATATACGAAGAAGGGAGTTGTATGAAAACACACTATCTTGCCTTGGGTGCATGCGTGTTTGTGACCGGTATGGCGTATGGAGTGGATTTGGGGCCCGGCAGAGCGGCGTTTGATCGCGGGGAATACGAAGAGGCCTACAATCAATTTACGGCCGCGTTCCGCGAAGACCCGGCCGATCTGGAGACCAATCTTGCGCTCGGCGAAGCCGCCTATATGAATAAAAAATATTCGCACGCGGTTTTTGCCTTTGAGCGGGTTCTGATGGCGGAGCCCGGCAACGACAAGGCCCTGCTGGGAATGGCTCTGGCCCTGCAGGCGCTGGGCCGCACGGAGGAGGCACTGAAGGCCTTCGCCGAAGTTGAGGCGACAGGCGAGGAGGATGCAATCTACGGCGAGGCGATCGCCGAACTCGAAGCCGCCTTGAAGAAGGGAAAATCCCGCTTCGCTTCGATCATCGAGGCTTCCCTCGCCGCCGTCTACGACGACAACATCAATTATGGAACGGACAACAACAGCCTGTTTCTGCCGGGCGGAGCGAGCAAGGAGACCGCCGGGATTGAGGAGAGTGTCGATCTTTATGGAACCTATGATGTCGGTGCGCGAAACAACTGGGTTCTCATCGGCGGGCTGGGCCTGTTCAACAGCTGGTACGATGTGGCGCCGGAGCAGGAGCTCTCCAATGTGCGCGGCTACACCGGGGTGCGCCGGTTAGGCAAGGAGAGCATGGTCGAACTGGCAGGTCGTGTCGAACGCCTCTGGTACGGGCATTCCACATTGGTCGACCTCTTCGCCGCCGATGCCGCCTACCTTCGGACGGTTTCGTCGTCCGACTGGCTGAAAACCTCCCTGACGGTGGAGCAGCGCAACTTTGATAAGGATTTCGATCCGGCCGGATCACGCGACTCCGTCTATGTCTCGATGGGGCAAAGCTGGAATCATTGCTTCGGCAGCAGGAATAACAACATTGGTCTTGGCGGGGATCTGTTCTGCGAAGATGCGCACAGCGATGCCAATTCCTACCTCGGGTTCCGTCTCCGCCTGGATGGCCAGGTTGAACTTCCCGGCGCCGTGCTGGCCTATGCCGGTGCCCGCTATCGGATGGCGGACTACGACGACCCCGACTCCTCGAACACCGAGCGGGAAGATGATCGGTGGGACTTTGTTGTCGGAGTAAAGAAAAGCGTTTCCGAGCGGCTGATGCTCGATCTGCAGGCTATGCATATTCGGAACGATTCGAACAGCGCACTCTACGACTACGAACGAAACAGGGTTAGCCTGACTGCAACCTTCAAATTCTAAGGGGTTTTACTATGAAGATGATTGTAACACTGTTGGGAATGGTTCTGTTGGCGGCATTCGTCCGGGCGGAGCCGATTGGACTGGTTGTGGCAATCCAGGGGCGGGCCGTGGCCATGGATTCCGGGGGCACGTCGCGCACCTTGGCGATGAAGTCGGATATCGAGCTTAACGACACGATCAAGACGGAAGCCGACGCACGGGTCCAGATCATGATGCTCGACGACTCGCTGGTCTCTATCGGTGCCAGTAGCGAAATGACAATCGATGAATATATCTACAATCCGGCCACTGCCTCGGACAACGCGTTCGGCGCCAGCTTGGGCAAAGGGGTTTTCCGGACAGTGACCGGAAAAATCACGGATATGAATCCGGAGCGCTTCAACGTCAAGACCCGTCGGGCCACCATCGGGATTCGCGGGTGCGACCTGGGTTTCGATACCACCGGAGCCGATGCGGACCAGATTTCCGTGATGGCGATTCCCGAAGGGAAAAAGATTTTCATTGCGGCGACGCAG
>JAFGWS010000129.1 GCA_016937035.1 Pontiellaceae bacterium
ATACGATTCCAGCTGCATGGCATTCCCCTGCCCCCACAGCCAGATTTGCGTTGCGGGCTTTTTTCCTTCCGCAATACGCTTCTGATTCACCGGATGATCCGCAAACACCTCTTTCGAAAGTTCCATCAAGGTGCGGATTTCATCATGGCGTTCGCCTGTCGGGAGATATTCCCCCGTCGGCTTGTCCGATATTTCGTGCGGCGGCACACACCGGCATCCTGCCGGAGCACCGTCCCAAATCAGGAGATGGCGATACTGTACGCCGGAATGAAATGTCAATCCCGCCCGGCCCAGCCGCTCCTGAAGCGACTCCACCAACGCATGCGCCTCTTCGGTGGTAATATGCCCGGCAGAATAATCCACCATCACGCCGTCCTGCACCGTCACCAGATTACAACGGAACGCCACCTCTGACGCCTCCATCTCAATCTCGGCCCCGGCCGCCTCAATCGGCGCGCGCCCGGTATAGTTCTGTGCCGCGTCATAGCCCAGCAGGGCCAGATTCGCCACATCGCTCCCCGGCGGCATCCCTTCCGGCACCGTCTGCACCAGACGCGTCTCGCCCAGTCCGGCAATCCGCCGGATCGTCGGAATCTTCGCCGCCTGCAAAGGGGTCCTTCCTCCGAGCGCTTCCACCGGATAATCGCCCATACCGTCGCCAACTAATACCACATACTTCATCGAACAAGCTCCAAACAATTGCGGCGGAATTTCTATGATATAGGCCCGAAAGGCAATTCCTTAACACCGCTAATTCAAAAGCGCGGCTTTGAGAGGAAGAACCGCCGAATCACGTTGGCGACCGTGAAGTCAACAGTTTGCCCCCTCGGACTTTTTGATCAAAAATTTCTTCCATTAGCTTCGCCAAGAGCCTATACGGGGCCTCTTGAAAAACAAAGATACAGAATCATGGTCGGTGGAGCAGTCAGCAGAGTTGTATGGAATCAACAACTGGGGCGATGACTATTTCAGTGTGTCCCGCAAGGGCGAAGTGTTGGTTCACCCACACATCAACGGCGTCGGCGTCAGCCTGTACAAAATCATTGACGGTCTTGACGACCGAGGGTTTGACATGCCGGTACTCCTGCGGCTGAGCGATATTCTCGACTCGCGCATTCAGAAACTGCACGAAAGCTTTGCGAAAGCCATTGCCGATTTTGAATACGGCGGCCGTTATCGCGGAGTCTACCCGATCAAGGTGAACCAGCAGCAGCAGGTTCTCGAAGAGATTACCCAGTTCGGCGCACGCTACCACCATGGTCTTGAGGCCGGCAGCAAACCGGAACTGATTGCCGCTCTGGCCTATATGCATGACAAAGAGGCGTATCTCATCTGCAACGGCTACAAGGACGAAGAATTTGTCAACCTCGGCCTCTACGCCCGAAAAATGGGGATTCAGTGCATCTTTGTGGTGGAAAATCCGTCAGAGCTTCCGCTGATTATCGAACGATCTCGCGCACTGGATATCAAGCCGATCATCGGCGTACGCCTTAAACTCTCGACTCAAGCTTCCGGCCACTGGAACGAATCCGGCGGTGAACGCAGCGTTTTCGGCCTTAACCCCTCGCAGGTCTGCGACCTGATCGACACCCTGCGCGAAGAGGAGATGCTCGACTGCCTCAAACTCCTCCACTACCACGTCGGATCACAGATTCCCAACGTGCGCGATATCCGCGAAGCGGTCGTGGAGGCCTGCCGCGTCTACATCGGCATGGTCAACGAAGGGGCTCCCATGGGCATCCTCGACCTCGGCGGCGGCCTGGCGGTCGACTACGATGGTTCACACTCTGATTCCTCATCCAGCAGGAACTATGGACTGGACGAATACTGCGCGGCCATTATCGAAAACGTGATCAGTACGCTCGACGAAACCGACGTTCCCCACCCCGACATCGTTACGGAATCCGGACGCGCCACCGTAGCCTACTATTCCATTCTGCTCTTCAATGTGCTGGATGAAAGCCGCTTTGAGATCGATGAACTTCCGAAAAAGCTGGACGAAGATGCACACGAACTGCTGCACAACCTGATGGCCGTTGTGGATGTGTTGGACGCCAAAAATGCGCAGGAGTGCTTCCACGACGCCTTTTATTATCGCGACGAAATTCACCAGCGCTTTAAACGCGGAACCATGACGCTCCGCGAACGGGCGCTGGCCGGCGAAATCTTCTGGCACATTGTTACGCGTATCTGCGCGCTGACCAAAGAGATGGAATTTGTTCCCGAGGAACTTCGCGAACTCCCGACCATTCTGGCCGACATTTATTACGGCAACTTCAGCCTCTTCCAGTCGCTGCCCGATGTCTGGGCCATCGACCAGCTCTTCCCCATTATGCCGATTCACCGTCTGAAAGAAAAACCGACCCGCGAGGTCGTGCTGGCGGATATCACCTGCGACTGCGACGGAAAAATCGACCATTTTGTCGGACAATATACGACGCGTGAAACGCTTCAGCTGCACAACCTGACCGATAAAGAATACTACCTCGGGGTCTTTCTCGTCGGAGCCTATCAGGAGACCTTGGGCGATCTGCACAACCTCCTCGGCGACACCAACGTCGTGACCGTACGCGTTGATTACGAAGGCAACCTCCAGTTTTCCCGCGAGCTCGAAGGCGACTCCGTCGCCGACGTACTCAGCTATGTGGAATATGATCCCAAAGCCATGATTCGGCGCATCCGCGAACTGGCCGAAGAAGCCGTGCAGAACGAGCGCATTACGCCCAAAGACCGCCGGCGCATCATGGATGCCTACGAAGAAGGCATGCGCGGCTACACCTACTTCGAGCGCTGAGCGCGCAGAAAACAATCACTGTTTGCGTTCGATGCGGCGGTGAGCGGCCATAAGTTCGCCGGGATTGGTTTGCGCGGCGAGCAGCGAAAGCTCTCCGCAAAGCACGGCGGCAGCGCACAAACAGGCGAGACGACGTGAATTTTCGCCGGGATCGCGATCTTCGTTCAGCCCCATACGCCCGAGATTTTCACGCACAAAATCGAGTCCTTTTCCATTTCCGACCGTGCCGACAATCAGATGCGGCAGCGTGACTGAAAAGTAAAGATCGCCCCCGCGTTCCTCCGCCATGGTGAGTCCCTGCGAGCCTTCCACAATATTCGCGGCGTCCTGGCCGGTGGCGAGATAGAAGCCGAGCAGCATATTGGCAAAGTGCGCATTCGCACTGCGTACACCGCCGGCGAGCATCGTCCCGATCAAGTTTTTGCGAAGATTCAACTGCGCCAGCTTCGCAGGCGTGGTTTTCAGATAACGACGACAAAGCTTTTCCGGAATGGTGATTTCCGCCACCACATATTTTCCGCGGCCGAGAATTCCGTTTACCGCCGTCGCCTTTTTGTCGGAGCAATAGTTTCCGGAAATGGACCCATATTGGAGCGTCGGATGCCGCTCCAAAATATAATCCATCAGCGCTTCGGAAGCCTGTGTGCACATGTTGTGCCCCGAGGCATCGCCCGTCGTAAATTCAAAACGGAGAAAGAGCAGGTTGCCCGCGATCTGGCTGTTCAGATTGATCAGCTTGGCAAACCGGCTCGTACCTTCCACCACCGTCTGAAGCGCCGAAAAATCAGCTTTGATGCGTTGGAGTGCGCTGAGCGCACCCGCCGCATCCGGCGCTTCAAACAGGACCGAGCGGGTCATCCGCTCATCGACAACCGTGCACATGATTCCGGCGTCGCAATTCATCGAAACGCGTGCGCCCCGATTTACAGAGGGCCACAGCGGCGTTTCATAGGTCGCCAACGGCACCTCATATTCACCGCTCATCACCGGGCCGGACAGCCGGATCGGCCCGACAAACTGCATCGGAATCTGTGCAAACTCGCTCATGCCAATCCCTTCTATCCAATACTCCCACTCATTTCACCCATCAAACGCATGCAATCTCCAACGGTTGGCCAATAATTTCCGATTGATGATTTTTGATTGCCGATTTGTGGAACTCAATCGGCGTTGGCCTCTTTTGCATAAGGCGTAACAGACCCGAAAATCTGCAATCGACAATCGGCAATCGACAACCAGCAATCGGCAATCGGCAATCGGCAATCGGCAATCATAAATTATAAATCAGTCCAGCGTATTCACCAGCAGGCCGGAACGCAGCTTGGGCTCAAACCAGGTGCTCTTCGGCGGCATCAGCATTCCGGCATCCGCCACCGAAAAGAGCTGATCCATCGACGTAGGATACATGGAAAATGCCAGCACCGCGCGGCCTTCGTCCACCCACTTTTCCAGCTCATCCGTCCCTTTGATTCCGCCGATAAAATCAATATCGTTGCTCTCGCGCGGATCTTCAATATTCAGAATCGGAGCGAGCACATCGTTCTGCAGAATGCTCACGTCCAGCGCAGCAACCGGATCGGCCGCATCGGGCATCACCTTCGGCGTCAATGTACTCCACTGCCCGTCGATATACATGCAGATTTCGCCCGCCTTGGACGGCACCTTCACGCCGTTGGTTTCTACAGTAAACTTTTTCGCCAGCGCAGCATGGAACTCATCCTTCGTTCCGGGCAGCGTCAGGATGACGCGATTATACGCCAGAATCTTCAGTTCACTCTCCGGGAACATCACCGCCAGGAACCAGTTGTAGGGCTCGTCGCCGGTATGGTTCGGATTAGCTGCGCGACGCATCGCGCCGACCTTTACCGCCGACGCGGAGCGATGATGTCCGTCCGCCACATAGAAGGCCGGTATTTCGGCAAATGCGGATTCGAGCGCCGCCGGATTTTCAAACTTCCAAACCGTGTGCGTTACGCCATCTGCGGCAGTGAAGTGATAAAGCGGAGTCTGGATCTTGAGCGCATTCACCTGCGCATTGATGGCCGCGCTGTCGCGGTAGGCCAGAAAAACCGGGCCGGTGTTGGCATTCTGAGTATCGACATAGCGAATGCGGTCCTCTTCCTTCACGCGGCGGGTCTTTTCGTGAATCTTGATCTTTCCCTGCTCGTAGTCTTCCACATTGCAGGTTGCCACGATGCCGTACTGAATATGATCGCCCATCTGCTGGCTGTAGAGGTAAATGGACGGTTCCTCCTCACGCACCAGCACCCCGTCGTCCATCAAACGCTGAAGGTTCGCCTTTGCCTGAGCGTAGACCTGATCGCTGTACGGATCGGTGCCTTCGGGCAGATCAATTTCTGCGCGCACGACATGCAGGAAGCTGTCGGGATTGCCTTCCGCCAGCGCCGCTGCCTGCTTTTTATCCACTACATCGTACGGAACCGATGCCACCGTTTCCGCCTTGCCCTCCGCCGGGCGCCACGCCTTAAATGCCTTCACTTTCATCCAAACTCTCCTCGGTTAAAAATTGAGGCACACACTCTAGTGCGCCTCCCCCGCCTTGTCAAAACCGGTATATTAATAGTTACAAGGCCGGTTAATGGATTCGCACCTTTTCTGCTGCAGCCGGCAACCCTTGCGGGAGCCTATATCCGCTTCAATGAGAGCGGAAAAAAGCGGAGCCGGAAGAATCAGTAGGCGCCGCGAATGTGATCGTGCACCCGGCCTTGGTAGAACTCCGCAAGTTTGGCGTGCAATTCATCGGACAACGGCGGCAGCGCGGCAACCGCAGCATTCGAGGCAACCTGTCGCGGGGAACTGGCCCCGGGAATAATGGTACTGACGGCTTCGTGGTCGAGTATCCAGCGCAAGGCCAGCTCCACCATCGTCATCGATTCGGGAAGGAGTTCATTCCGAATCGCGTCGGCCAGCTCCACGCCCTTCTGAAAAGGCAGTCCGGCAAAGGTTTCGCCGACGTTGAAGCATGCGCCATCGCGGTTATAGTTGCGGTGATCATTCTCTTCAAACCGGGTTTGCGCGGTAAACTTTCCCGTCAGCAGGCCGCTGGCCAGCGGCAGGCGGACAATGATTCCGACGCCTTTTTGATGGGCCTTCGGCAAGAGTTCCCCGACCAGCTTTTGACGGAAAATGTTGAAGATCACCTGCAGCGATGTGATCTCTTCCTGCTCCAGACAGAGCAGGCCTTCCTCAACCGTTTCCACGCTGGCGCCGAAGGATTTAATGAGCCCCTCGTTTTTCAGAGCCCGCAGCCAATCGAAGATATCGCCTTGCCGCATCACGTCCGTGGGTATGCAATGGAGCTGCAGCAGGTCGAGCGATTCCACGCCCAGCCTTTCGAGCGATGCCTCCACAGCCCGACGCAGAGCGGACTCGGAATAGTGATTTGGAAAGACCTCGTCGCCTCGCCCGAACTTGGTGGCCACCCGCACCGGAGCATCGCAATGCCGCAGGAACTCGCCGATAATGCGCTCGCTCTTGCCCGAACCATACACATCAGCCGTATCGAAAAACGTGATCCCCTGCGCCACGGCCTCGCGAAGAATCGCCAACCCCTCCTCGGTCGAGAACGATTTACCCCAATCGGCTCCCAGCTGCCAGCAACCCAAACCCACCTCGCTCACCTCGAAGCCATTGCTTCCCAGTCTTCTCTTGTCCATCTGCATCTCCTTTTCATGAATCTATTTCCAACCAACGCCGCGCACCAAGCAGGCACGACCCTGAAACATCAGCGCGTTGAGGCCTGTCGTGCTTCCGTCAATTCATTCGTCGTCATCTCGGCCTGTTCAAGGACTGTCTCGGTTAACTGGAACATAAATTCTGCCGAAAATCGCTGCGAATTTCTCTTTACCGCTTGATTTAACACTCTGGTTTCAACGCCGTACAGCTCAGCCAGTTTTTCATCAAACATGACCTGAACGCCGCGAACAGTGTAAATGTGCTTTTGAATGTCGTCGACAAGGATAAGGGACATATCGGTCATACCTTCACCTTTCCAAAACTCTCTGGAATCCCGGCATTCAGCTCCGCTTCTTCCTGCAACTGCGCCTCAAACTCCGCTTCGATAGCCGAGTATTGCTGTTTATCCTTGGGTGAAGGTATCACGGATTGTGATGGCATCGATATGTTCGTTTTATTCATTCTTTCTCTCCAGCCGTTTCACGCCAACATCGGTGGTGAGAATTTTCATTTGTTGGATGGCGGTTTTGTTGAGCAGGACAAGCCGTTCGGATTGGGCGAGGTTCTGCTGGATCAGGTGGGCGTTCAGGGTTTCCAGATTAGCGAGGCAGACCAGTTGGGAGACATCGGCATAGTCTCGGATATTGCCGTCCTGGCCGGGATTCGCGTCCCGCCAGCCTTTGGCAGTCATGCCAAACAAAGCAACATTAAGTACATCGGCTTCGGTGGCATAAATCAAAGCCGTCTGAGCCTTGGAGAGTTCAGGTGGTAGGAGATTCTGTTTGATCGCGTCGGTATGAATACGGTAGTTGATTCTGGTCAGATTGCGGCGGATATCCCAGCCAAGTTGCTTGAGTTCTTCATCCTTGAGACGCTGAAATTCCTTGATAAGATATATCTTGAACTCAGCACTGATCCACATGCCGAATTCAAAAGCCAGATCCTTATGGGCGTAGGTACCGCCATACCGTCCCGCCGTTGCCCGCAAACCGATTGCATTGGTTTTGCTCACCCACTCTTTGACGCTGATTTTATAGCTGTTGAGTCCGGCCTGACTTTTAATTGTGGCGAATTCGCCATAATTAAAAGAGGGATTGTGGATTTGCTCCCAAATTCCAAGAAATTCTACGGTATTGCGATTACGGAGCCAGTCGGCAATGAAAAAGTCGCCATCCTTGGCCTTGAGCATGTCCGTCAAAGAAATGAAATCCTCGTCGTTGACTGACATCACATTGATTTCGACGCCTTTAACAATGATTATGCTCATAGCTTCACCTTCGCCAAATTCTCAGCAACCAGGTCATTCAGTTTCGCCTTTTCCAGCAACGGCGCCTCAAACTCCGCCTTGAGCTGGGTGAAGCGTTCCTTGAAGTTAAAATCGTCCTCATCGTCCGGCAGGCCGACATAGCGCCCCGGTGTGAGCACATAGTCGAGTTCGCGCACCCGCTCGATGGGTTCTTCTTGTTTGAGTACTGCTTTTCTAGCCATGGGGTTCCTCTAATAAATGCAACCGGCTCGGCAGTGATTTGCTCGGCTGAAACTTAATAAACGGCCAACGCAACTCGCCGAGATTTAACAAAATACACTATGCTGATGGATAGGGTTTCCCGCAAGCCAAACCCGGGGAAGATATTTCCAGAAACAGGAGAGTGATAATTGAAGAAATATAGCATTTTCCAAGAGAGGTGTATCGACTAGCATACGGACTTTTATTGATCAATAATGGAGAACGAAACCCCTTCATAAGGAGACTAATGATGAACAAAACCCCCTCTTTTGGAAAACGTGCAGGCCTGCTCCGCCTGAGCTTGCTGCTGCTGGCCGCATTGCCGCAGATCGCCGGCGCTCAGGAAACAATGTTTCTCTACGCCGATACGATTCCGAACGCCAAGATTCAAGAGGCTCCGGAAAATGATGGCGCGCTTACCGACGGAATGGCCCGCAGCGTAATCCGCCCCTCCATGGAAATCTATCTTCCCGAAAAGGAAAATGCGACGGGCGCGGCGGTTGTCATCTGTCCTGGAGGCGGATACAGCGTGATTGTTTTCGAGGGCGAGGGCGTATCGACCGCCAAAGAATTCGCTAAGCGCGGCATCGCGGCCTTTGTCCTGAAATACCGTCTTCCGAGCGATACAATCATGGACGACAAAACCATCGGCCCGCTGCAGGATGTACAGCAGGCGATCAAGCTGGTGCGTGAAAACGCTGAGCAATGGGGAATCGACCCAAACAAAATCGGCATTATGGGTTTCTCCGCCGGCGGACATCTGGCCGCGACCGCCGCCACACATTACAAGAAAGCGCTTATTCCGAACGAAGAAAAGACCCGTCTGCGCCCCGACTTCCAGATCCTGGTTTATCCCGTCGTCACCATGCAGAATGAGCTGACACATAAGGGTTCACAGCAGGCGCTGTTGGGCAACAATCCGTCAAAAGAAACGCTCGACCTTTTTTCCAATGAGCTGCAGGTGGACGACAACACCCCGCCCGCTTATCTCACGCATGCGACCGACGACACCACGGTAGACGTCGATAACACCATCAACTATTTTGAAAAATTGCGCAAAAATAAGGTTCCTGTCGAAATGCACATTTATCAGCAAGGCAACCACGGTTTTGTATTTGGTCGTCCCGGCTGGATGGAACCGCTCTTCGATTGGATGAAACAATCCAAATGGATCGACTGATGCGGCAGGTCGATCTGAATGCTGAAACCGTTCCGATGCCCCCTATTCAAACAGATTGCGCTGATAGTCCATCCACTCGTCATACCGCGACTCAATAGCGGCGAGATCTTTTTCGTTATCGGCATCGAGCACCGCGCCGCCGAAGTGGGTGTACACCACCTGAACGCGCGCACCCAGTGCGTTGCCGATCCCTTCGGCTAAGCGATTAAAGCAGACCAGCGAACGGAGGCGGCCGGAGAGCTTGGGATGTCCACGGCGGTCGTAATAGAGCGAGAGCTGCAGGAGAATAAACACCCGCAGCCCTTTCGTGAGCCGCCAACCGTTACAAAGCAAGGAAAAGAACATTCGGAGGATGTTGGCGGTTCGCGTCTGATAGCGCCACTCATACATTTTTTCAATGTAATCGAGATGCGAAAAGGTCAACGGCTTTCCGATGTGCAGATTATTGTGGCGCAGCAAATCCTCGCGCACATGGAAATAGACCATCCGGATGCCGGGCAAACCCTCGGAAGGATAATAATTAGAGAGCACCCGCTCCGAAGAAACACCGATGGAATAGTCATACTCGTGCATATTGCTGCGGCGGATAAATTCATCCACTTCATTCGCAACGAGCAGAGGAATATCGCACGGGGCGACCAACACCGGCACCTGCTCATACGCAGTGCCCTTCAAATCCCAGAATTCAACCTCTTCCTCTAAACCCAGCGTCGACACATATCCGGCTTTAAAATTTTCGATCATATTGTCGCGCTGCTCAATCACACGAACCCGGCCCACATCAAACTCCTCCAACGCACGAAGAAGTCGATCTTTCGGGCCGACCACCACAATATCCCCCACCAGCTCCGCCTCCCGAAGCGCAGTGAGCACATGCATAAAAAGCGGCTTCCCGCGCAGCATCAGAAACGCTTTGTTATCATCCTTCACCTGTACACTCGCCCGGCGATCGCCCGCGAGAACCATCGCATTAACCTTCGAAGATGTTTTCATCACGGATCTCCCTAAAACTTCTGTAAGCGGGAGTTTTCAGGCCAAGCGGCAACCCCGCGCGGAAAATGCTCCACATTTTTCGGATGAAACTATTTTGCTTTCTTGACCAACGTCGAATAGCCGAGCACGGCATTGCCGATCCCGACAGCAAGCTTATGCCGATAAGCCGCGCTGTTCAAAAGCTCTTCTTCTGCGGGATTGCTCAAAAAGCCGCACTCGACCAGGGCGGCTGGACAGGGTGCGTTTCTGATTACAGAATAACGGGCATGCTTCAACCCGCGGTCATTTTGCTCTGCAGCCTTAATCAGATTATTCTGCAGCAGATACCCAAACAGCGAGTTGGAAGCATCAAACCTATTATTCAGATAAGCCGCTTTATCGGTCTCCTCTCCGCTGGTATTTCGGGCACCTTCCACCGTCGTCACAAAGGTTTCTATTCCGCTGACAGACGCGGCGGCCGCATTTACGTGAATACTGACAAAGAGATCAGCCTTTACCCGAGCAGCAAACGCTGTGCGCTCGGAAAGTTCCGGATAGGTGTCACCCGTGCGGGTCAGATAAACCTTAAAACCACGTGATTCAAGCAGCTTCTGGGTGCGTTTTGCGATATCAAGCACCACGGTCTTTTCCTGAATCTTACTCGGCCCACTGGTTCCCGGATCTTTTCCGCCGTGTCCAGGGTCGAGAACAATAATCCGCGGCATTTCTCTTTTCAGATAACCCGCAGAGCGCAAAATGGGATCAATGTTTTTATTAAAATCCGCAGCCGAAATTTTGCAACCTGCACCGCTTCCCTCTGTTGAAAAATTCAGCCAAACCTTAACGCCGTTAATCCAAACCGTCCGCCCGCGCTCTTCAACATCAAGTGTATTATACTGGTTCTGCAGGCGGATTTTCCGCTCAGCAATCCGGTTGATCTGCATACTGTAAAGACGGGCGAGATAGCCCAGCTCAACCGGTCCGGTCGCGGGTTCAATTACAGTTTCTACGGCTCGCGAGCAGCAACCTGCCAAGAGAACAACGGAAGTGCTTAGGAATGATTTTCTAGTGATCTCGTACATAAAACCTCGATTGGGAAAGATATACTAACCCTAACGATGTTTGAAAAGACCCGATTTAAATCATTTGCAAAAAACCCTCACAATCCCCTCTCCGCATCTCCCTATTCGGGGCTCGCCGCCACGAATGAATGGAAAAACGTTGACGTGGACGCGCCCACAGGCATGCGGTTCCATCACAAGGCAGAGCACCAAGCCGGCCCGATCGGTGGTCAACTCGACTTTTATCCCCACCGATCCGGCGGAGAATCCAAATCTCAATTCATCTTTCCCAGAATTACGACATAATTCTTACCGTACTTTTTTGCGCATTTTGGACACGTCGTATACCACATGTACAATTTTTCGATGCTCTTGTTCTTGCTTTTTACGATGGCCTTGAAGTCCTCACACCATTTCCCGGTATCTTTGAACGACCCTTCATAGACTTTGCTGAAAAACTCACCGGTTAAGGTCGTGTTCTCTTCTCCGGGAATTTCTTCGTCTACGGCGAGATAAAGATCCATGTTCCACTTTGACGTGTGGTCCGACAAACAAAGACAATCGAGAATTTTGCTTCCATTTTTCCTCACTTTTTCATCCAACCTCTTTATAACACTGCCAAAATTCATCGGCATGTAGAATAAGGTAAAGACCTTGTCCTTAATGAATTTTTTATTCGTCCACTCAATAGTCACTCCATCCCATGGGATTGGATCAAATTCAGGACAACATGTTTCTTCGTTCATATACCTCTCCCTTTAGTATTTTAATTTCCTTCGCCTCCGCACAGGTCCAGTCCGCCGGAGAACCCCCTTTACCCGATGGTGTTGCATTGAAGCGCAGGACGGGAAAAATAGCCAGTCCTATTTATTGGAACAGCCTTATGTCTTTACATTTTTTGAAAGATATTATCTGAAAATGATGGAAAAGGCACTTCAAATACCCAGAAACAGCCCAAAGCCCCTTTTCGCGCTGGCTTCAATCCTGCGAAGGTTTTATGTTCAGCTGCAGTTGGGTGACGATCTCTTTCTCGAACTCCATTGGCGAAGTATAATTTACCGATCGCCCGACATACACTTTTATGAACAATCCCTATTTCCAATACAAAGATTACATGATTAAACGCCACGGTCAGGCGCTGTTCCGCGTGCCGATTGATTTTGGGCTGGGCTGTCCGAATCGCGAGGCCGACGGATCGGGCGGCTGCACGTTCTGCAACGCACGCGGGGCAGCGGCCGTCCAGACGCTGGGCGCGGAAACGGTACAGGAGCAGGTCCGCGCAGCCATTCAGTTTTCGCGCGAGCGCTATGGCGCCAAAAAATTTATGGCCTATATTCAGGCCTTCTCCGCCACGTTCGGCCCTGAACAACAACCGCTCTATCGCGAACTGTTCACCCTGTTTGATTTTTCCGCTATCAGCATCGGAACTCGCCCCGACTGCCTGACGCCACAGGCATATCACTTTCTCACCCAGCTCAACGAACGCATCGAAACCTGGGTGGAGCTGGGCGTACAGACCTGCAACGACCGCACGCTCCAGCGCATTAACCGCGGGCACGACTGGGCCTCAAGCGAACAGGCTATTCAGCGCCTTCATGAACGCGGCATCAAAGTCGCTGTACACGTTATCCTTGGCCTCCCCGGAGAAACAGCTAAAGATTTTCAAGCCACCGCTGACACACTGGCTGCGCTGCCGATCGACGCCGTCAAAATCCATAATCTGCACATAGAAAAAGGCACCGCCCTCGCGAAGGAGTTTAATGTGGGGCGGGCATCCTGCCTGACCTCGCCCAAAGAGACAGACCGGCAGGATGCCTGTCCTACGTTCGATGCCCCGCTTTTTATGGAGCACGACTATGCCGAGCATCTCATGGACTTTATCCGCCGCATGCCGCCGAATATTCCCATCATGCGGCTCACCACCGATACGCTCGACGACGAGCTCATCGCTCCCAAGTGGCACATGGCAAAAGGTCAGTTTAAAGACTATGTCATCCAGCAGATGACCTGCCGCGAATGGCACCAAGGCGATCTCTATAAGAAACTTGAAACCGGAAACGGGAAACTTGAAACCGGAAACTTGAAACCGGAAACCAGAAACTTGAAACCGGAAACGGGACGTTTGAAAACTGTCGAAACAGAGGACGGCTCAACCACCTTCTGGAACGAGGACTACAAAGAGCATTATCACACCCCCGCCGGCGCGCGCCTTGAGGCCGAAGAAAAATATATCGTCCCGGGCAAACTGAGCGAGCGCTTGGAACGCGGCGACGTGCGCCTATTGGATGTCTGCTTCGGGCTGGGCTACAACAGCCTGGCTGCACTGAATCTCGCGGCTGGAAAATCTAAATTGGAAATCACCGCACTGGAAATGGATCGCCGCGTGGTCGGTGCCGCCGCACAAAGCATCCAGCCCTCAGCATCCGACACCTTCGACTGGCGCAAAACACTCACAGACCTTTATCTGCATGAAAAATCGATAATCAGCCCGAAGCGCAACGCAGATCATTTCCAGCATGGAAATAGCGACGCAGAAGCACTTCATCAGCACTCGGCCCGAAGCGCAGCGCAGATAATTTCCCGACAGGGAAATAGCGACGGAAGAGCGGTTCATCCACAATCGAAAATCAACCCGAAGCACAGCGCAGATAATTTCCAACATGGAAATAGCGACGCAGGAGCGGTTAATCGGCAATCGGCAATTATTCACTGGGGCGACGCGCGTTACACCTCCACAAAACTTGAGGCCAATGCGTACGACCTCGTCTTCCTCGATGCCTTTTCTACCCAGCGCAACAGCGAGCTGTGGACCGTCGACTTTTTCAAAAAGCTCCGACGACTCATGAAGCCCGACGCGCTTCTGCTGACTTATTGCGCCGCCATTCCCGTCCGCTCCGGACTTATCGAGGCCGGCTTTTTCGTCGGCGAAACCGAACCCGTCGGTCGACAGCGCGGCGGCACCCTGGCCGCCATGCGCTCGCAGGACATTGAGATTCCCCTGCCCGACCACGAACTGAACATGATCAAAGAAACCACCCGCGGACTGCCCTACCGCGATCCGTACGGCATCTGGACCAACAAAGAAATCCTGCGCGACCGACAGGAACGAATTCTCGCAGCGAAGGCGCAACAGAACAGCTAACCGGAATTGCTCGTCGACTCGCAGAGAGGCTTGGCCTCCTTGTCCAGATCGATGCCAATATCTATATAGCTTTTTCGTTGTATATCTTGCTAATTGGGAATTTATATTCAAAAAGCGTCTGTGATACAGATGCTGTTCGGGTTCAAGGAGGCAGTCTCGCGTCTGATTTAAAAGAAAGAGCCAAGTTTCCGATATAGCCTTCATGGAGAAAAGGAATGAGACGATTGAGAATTGGCATCATGTGCTGTCTTTGTGTGTTGCTCTGCACCGTTCTTTGCGAAGCAGAAATCCGTGCCCCTGGAAAGTACTGCGGTGTTGTGATATTTGACCGATGGGACGGCTGCATTCTGTACGATGCCGTCTACGTCTCGTACATATCTGAGAAAACAAAGGAGGGGCTTCGCGAGCACGCGGGGCAAGTCGTCCTGATCGATGCAAAGAAAGTCTACCAACCGATAAATCCTGGAGACGGTCGCATAGATCAGTTTGAGTATCTTGGAACTGCTCCAGAGGAACGGAACTTTACCCAATTGAAGGGAATCCACCTCGAGTCATCGATCAACGTATCTGAGAGCGGAAAAGCCGTTGCCACAATTACTATTGAGAACAGGGAAAAGGAGCCTGCAGAACTGTTCAGCCGAGAACTCGCCTTGACGCTTCTGATAAAGATTCCCACATCTGAAAGAAAGATCTCAGCCGCTGACGGCCCATCGATTGCCTTCATCACCCGCCAGAGCTTTGAAATTGACGACTCCTCTCCTCGTTGGCAAAGCCATGGAATGAAAGAAGGGAAACCCTACTCATGGACCATCGGAAAAGAAAACGCGTTGCCTCATACATTCACCCTCGCTCCGGGGGAGAGAAAGCAGATCAATGTGCAATTCGATCTCCCCGACGGAGAGTATGATTTCCTCTGCGGATATGGGATGAGCTCCCAAGAAAGCGCATGCTTGGCCAGCAATCTCTCCGCCTTCAACGTGGAGGAAGGCGAAGCGAAGGTGATCGAAATGAAGGACAGATAAATAACTGTCGAATCTCCAAAAGGGGCCATTTTCGATTTAAAGATCAACCAGTGGCGGTGTAGCACGCGCTTCTTTGAAATTAAGAGCGTATAACGCAGGCCTTCGGACTACGCGTCGAAATTCACTCGACGACTACGCCCCCGACATAGCGACAGCGCTACCCATTCGCTGCTTTATATTCATTCGTTGCAAACAGATCTTCACGCCGATTCCGTGCATTGTCATTCCAATTCCCAATCACCTTCGGAAAATCATTCTGTCACATAATCATTCTGCCTAATCCTTCTACGACTCACTGAGGCGCTTGGCTTCTTTATCCACATGGAAGAGCGCGTGCGCTTCTTTCAGAATCTCTGGAATGCGTTCGGCGAACGGACTGGCGGAGAGGCAGGACCAATCATGACGGTCCACCTCAAACGCCTGCTGGCCAGCGAACCAGTGGTCGGCATTGCCCAGCAGGTTGTAGCGCATTTGGGCAAACTCCAGCAGGTCGAGCCCTTTATAAAAGGTCCACAGGCGGACAATTTCTCGGACGTTAATGTGGCCGGGCGTGTTATCATAATGCGGCAGTCCCACGGACCAGTTTTGCATCCAGTCGGCTCCCAGCGCCTGTTCCATTGCGTCGTCTACCCGCGCGGTAATTTCAGGAACTAGTTGGTCGCGTTGATTCCATCGGCTGGTGACTGCTTCGACATGCGCGTCAAAATCCGACGGCTTGGCCGCACCGATGCTGAGGGTATTCACCGCAGGGTGCGCCAGACAATAGAGCGCATTCCACTGCATGGGAGTGAGCGGTTCGCAAAGCTTTGCCAGTTTTTCCGGCGGACGGTAGAGCATACCGCCTTTGTCGTTCGGGCTGATAATTAACACGCCCGCATCGACCTTCTGCGCAGTATCAACCATGGAGCGATGCAGCGCATCGTAAATGTAATACCAATGCAGGTTTACATAATCGAATTCGCCCGTTTCCAGCGCGGGAATCACCACCTCCGGTCCGGCGTGGGTAGAAAATCCGACGTGGCGCACGCGCCCTTCCCGCTGCAACTGACG
>JAFGWS010000018.1 GCA_016937035.1 Pontiellaceae bacterium
GCCCATATTGGAGGACGGCGTAATCGGATAGATCGCTGCCACGTCGGAGAAGGCATACGCAATATGCGCTGCCGCTGTGTTACCATCAATGGTTACCATTTTTTTACTCATGCTACTCCTTTAAGTTAAGCATCCCTGATTAATATAAAAAAAACGAGAATTTAAGCCATTCCTGATTTTCGCCCGCGAGTTTCCCGGGGAAATGTCGAAATATCTACAGAACATCCCGCGAATGAAAGTTTTTTTGAGCTAATTTTTTACGAGTTCAACCCCAAAACCACTCTATCAAAACAGGACCACGATGGTCATTTTTACAAAATCAACACTCATGACGCTCAAAATACTGAAAGAAGGATCTCGCCTTCAAGTCATCCAAATCCCGTTTTTCGAACAAATAGTCACCGAAAATCCGATACATCAGCTCTTCGCAGATTTCAGTGAAAGCCCGGCACTTTTTGACCGGATAACCGGATACGTCGGATCCTTTTAATTCTGTTGATCCAATATTTATACATCCTGTTATCCGGTCAAAATATTTCTTCCCCCACCTTCCATCTCCATTGAATGCTACGGAGAATCCAAAAAAGTGAAGGATTCCGGTTGACTATAACATAAATAGATCATAATATTCGCCTCCATTAATACGGAGTAACGGTTATGGTTGCTGAGGAGCGAATGATTGCGGCGGAAGTACTGAAGGCGATGGCTCACCCGGTGCGTCTTGGGGTGCTGGAAATTCTGGCCCATGGCGAGCGCACCGTAACGCAGCTGTATGAAGAATTGGGTTGCGGGCAGTCGATGATGTCACAGCAGCTAAAGACGCTGTGTCAGCAGAAGCTGGTTGAAATCCGCAAAGAAGGCACCCAGAAATACTGCAGCCTCTGCAACCGCGATTTCCTTAAAATGTTTGACTGCATGCACAAGCACCTGCGCGTATTCCTTAACTTCGAGGATTGATTCCTTTTTTACCGGTATACATTAATACATCATTATATTAGATTCTGAAAATAAAGAGAGGATGGCACCCATGAGCACAAAAAAAATTCTGATCATCGGCGGAGTGGCCGGAGGCGCCAGCGCGGCCGCCCGGGCACGTCGTCTGGATGAACACTGCGAAATCATTCTTTTCGAACGCGGGCCCGATATCTCGTTCGCAAATTGCGGGCTCCCCTACCACATCGGCGGAGCCATTGCCGACCGCGATAAACTGCTGGTCACCACCCCCGAAGCAATGACCACCAAATTTAACATCGATGTGCGGACGCTCAACGAAGTGGTTTCGATCGACCGCGAACAGAAGGTACTCACCGTTAAAAACCTCAAGAGCGGCGAGGAATATACTGAGGCCTATGACAAGCTGGTCCTCAGCCCCGGCGCGGCCCCGGTGCGACCGCCGATTCCCGGCATCGACAGCCCGAAGGTGCTGACGCTCCGTAACCTTGAGGATATGGATCGCATTATTGAAAGCATCGATGGAAAAAATGCCGTTGCGGTAATCGGCGGCGGCTATATCGGTCTGGAAATGGCGGAAGCGCTGCGCGAACGTAAATTTGACACGACGCTGATCGAGCTCGCACCGCAGGTGATGGGTCCGGCCGACCCGGAAATGGCGACGGTTTTGCATCAGGAGCTCCGTCTGTACGGCGTAAACCTGAAACTGGAAACGTCGGTTACGGGCTTCAAAGAAAGCGATGGCGGTGTAGTCCTTTCCCTGAGCAGCGGGGAACAATTGAAAGTCGATATCGCCGTACTGGCGATTGGGGTTAAGCCGGAGACCAAGCTGGCAGTTGAAGCCGGACTTGAGCTGGGCAAAACCGGCGGCATTAAGGTGAACGAAAATATGCTTACCTCCGACCCCGACATTTATGCCGTCGGCGATGCGGTCGAAGTGACCGACTTTACTACCGGACAATCCGCGCTGATTCCGTTGGCGGGACCCGCCAACCGACAGGGGCGCATTGCGGCCGATAATATATTCGGACGCCCCAGCGCCTATAAAAACACGCAGGGCACCGCCATCTGTAAAGTATTCAATATGGCCATCGGCATGACCGGTCTGAGCGAAAAGATGGCCAAGCGCCTGAACATGGCCTACGAAAAAGTTTACGTGCATCCGGCCAGCCACGCATCGTACTACCCCGGCTCGCACCCGGTCTCGCTCAAGCTGCTCTTCAACCCGGACGACGGCAAGGTGCTCGGCGCTCAGGCGGTCGGCGCCGACGGCATCGATAAGCGGATCGACGTGATTTCGGTAGCCATTCGCGCAGGCCTCACAGTGTATGATTTGGAAGAGATGGAGCTGACATATGCTCCGCCGTTCGGCTCGGTCAAGGATCCGGTCAACTATGCGGGCTTCGTGGCTTCCAATATTCTGCGCGGCGACGCCGCCATCTTCCACGTCGAGGAAGCACTCCATCCGGAAGCGCATCAGAAACTGATCGACGTGCGCAATCCAGAAGAAGTGGTCGGCGGAACAATTCCCGGCGCTCGCAATATTCCGTTGGGGCAGCTCCGCGAACAACTGGACGACCTCGACAAGGAGCACGAATACCTCGTCTTCTGCCAAGTTGGACTGCGCGGATATTTGGCCTGCCGCATTCTCACGCAGAACGGCTTTACATGCCGCAACCTGACCGGCGGCTATAAAACCTATATGATGCACACCTCCTCGCAACCGGACACGGTTCCGGAACATGAAATCAGCGTCGACGATTCGGGTGAACATAGCAAAGAGCACCGCACCGCCGAGGTCAAAATTGCAGAAACCATCGATGCCACTGGACTCCAATGCCCCGGCCCGGTTCTTCAGCTGGCTCAGGCGATCGAGCGCATCCGCAGCGGAGAAGCCGTCAGCATTCTCTCGACCGACCCCGGCTTCGCAGCCGATATCCCGGCTTGGTGCAACTCCACCGGCAATGAGCTTAAAGCGCTCTCTCCTGAGAGCGGCGGCTACCGAGCAATTATCCTGAAACGTTCCGGATCCGCATGCAGCGTTCTGGCGAGTTCAGGCGAAAAGCGCTTCACCAACGTGGTCTTCAGCAACGACCTCGATAAGGCGCTGGCCGCC
>JAFGWS010000130.1 GCA_016937035.1 Pontiellaceae bacterium
ACACCCCCTCAACTGATCATGCTTATAATTGTCGTTAACCGGTAAATGTAATTGTCGTCGAAGGAAGTTTGTAATTGTCGTTGACCAGTGGCACTATTCAAGCTAGATAACTTGCAAATTATCATGCATTAATGAGGAGAAATGAATGAAAAAAGGTCTAGTGAAAACAGTGGTGGCGGGATCGATTCTGTTGTATGGCCTGAGTGTGCAAGCGGATCCGACGTGGTCAGCCTCTACGGTGTTGGGGTTTGCGGAATTGGGCAACAGTTCGAAGGACGCGGAGTCAGTTCAGGGGTGGTATTTTTCTTCGACAAGGGGAACTTCCTCTCAGACGATCAACGGGATTAACTTTACCGGACTTAACATTGGTACCGAGGAGACAGGGTCAAACGGGGTTCTTTCATGGAACGGAGCCAACGGATACGACCTGACAGCTCCTGATTGGGGAGATGCTGCCCGAAATGCAGTAAGTGTAGGAGGTGTACACGGTGGTGGTTCTGACTTAGCTATGTCGTTTAGTTTTTCGATGGAGGCCGGGAAAGAGTATGTGATTGAAATGGTCTCGATTCAGCCCAGTTATTTTGGAAAAGACAGGCATTTTGACCTCGCTGTTGACGGTGAATTACTGATTCACAATTACTGGGTCCCTTATGAGAGTCCCCATAACAACCATGTTATCATTCGCGGGATAAGCGATGGATCAATTGACCTTTTGTTTACAGCGGGAAGTACGACGGACGATACTAATCCGGCCATTTCGCTGATTACGGTAGCTGAGGCAATTCCGGAGCCGGCCGTTGCAAGCTTTATTGGTCTTTTCGGTGTGGGAGCGTTGGTGGTTCGGCGTTTCTTTATGAAGTAATCCGCCTTCAGACTGAAATTTGAAAGGGTCGCAGATCTTCTTCGGCCCTTTTTATTAAACGTGTTTCCTTCATCAGCGTCATTTCTGCGCAAAAAACAGCTAAGGAATCAGAACAAAAGCGCCGATTAAAATCGGCAAAGCGGCTGTGGCTATGGTTACAGAGAAACGCACTCGAGCCGAAATATTGAAAGGATACATGAGGATGATATAGGCAGTTCTTATTGTCTATTCCGTAACACACAAACATGGGAAGACTGTGTGTTTTTTCTTAAAACATCTCCTTTAGTACTATACAATAATGCTTGTGCGTAATCGAGTGTCGTTTCTGAATCCTGCCCATTTTCTTTCTCCGGGAGGAAAAAGAATCATGAGGTGCAGTGTCGCACGTCGCACAATTTGGCTGATCCGAGGTGTGATACTTTTTGGAGGCGAACCGAAGAGAATCTAGCAGAATGCAACGGCTGTGCTAATTTCAGGAAAGGGGCCGAATAATGAAATATGCCCAATAAAACCGGGCATTTAACAGGAAAAAAGGTGGAGCCAATGATCGGATTCGAACCGATGACCTGCTCATTACGAATGAGCTGCTCTACCAGCTGAGCTACATTGGCTTTGGAAATGAGGGAACGTGTTTACGAAAATGCGCCCGGCGGGTCAATCTGCATTTATCTGTTTTTTGCCCGCCGGAGCAATTTTCTAAATCGAGGTTATCCCTGCGCCAGTTCTTTGGAGCGCGCCTGCGCGGCGAGCAGCGCGGATATAACGGCCTCTTTTACGCCGTTTTCTTCCATAGTCGTGATGGCGGCATGGGTGGTTCCACCCTTGGACGTCACTTTACGGCGCAGCTCATCGGCATTTTCGCCGGTGGCCTGCATTAATTTTGCTGCACCGATTACCGTGGAAAGCGCCAGTTCTCGGGAGATGCCGGCTTCCAGCCCCATCTTTTCGGCGGCAGCCAGCATGGCTTCCAGCAGATAGAAGACATAGGCCGGGCCGCTGCCGCTGAGCGCGGTGACGGCATCGATCTCCTCTTCCTTCACCACCACCGCTGTTCCGACGGACTGCATCAGTTGCTTGGCAACGCCCAAGTCGGCTTCGGTGGCCCATTCGCCTGCGGCAATGCCCGCCGCGCATTCGCCGATGAGCGCCGGCGTGTTCGGCATAATACGCACCACGCGGATCGGTTTTCCGCCGGCAATTTTTGTGGAAGGAACGCCCGCCATAATGCTGATGACCAGCGCATCGGGTTTCAGTGCATCGGAAATTTCGGGCCAGACGGTCGGAAAAATTTGCGGCTTTACGGCCAGTACTACCACATCCGATAGCGAAACGGGGTAGCCATTATCGTCCGATGTGCTCACATCATATTTTATCATGAAGTGCGTCAGGCGTTCTTCCGAAATATCGGTCACGAAGAGGTCGGCTGGTTCGATGATGTTTTGTTTTAAAATCCCCGCAACGATGGCCTCGGCCATGTTGCCCGCTCCGATAAATGTAATTTTCATATGCTCAGCTTCAGGTTTCAGATTTCAAGTTTCACGTTTCAGATTTCAGGTTTCAAGTTTCAGATTTCATGTTTCTATCGTGCTCCAAACAGATCGGTTCCGATGCGCACCCACGTGCTGCCTTCTTCAATGGCGATTTCCAGATCGTGCGACATGCCCATCGAAAGTTCGGGCAGCGGCGTTGCGGTCTCCTCCTGCACTCGGTCGCGCAGTTCGCGCAGCGCAACAAAATGGACCCGCGCCTTTTCCGGATCCGGCGTAAACGGCGGAATGGTCATCAGGCCGTGCACTTCCACCTTTGATAGCCGGTTTGCGGCCTCCACGGCGGCGGCCACCTCGTCCGGTTTCATTCCCGATTTCGAGGCCTCGCCGGAGACATTCACCTGCAGGAGAACCGGCAGCGGCGTTGCGGCATATTGGTCCAGCGCTTCGAGCAGCTTCAGCGAATCAACCGAATGGATCATCTGAAAAAGCTGCGCCGCAACCTTGGCCTTATTGCTTTGCAGGTGACCAATCAGATGCCACTCCAGTCCGGCTGGACAGTTGGGAATCTTGATCTGCGCTTCCTGCACCTTGTTTTCGCCAAACAACCGGAGTCCGCACGTCGCCGCCTCGCAAACCATTTGGGCCGGCTTGGTTTTTGACACGGCCAGCAGGCGTACGCTCTCGCGCGGGCGCCCCGCACTCCGGCAGGCCGTCTCAATACGCGCTTCCACTTCTTTCAATCGGCTTTCAAAACTATCGGTCATGGTTCTCGGCTCCTGATGGATTTGCATTTTCGGGCAATAATAGAACATTTTTACGGGTCAGAGAAAATCCCTGATTTCATTTGAATCTCCTCTTCCGGCTTTTTAGAATCTGAAATATTCGTGGGAAAGGGTTTTGCCTTTCCGTCGTGTAAAACAACAAAAGGAGGATAGCATATGAAGAGAGTACTATGTGGTGCATTGGCAGGGATGATGATTCTTTCCGTTGGATGTACCGGCCCGTTTGCCCTGACCAAAAAGGTGCATGAATGGCAGACCAGTCCGGAAGAAAAATGGGTTGATGAAGCTGCGTTCGCCGCCTGTGTTATTCTTCCTGTATATGGAATTTCCACGCTGGCGGATGCGGTCATCTTCAACAGCGTCGAATTCTGGACCGGCGACAATCCGATGGAATAATACAAATCGCTGAACCATGGAATGCGGACGGCGATTCCCTCCGCTTCATAAATCATAAATTCATTGAGGACCTCCGTTCTCAATCTAAAAAACCCCGGCATCGCCGGGGTTTTTCATTTATTACGAAGCGTTGGGTTAAATACCCCGCAGCTTGCTGCGAAAAATTGTAGGGATGCAATGGTCGCAGGCCTTCCAGCCGCGGCGGGAAGGTTTTCAGCCGTTCCCACCCTGCAAAGATTAGATACCCTGCTGCTTGCAGCGGGGAGGATCATTCACGGCCCGACTTGGTAGACTTTTTGGAGGAGAGAGGTGGCATGTAGTTCAGCCTTCAGGCTGTTCGAAAAATACATCATGGGACACGCTGAAGCGTGAACTACAAACGGATTGGAAATCGTAAAATGCGACGTCCTCGTCGCGTGAAAAAGAGAGCAAACGAAATCCATCCGTGTTGTAGCGTTCGTTCTATGAGCCAATTGAGCATCGTTGCAGCGGAAGGCACCCGCAAGACTTGAGGCTTGCGGCAGGGATTAGCTTGATCCCGGGCCGTGTTTTCGCTTTTCTTCATGTCGGTTTAAAGGATCGCGAATCTGCGAGGGTGGGTTTGCATATTCTTCTGGGAGGCCGCACTTGTCCATAGAATCCGTTTTTATACGAACCTCGAATCTCAGCCGGGTCTATACCTGTGGCGGCGCGGAGCTGGCGGCGCTGTGGCAGGTTTCCATCACGGTGGCCAAGGGGGCCTTTGTCGGCATCTGCGGGACATCGGGCTCAGGGAAATCGACGCTGATCAACCTGCTCGGCGGACTGGACACCCCCACCGGCGGCGAAATCCATGTCGACGGTACCTGCGTCACCGGACTGGACCGCAACTCGCTGGCCCGTTATCGCCTCGCCACCGTCGGGATGATCTTCCAGTCCTTCAATCTGGTGCCTTCGAATTCGGCCTTGGAAAACGTCATGCTGCCGATGGTCTTTGCCGACATCCCGAAAGCGGAACGCGCCCGGCGTGCCGCCAGCCTGCTCGATCAGGTTGGACTCGCGGCCCGTGCATCGCATCGCCCGAAGGAGCTTTCCGGCGGCGAGCAGCAGCGGGTCTCCATCGCCCGTGCCTTGGCCAACGCCCCGAAACTATTGCTGGCCGACGAGCCCACGGGGAACCTCGACAGCCAAACCTCGCGGCAAATTATGCGGATCCTGGCCGATCTCAACCGGGAAAAGGGACTTACGGTCGTTATGATTTCCCACGACCGCGATCTGTTGGAACAGCATGCCGAACGAATCGTGACCATTCAGGATGGGAGAATCGCATCGGACTCCGCCGTGGGAGGTGCTCGTTGAAACGCACCGACCAGATCGCCCAAGCGTGGGACAACCTCGTCAAGACGAAGCTGCGGACCTTCCTGACCACGTCCGGCGTCATGATTGGCACCGGCTCGCTGATTTGTATGATGGCATTCGGCCAAGGCGCGCAGCACAACATTAAGCAGCAGTTCGACGACCTGGGCTTGTTTAACTATATTGTTGTCTCGCACGAACGCGAGACCAGCGACCCCGCCGCGCCCGAAGCGGCTGCCCCGCCGCTCGACGAGGCGCTTATAGAATCCCTATGTAAATTGCCGCACGTGGAGGGCGCCTACCCCGAGCTGCGCTTCCCGGCCATGGTCCGGATTGGCGAGATCGAGCAGTTCACGCTCGTCCAGGTTCTACCCGCCCAATCCCCCTCATTCAGCGCTGTTCCGATTATTGCAGGCGAAACCCTGAGCGCCGAAGACCCCCAGGGCGCCGTTGTCAGCATGGGATTCCTTCGTCAACGGAAACACGCTCCACCGGCAAGCCATCTCGGCGCATCGGTGGAAATACGGACTCTGACGCTCGACTTCAGCCTCGAAAGCCTCATGAAAATGGTCTTCTCGCAAAGGCGCGGCCTACCCATTGGACAGAAAGACTATGCATTCCATGTTCGCGGGGTGTCGTCCCGGGCCGGGATGGGCGGCTCCATCCCGATCCGCAGCGAGGTGATCATCGGTATGCACGCGGCGGCGGCCATGGACAAGCTGGAGATCAACAGCCTGGTCGACTTTTTCAACTCCGACACCGCTCCCGGAACCTACAACAGCATCACTGTCCAGGTCGACTCGCCGACCCACGTGGACGCCGTCCGGGACATCTTGAAGCAACAAGGATTCCAAACCTTCGCCATGCTGGACCAGATGGAAGAGATGAAACAAGGGTTCATCATCATGGACCTGTTCCTGTTGGCGATCGGGATGATCGGAACGCTCGTCTCCTCCCTCGGTATCGTCAACACGATGGTCATGACCGTCATGGAGCGCTACCGGGAAATCGGCGTCATGAAGGCCGTCGGCGCACCTGACCGCGACATCCGCGCGATATTTATCGTGGAGTCGGGATTGATCGGGCTGATCGGCGGTTTGATGGGCCTGCTGCTCGCATGGGTTGCCAGCCTCGTGATCAACTTAATCGTCAACGCGGTGGGCGTACGCCAAGGCATGTCCCCGATGGCCTACTTCACGTTTCCCCTCTGGCTCTGCATAAGCGGCGTTGGACTGGCCATCTTCGTCAGCATCATTGCCGGACTCGCCCCCGCCCAGCGGGCGGCCAGCGTAGATCCCGTCTCCGCCCTGCGGCACGACTGATCCGCTTCGGCCCGCCGTCCGCGCTATCCTGTGCTTCTCGTGGCCATCCGGGGATCATCCCGCAACTGGACCTTGAAACGGTCGGGAAAAATTTGATTTGGATCGCTGTTTCCTGCGCAAATTATGTCTCCGACGGACCGGAACCTCCAATGGGTGACCCCTTTTTTCCTTTTTTCGGCAGGCCCCTTTTCCACATCAAGAAAAACAAGATCACTGAGAGGATAAAACCTGCCACGGCGATATCGAAATACCAATGCAGATATCGAGAGGACGAACCGGCGATTTCGATGATCCCACGCAGCGCCATTCCGACGACCAACACCGCGACGCTGGTGTTGAGCGTATTGACAAAGACGCGATAGAGTCGGCGGCGGCGTACGCCGGGAATTTGATGCAGCAGGAAGTAGAAAACGGCTCCGATCAGCAAGACCAAATACATGTTCGCCATGAAGTCGGATCTCACTCCATGGGAGAAGAAGGAGTAGACGAAATTGAAGATCCAGGCAAAGAGACTTAAGAATAGATACGTATGGGTGGTTCGAGTCGGTTTTTGCATCTTACTTCCCCGCTATATAGACGATATCGCTGACTTGGCGCTCCCCGAACGATCTTCCGTCGGTCGGACGATTGATGACTTTGCCATTGTAGTACATCGTCGCGGAGCCGCCCCCATCCAAATTGTACGCGTTGATCGCCCCATGGTCGGCCATCACTTGCGCCAATTGGGGAAGGGTCATCCCTTCGCTGGAACCGGTGCGTCCGTCGACGACAACGAAGATGTAATGGAGCGGTCCGACTTGACCGATGGCGGCGCGTGGATTGGCTTGCGCGGCCACCCAGGATTGGCTGGTGGTATCGTTGGAAATCTCACCGTTTGAAACCAAAACCGGGCCAAACGAGAAACTCTGCGTCACACCGTCTTCAATCAACGTCGCACCGGCCGTTTCGCCTTCCGCCACGTAGGTGAAGTCTCCGTTTTTATCGATGACCAGCGTCGTGTTATAGGAAGAATTGTTACGCGATCTGCCACGATAGAAGAAGCCGTTACGAATGCTGCGCGGATTGTCGCGATAGAGAACGCCGTTACGAATGATCAAACCCCTATCACGGAATCCATAGAAATCACCGTTGATCGCCAAGACCGCATTGTTGTTTTTGGCGATCGTCGAGGTATATTGAACGATGTTGCGACCGAAGGTATTCTTCGCGAAAGCGGTTTTCAGATAGTCGGGGTTGCTGAGTTGGATATCCGCCACATAATAGGTTGCCCCGTACTTCTCGTGGGTGCTTATTTTGACGGAGTTCTCAATGGTGGTTTGCGATTCGGTGTAGGAATCAGCATTCCTATCGACAATCGTATCGATTGGAGTCGTTTCGGAAACGGTCTGAATCGGGGCGACTTCGACCAAGGCCCGCGGAATCAAAAAGGCGTCCAAAAGGACGTAGGCCGAGGTGGCTACAAGAATCAATGCTGAAAATATCGCCCAAAGATAGGGGAACCGGTTTTGTTTCATGCTATTCCTCATGTTTGAAAATCAAATGGCGTTGGATCTGGTAACTCAATATAAACAAGATCAAATCCACTCCAATTTTAATGACCGGGGCATTCAATGCAGACATTTGGGCAAAGTATTTCACCAAATAAGCGCTTGCCAACATTTGAAAGCCGGCAAGGAGATAGTATTTGATGCCCTGAGACTTCCATCCGGCATGGTTTTTGAAGACGAGTTTCTTGTTTATGGCGAAATTAAAATTCATCGAAACCAATCGAGCAACGACCGTCGCGACCCAGATCGGTTCGGAGAGTTTTGCAAAGACGAACAGTCCGACGGTGAACAAGACCCAATCCAGCAGCGCCGAGGCGATCGAAGCGAATGCGAATGCGAAAATCTGTTGATAGATCCGTATCGAATCGGTGAACGGATCAAAGTGCGAGAAGGCGTTATTATCGGGATAGACGGTTTCGATCGCAACTTCTTCGATCTTGATTTTATACCGCTTACAGTAAAGCAACATGTTCATTTCATATTCAAATCGTTCGCCCGGTACTTCCATCAGTTTTTCCATCGACTTCCGCGAGAATGCCCGCAGTCCGGTTTGGGTATCCGTCAGTTTTTGTCCGATCAACAGGGAAGTGATGAAACGCGTGATCTTGTTTCCAAGCCTGCTTTTCAGCGGAACATGCTTTAAATCAAAGTCCCTTGAACCAAGCACTAAATGATCCGGCCGGGTTTGAAGGACATCGATGACTTTCAGAATGTCGGAAGGCGTGTGCTGGCCATCCGCGTCGACCGTGATGCATCCATCGATATCGCGTTGCGATAAGCAATGTTTCATTCCGGTTTTCAGGGCGCGACCTTTCCCCTGATTGATGTTATGTTTCAGAATGGTTACCCGATCTAAAGTTGAAAGCAGTTCAAAGACAGATCGGCAGGATCCATCGCTTCCATCATCGACCACGATGATCGGATAGGCGCATTCCATAAGTAAAGTCTCCACGACGGAGATCAGTTTTTGATCAGGCTGATAGGCGGGAATTAAAATTGCGATGTTCATAGCGGAGTTCCTGGACCTAAACATAACGCCCATACTCCTGATTTATGGCAACGATTCCGCACGGCTCGATAAGCAGAAGCCGAAATCGGCATCATGAAGGCCGTCGGCGCGCCCGACCGCGATTTGTACGAGAAGGAGGACGCACTCTTCTCTCCCGCAGAGCGCTTCTTCCTCGCGGTGTGCTTGAACAATCCATAGGGCAAAGTTACCGTCTCTTCGGCAAGGTCCGACTTGACGACGTTATCCGCGTCAAGCGCGGTATGTCCCGCGCGGCGTGGCAATCAGCCTTCAATCGGATTCAGAGCAAGCATCTCGACTTTGTCGCCTGTGATCCGAACGATCTGACTGTTCAGTTCGTTGTCGAACTCGACGAAAAGAGCCACGCCAAAGCAAAGCGACAGACCCGGGACGATTTTGTTGATCATGCACTCGCAGCAACGGGAGTCGCGCTTTTCCGTTTTCCGGCGAAGCGGACCTACTCGGTGCAGGACATCCAGAGCCAGATCTTCCAGCAAGATGAAGAATCAGATCAGTCGATGAATCTTAAAATACGCTGTGTTTCTGTGGGCCAAGGTCTCCGGCCAGACAGTAATGCCTGAAACCAGTAAACCGAATACGATGAAACAAATCATCACCCATGCTGGTTTCAGTTCTTTCATGTTATATACGGCCTCGGCAGATCGAGCACGAGGCCGCACCATTGGCCGTCGCCGTCACGTGAGATTTCGCGGCAGCCGAGCTGGATAAAGGTGTCGGCCACGGCGTCGGCCTCAATCTCGCGGATGCCGCTGAGCAGGATGCGTTTCTTGGCGGATCGTATGATGAGCGGTGCGGCATCCAGTAGGACGGAGGTGAGAATGTTGGCGCAGACCAGATCGGCGGGTTCGGTATACCAGCCGGGTTCCAATACGTCGGCTTGGAAAAATCGGATGCGTCCGTCAACGCCGTTGCGCGCCGCATTTTCTGTGCATTGGTCGATACATACAGGGTCAAAGTCAAAGGCGATCACTTCGGGAATGCCGAGCTTGACAGCCGCGATCGAGAGGATTCCGCTGCCGGTGCCGGCGTCGATCATCGACTTTGGCTGAAGTTCCCCCACGGCTTTTCCCAGCGCTTCGAGGCAAAACTTGGTGGTAAAATGTCCGCCGGTGCCGAAGCTCAGGCCGGGATTGATTACAATGTTGATCTTGTCGTCCGTCGGGACGGGTTCCCACTCGGGAACGATGCGCAGGTTCTGCCCGAGTTCGGTGATCTTAAAGTGGTGCTGCCAAAAGGTGGTCCAGTCCTGCTCCTGATATTCCTTGGCTTCGGCAGAGAGAATGTTGAACTCTGACGGAAGTGCCTTTTGAGCCAGTTGTGCCTCGAGGAGCGAGTCAAAATAGATCTCAATCTGCACTTCTTCGGCAAACGGTTTCGACAGCTCAATCGGCTCCTTCTCCAGCGCTTCGCGCACCCATTCAGAAACGCGCTCCACCTCATCGAACGGAACCCGCAGATTAAGCTGTCCACCGCAGTTTTTGTTTTCTGTTGTCATGGTGTCGTTCTAAACGAGGCCGGGGGCCTCGTCTACATTATTTCCTGTGTCTCGACTGCCGCGGCAGCCCGGAGCGCGGCTCTTCTTTATTCTGCCGGTTCTGTTCAAATCCAAATTTTTTCAGGAAGCCGGGGACGTCTGGGCGGTTGCCGCGCGAATAGTCGCTCCAGAGCGCTTCAGTGACCGCCCTTTCGGGCAGGCCGCGCTCCTGAGTCAGATAGGTCATCAACAGCTCTGCGAGGCGTACCATGTGCAGATTTCCGGTGGTTCCGGTCTGTGCATAAAGCCAATCGGTCCAGTGCATGAATGCACTGAACGCGGAGCTTGGCCCCCAAGATGCTGGCGGTACGGGTTTGCCCGCATCTTGCGGGCCTTGAAGGGTTGTCCAAATCAGTGGCGCAGTTTGGATAAAGTGGCCGTTATTCACGGTGAGGTTCCAATAGCGGGCGAAGCGCTGGAGTCGCTGCATTTGGGTGAAGTCGATCTGCGCGGTCTGGAGAATTTCGTAGGGCGCGTGGGGGCTGTAGACCATGCTCCATTCCTGCGTGTGACGATCAATTGCCGCTCCGCGCAGGCGCTTGAGGATGCCGAGCTGGATCTCCTGTGGATTGAGAGCGAGCAGGCGATCAAATCCATCGGCAAAGCTGTCCAAATCTTCGCCCGGTAGCCCGGCGATCAAGTCGGCATGGATATGTACGGCGGCTTCCTGCCGCAGGCGGCGCAGATTGGTTTCAATTTGTGTAATGTTGAGCGGTCGCTGGATACGCTGCGCCACCTCCGGATTAAAGGTTTGAATGCCGATTTCAAACTGGAACATGCCCTGCGGGCAATGCTTGAGCGCATCCATCAGTGAGTCCGGCAGACGGTCGGGGATCATTTCCAGGTGAACCATCAGGCCGGGCTGATAGCGGTCGCGGAAGAACGCGATAATTTCGAGCGCAAAGTCGAGGTCGATGTTAAAGCTGCGGTCGACGAATCGGAAGGTGCGCGCCCCGCGATCCAGCAGCTTCTGCATGGCCGCAAGAAAACGGTCTTTAGGGAAATAACGCACGGCGGAGTCGAGCGACGACATACAGTATTCGCAACGAAACGGACAGCCGCGCGAGGCCTCGACATAGATGGCGCGATGAGGAATGTCTTCATCGGTATAAAGGTCATACGGCAGTTCGATTTGCGAAACGTCGACAGGTGCGGAACGGATTATTTTTTCACTACGAAGACACGAAGGACACGAGGTTTTTTCTAAGGCCCCTTCTGCCTGCTTCGTGCGCTTCGTGTCTTCGTGGTTTAAAATCTGCCGGCACAGGTTTCGGAATTCTATTTCGCCTTCGTCGCAGATGACGTAGTCGGCGTAGGGGTAGATTTCCTGTTCTTCGGTTTCATAGCTGATTTCCGGGCCGCCGAGCACGAGCGCCATTTCGGGGCGGAGCTTTTTCAGCAGAGCCGCCACTTTAGTGACGAGCTCAATATTCCAGATATAGCAGCCGATGCCGACAATGCGCGGATGGCACGCAAGGATTTTTTCTACGGCGGTGCGCGGTTGTACGGCGAGATCGAATTCGAGCAGCGCGGCTTTCGATTGTAAATCGCCGAGATTGGCCAGCAGGCAGCGCGCACCGAACGCGCAGTGTGCGTAGCGGGCGTTGAAGGCTACGAGCAAAATTTCGGATGAGTCCATGGGTTGCATGGGCGTATGTATAGCGGAACGATCCGAAAAGTAAAACACCCCGCGCGAGGCGGGGTGTTTGGTATTACCGAATAAGGGATCGGTTATTTTTCGCTGCGGACGCGGAAGAACTGCGTCGGGCTGTCGCTCGAGATTTCCCAAATGACCGCTTCGCCGGCGTTGGTCCAGGATTCCAGATCGCCG
>JAFGWS010000131.1 GCA_016937035.1 Pontiellaceae bacterium
CGTCGGAAAACCACGCGGCGCAAAACCCGGAAGCGTAACCATTAGGCGCGAAAAAACGCTTAAGGTGCGTCCCTCTCTTCCGTAACTCTTTTTTTATAGACTTAAACATCTTGATCTTAAATCCGAGGCAAGCCTGCCTTAATGTATACTTGCATATTGTTTTATATGCTCGTTAATACTTTGGCAAACAGGGTGTTTTGCTTGGTGACGTTTTGAGCATTTTCAGTGCCACCTTCCGCTGAAAATTTTATTCTTCGTCTAAGGGCGTGAAACGGCAATGAAACCGCTCTTCGGGGCTCTTTTTATTTTTTGTGGTGCACCGTGTTTTCGACCGGATAACAGGATTTGATCGGGTCTATCCTGTTATCCCGTCAAAATAGTTCTCCGCATTCTCCACCATAAAATTCTACGTAGAACCTCTTCGGACTTCTATTTATGAATATTTTTCAACCCGCCCTTGCGATAGCGCGCCTGCAGTTCAACATAACGAGCCGCTGCCGCACGGACATGATCAATATCCTCCGCAGAAAGCGTGCGAATCACTCGAAGCGGATTCCCCAGCGCCAACGAACCCGCCGGCACCTTGCGTCTCGGCCCCACCAGCGAGCCAGCACCGATAATGCAGTTATCGCCGATTTCGCAGCCGTCGAGCAACACCGCACCCATCCCGATCAGACAGTTATTTCCGATCGTACAGCCGTGCAGCGTCACCTTGTGCCCCACCGTCACATCCTCACCCAGAATCACCGGAAGGCCCCGGCTCGTGTGTGCCACGGAATTGTCCTGAATATTGCTGCGTGCACCGACCACCACCGGCTCAATATCGCCGCGCAGCACCGCGCCGAACCAAACACTTGCCGCCGCGCCGAGCGTGACCGAACCGATCACCTGCGCCGACTCCGCCACATAGCAGTCCGCCGCCAACGCCGGCACTCGGTTTTCGAACGAATAGATCATGGGGAACGTTTTACACCGACCGCCTCCGCAAAAGCGAACGCTCATTCGAAATAAACATCGTCGTCCGTGCCCGCAGCATCACCCTGATGATTTCTCCCGAATTATTGCCGCCCCTAAAACGCATCCACCGATAGCCTTCCAGAAGGCGTCATGAGACCACGGTGCCCTATTCCGGATTTTTATAGAACCGCAGATAAACGCAGATGGACACGGATGCTTAGAGGATTTAACATTTGAAATGCCTCCGCAAAATTGTGGGGCGGGAATGGTTGAAAACGTTGGCTTCCAAGTTTTCAGCCTCGCTAGGCGTCCCGCTGCGGCTGGAAGGGCGGCGCCCATTCCAGCCCTACAAAAACGTGCTGCGACATGTCATTCGGGAAACGCTCTAAAGCTATTCAATATCCGCGTTCATCCGTGGTTCTAAATAATCGAAAAATGCCCGAACGGCCCGCCTTACGGACCGTAACGATCACCACCGTCCAGAAAATCAGAATATACGGATAAACAACCACTAATCCTCACTAATCTTCACTGATCGTGCACTTCAATGATTAGTGCTGATCAGTGAAAATCAGTGGTTTGAAACATGCAAATATTCAGTGGTTTTCCGGTTTACTGCACCTGAACACCGACGCGGTAGAAGCGGACCGAATTGGTCGGCGAATCGTAGCTCTCCACATCGATCAGCGCATCCGAGCCCGCCACGCCGCTCTCGAGCGGCTCCCACGGACCCGTCACCAGATTGGTGCTGTATTCGATGGTGTAAACGCGATCCTGTGCACCGTAGAAGGTCGGCAACCCGGCGTCGCCCGGCTGAATAATCCAGCGGCTCACTGCGTTCGTCGGGTCGGTTCCGGCCACATATTCATCAAAGTTACTCAGCAGATCGCCGTCCGGATCCAGCGCACCGTCGTTCGTTTCCGGATCGAGTCCATACAGCAGCTCCCACGCGGCCGGTATACCGTCGCCGTCATCCACCTCACCCGCAACCGACAGAGTAAACGACGGAGCCACTCCGTGCTCGACACCATTCGTATCAAACAGACGCGCCGCCAGCGTATGCGTTCCCGCCGGAAGATCGGAGAGCATCGTATAATAGATCGGCTGCCCTTCCAGGTCCGCATTCACCGTTCCTTCCAGATCAATCGAGTCGATCCAGATTCCGCCATCTGGAAAATAATTTCCTCCGGCCTCGTACTCAAAACGAATTTTTATCGAAAGTCCCGCATAATTCGACAAATCGATGGGAATAAAAGTCCAATCCGGAAGATTTGCTGAGTTGACCCACATCGTTGAATAGTCAGAATCGTTGGTGGAAATCATAATCCGGAACGTTTCTTCTGAACCTAGTTTGAATTTGGTGCGCACCGTCAGACGAGAACTTTCTGTTGGTGTAATCGTGGACTTTGAGGTCAAATTATAGAATACATCTGGAGGATTCTGTCCCTCCCCCCCATTTCCGGGAACATAATCATATGTTGATTTATAAAAGCAATTCGGAGCCCCATCAGCATTTGTAACGGCCCAATCTCCAAACAGTGATTGATATTTCGACGTAACCTCGAAGACCGAGAAATCTGCACAATCGTCTATATTTGTCGAGATGGCCGAAAAGCGGCGGGAGGCGAGCGTGGTATCTTCTCTGAACGGTTTCCACGCATACCATTTTGCATTGGAAACGCTCAGGTCATCCAGCCTCACGCCGCCCTCGTTATAATAATTTGTACCGGCAACATGCTCGAATTTCAGTGAAATCTGTTTCCCGGCAAAGGGGGCCAGCGAAACCGCTTCCTGCTGCCAATCCTCCGCCTGCTGCAACAGGTTGGTATTTTCCACGGCAAAGATGGCGTCATAGCTGTAGCCGCCATTGGTGGAGGCGGAAATCACAAACGACTCCGACTCCGCAAGACGAAAGAAACGCTGGAACGAAAGTTCGGCCCCTGCATTCGGAACAAAAAAGTCGTCCAGGACCAACTGAGCATCCTTCGTCGGACCGGCATACCAGCCGTCACCGGAATAACCGTTGGTGACCACGCTCCACCCTTCATTCAGATAGGCGGGAATGGTGTCTCCATCCGAACTCCAGGATCCCACCTGCTTTTCCAGCCGATTAATCCGAAGGGCGGCCACTTCCTCTTCCAGTCGCTTCGGAATGATCCACTGCAGCTCGGTTTCGCCCTCCGTCGCCGCAGTCACCGCATTGGCGGCCGGAAAAGCCATCAGCATGGGCCGCAAACCGGTCACACCGTCATCAAAGGGGCCGTCATAAACAGAATCAATATTGTACCATCCGTTATGCGATCCGCCCCAGCCATAGTCCAGATGGTAGTAGGTGGTTCCGCTCAGAACCTCAAGGCCATCGGCAATAATCACATGCGCCGCATTCGGCAGCGAAACCAGACAGGGGAACCCGGCCCGCAAATCCGCTTCGAGCGACGGCAGCAGTTCCACCCTATTGCTGTGCCAGGTGGCCGCTTCAAAATAGAGATAATCATCCAGCCGCTTCGCCACCAACGAAATACTCGCAGCCGAACCGCCGGCCTCGTAGTCCTCTTCCGCAATCACACCGAGCTCATACATCAGCTCCGAAACAGCATCCTCAGAAGCCACTGAATTGGATGCTCCATAAACAGAGAGCATGGATTTCCAATCAAAATCGTCGGAAAAAACAGCGCTGTGTGCTCCGGTCACAACCCCTTCACTGTCCACATAGCTGTACGTTCCCTGGCCATGCACCGGCCAGCGGTGATAATTAAGAATCTGCCCATAGGCCGTCGGCACACAGCCCACCGGCGCACGGTCGTCGTATCCCGAAAGTCCTCCGGTCACCGGCGGGCAGAGCAGGTTATAAGGATCGGTTTGATTCCACGTGCTCTCCAAAAAGGGTCCGTATGATTCCGTCGGTTCATCGGCCATGCGGGAAAGCTTCGGCAGAACGCCTGACGCCAGCATCTGCGCCGATTTTTCGACGTGGCTGAGGAGCAGTGCGCGGAATGTATTCTGAGGATCGTCGGTAAGATCAGCCTGTCCGTCCGGACTGAAAGCCACCACCGGCAGCAGGCGATCATCCGAGTTGAGCACCAGATAGCCGCTCGGAGCCAGATTAACTACATAGACCGAATAGTCGCCCGTCTCGGGGAAAACCGATACCGTGGCCGAACGCTCCGCCGCCACCGACATCACGGAATTCTCCTTCATCCACACTCGGGCCTGCTCCAACGCCGCCTCCGGCGAAATCGTTACCGCCTGAGCGAATGAGACCGCACAAAACATAAACACGCACTGCGTTATACCCTTTTTCATCATACCACCCTCCGTTGCCAAGACTTTTGCCGGAAGGATGACGGGAACGAGCCGAATCCGCCAGTCAATTTTCCAGAAATCTCCAAATTTCCCTGTCTATCACCTCAGCAGACGGTCACGAAACGCTCAACATTCTTCTCCTCACTGCGTTGAATTCCACCATTCAGACTGATAGTTTTTCAGCCGTTGAGATCAGCCGCACTCATCATATACACTAAGGTAAACTAAAATATGAAATTCAGACCCTGCATCGACCTACACAACGGACAAGTAAAACAAATCGTCGGCGGATCGCTCACCGACGGCAAGGAGCCGAAAACCAACTTTGTATCGGAAAAAACTCCGGCGTGGTATGCCGAGCTTTACCGTGCGGACAAGCTGACCGGCGGACACGTCATTAAACTCGGTCCAGGAAACGAAATTGCTGCTCGCGAAGCGCTCGCTGCATGGCCCGGCGGACTGCAGATTGGCGGCGGAATTACGGAAGAAAACGCCAGGGAGTGGCTTGATGCCGGCGCAGCACAGGTGATTGTAACCTCCTGCCTTTTTGAGCACCAGCAACTCGACCGCGCCAAACTTAAAAAAATCCACAGCGCAATCGGCTCTGAACACCTCGTACTCGACCTGAGCTGTCGCAAAAAGGAGGAAAAATATTATGTCGTCATCGACCGCTGGCAAACCTTTACGCAAACGGTCCTCGATGAACAGACGCTGAACGACCTCGCAGCCTACTGCTGCGAATTTTTAATCCACGGGGTGGATGTTGAAGGCAAACAACAAGGCATGGACGAAGAACTGATTGCTTTAATGGCGAAATACTCGCCGATTCCGTGCGTGTATGCCGGCGGCGTCCGCTCCTTGGACGATCTGGAAAAGCTCAATCAGGCGGGTCATGGAAAGATTGATGTCACCATCGGCTCTGCGCTCGATCTTTTCGGGGGCCCCCTTTCCTACCAAAAGGTGGTCGATTACTGCGGAAAGAGCGCATGAGAGCAAGGAAGAGGTCGGTAGAGGCTTATTCTTTAAACCGCTCCGATGGAAGCAAAGTTGCCGGCTGACAAGACGATGAAAGAGTGTTGCCCTTGTCAGCGGATTTCCTGTAAAAGGCCATTAGAAAAACGGGGGATGCGGTTAGACGCATTATGAATCGGCTTATAAAAACCTTATATTTCTGGATTGGAACAGCACTCATCTGCAACCTGTTGTCGTTGTCGGCAGGACTTTTTTCGAACGTACTTCCAAAGGGCTTTTTTTGGCTGTATCCCATCGCCGGCGTTATGCAGTTTCCTTTAATTCTGGCCATTGCTCTGGCTCATTTTGGACTCAACATTCTTTTTGATTTACTGCCCGAACGGTTTGCAAGGAAGGGACAGTGGCTCACATGTACACTCCTCCTTTTTGTCTGTACGGGGGTCTACCTGTCATCACAGATCATGCGGATCGAAATCGGCTCTTTTCTTTCGTGGGATATGCTGGGCCTTGCCATCAGCGATACGAAGCAGCTCCTGCCGGACATCGGCCGCCGTATAGGTATTCACCTGCTGGTGCTGGCGCTGCTCACTTCGGCTATCGGATTCGGATTTGTCCGCTATTACCACCACACTTCCCGCCATGTCGGCAGAAAATTTGCCATCATTATGTTGGTCGTACTCGGGTTGAGCGGAACTTCTTTTGCGATGCTCATGGGCTCGTCCAAGCCGACGGCATGGCAGGTTCAATACGACCTGCTCCCTACGACCTTCCTCACTTCCACATTGGCGGAAAATCTGCTGCAGGACGACGATTTTAAAGAGGAGGCGATTGAAACCATCCAACTCGCCCCGCGCACTTCGCTCGAAGAATATCTGGAATACAACACGCCCCGAACCACCCCGAATATATTTTTAATCGTGCTGGAATCGATCACGTGGAATCATTTTTCTTTCACGGGTTACGAACGGGAAGATATTACGCCCCATCTTCAGGCATTTTCGGAACAGAGCACCCTCTTCCCGCTCACCTACGCAGCGGCCAACCACTCCAACTATGCCCAACCCAGTATCCATTCCTCTCAGTACCCGCTCCGAACCAAAAACCTGAACACCTACACGACCGTTGATTACCCCAAAACACTGCTTTTCGATATTTTGGCCAACAGCGGTTATCAAACCGCGTTTATCTCTTCCCAAAATGAGGATTGGTGCGGCATGAAAACCTTCCTTTTTGCCGATACCGATCTGCAGTATTTCCGCCACTCCAAAGATGAACTCGGCGATGATATCGGCGCAGAGAGTAAAATTGATGACAAACTCACCTGTGAATGGGCGCTGGAATATCTCGAACAGCGCAATCCCGAAATGCCGACCTTCCTCTACATGAACCTCCAACGCACCCATTTCCCATATGATATCCCGGAGGAAGCCGACCGTCCTTATCAGCCGTGCAGCACGGACGACTTCCAATATTCCTATTTCGGCTATCCCCAAGATAAAATTGAAACCGTGATCAACAAATACGACAACGCGCTGCACTATGTCGATGAGCAGGTCGGCACCTTCATCAACTACCTGAAGGAAAACGACCTTTATGAAAACAGCCTGATCATTATCACCACCGACCATGGCGAATCGTTCTACGAACACGGACTTCCCACTCACAGTTCATCGCTATACGACGATCAGATCCGCGTCTGCACCCTGATCAAACAACCGGGCCAGAAAACCGCCGCCGTACGTAACGATCCGATTTCGCAGATCGACATCAACCCGACCATCCTTGAAATCCTCGGCATGGAAAATTATCCGAGCTTCCAAGGCGAACCCATCCTGAACAATCCCCGGACGAACCCCATCTATTTTATCTGCCACAGTCTGAACCGTGGCGTCGGCATACTCGACTATCCCTTGAAGTTTATACGTCCGGATACACGGCATCCGCATTTGACCAATATTGAGGAAGACCCTGCTGAGATCATTGACTATTCCAGCCAGGATCCCGAAAGAATGATGGAGCTCAGAAAGCAATTGGAAATTTTCCGGCAACAGCAGTTGTACTACTATGTAGAGCTCCCTGCCGAAGAGCGTTCCGAGCTCTTTCCACCTCGCCTGTAGAGCTGGGGGTGGAAAATGTGGGGTAGGCACTCTGCCTGCCCATCGCAGGCTGGTGCGAAGCGATTCTGAAGTTTGCGACAGGGAACCCTGCGCCACAGCCCAAAACCCTTACTCGCCGGAATAGATGCACACGTTGATGGGATTTTCTTTCACCACCACTTGGCAGAGCTGCGGAAGCACAGGCTTAATCTTCTTCCAGAACCAAAGCGCAATGAGTTCAGCCGTCGGATTCTCCAGCCCTTCAATTTCGTTGAGGATTTTATGATCGAGCTGCTCGATCAGCGGATCAACGACCTTGCGCAAATCGTTATAGTCCATCACCCAGCCGAGCGTCGGATTGAGTTCATCTTCGAGATGCACTTCAATCGTGTAGGTGTGCCCGTGCATTTTCGCGCATTTATGGCCCGGCGGCACATTCGGCAGCCAGTGCGCTGAATCAAACTTAAATTCCCTATATATTCGCATTTTCGGCATGATCGTAATCCTTCATTCGTAATACGTTACGAGTAATGCGTAATCCGGTCCTCACTAAATTACGCATTACTCATTACGCATCAGTCTACATATTCCCGCGGGTCAGCGATTCCGTTTTCAGCAAAGCCTTTCTTGCGCAACAGACAGGAATCGCATCGACCGCATGCACGCCCGTCGGGAGCGGGGTCGTAACAACTGGTGGTTTTAGCGTAATCCACTCCAAGGTCGAGCCCAAGCTGAATAATTTGTGCCTTGGTCAGATCAATCAGCGGCGTGTGAATGGTCAGCTTCTGCCCCTTCACTCCGGCCACCGTCGCCAGATTGGCCATCTTTTCATAGGCTGCAACAAACTCCGGGCGACAGTCGGGATAACCGCTGTAATCGAGCGCATTAACGCCGATAAAGATATCGTTCGCGCCCAGCACCTCGGCCCAAGCCAGCGCATAAGAAAGGAATACCGTGTTTCGGGCCGGCACATACGTGACCGGAATCTCGTCGCTCAGTTCCTCAACATGTTCGTGCTTGGGCACATCAATATCCGCCGTCAGCGCCGATCCGCCGAAGGCCCGCAGATCAATCTCCACCACGCGATGCTCCTTCGCCGCAGCTTCGGCCTGTTCCGCCGCACATTCCAATTCAACCACGTGACGCTGGCCATAGCGAAACGACATCGCATACACCTCAAAGCCTTCGGCCCGTGCGATCGCCATTGCCGTGGCGGAATCCAGCCCGCCGCTCAACAAAACCACTGCTTTTTTCGAACCCGACATCTTTACAAAACCTCCATCATCACATGCGTCTGTGGAATAACGCGCACATCCCGAAGCACGCTGGACACCATATCCTGCCAACGCAGCAGCTGCGCGCCTGTCGGAACCGCCGTGTTACGCTCCGCGCGGGTCATCGGCTGCAGCACCACCAACGTTTCCACGCCGCCCGCCTCAAGAATCCCCTTGGCCGCCTCCATCAGCTCGCCCTCCTGCGTCTCCGCAGAAAGCACCAGCTTCACAAAAACGTCAACCTTGGATTCCCTGCAGATTTTAAGAAACTGCCAATGCGCCGGAAACGTATTCGGCTCGCCCGTCACACTCGAAAGCTTCACATCCATCGACACCACATCCACCCATTCAATCACCGCCTTCAGCGGCTGGGGCAGATCACCGGCCGATTCCAGATAAATACGATATTCCTCCGCGCACAAACGCGGCAGCAGCTCGACCAGAAATGGTGCATGCAGCAACGGTGCCCCGCCCGTTAAAGCGATGTGCCGATTCGTCTTTTGGGCATCCACCTTGCGAATCCATTCCATCACCTGCTCCGCCGTGAACGGATTCGGAACCGTCTCAAAAGTACCGGAAGCGGGAATGAATTCGATCTGCGCCGCCGTCGTCCGCTCCTTCGGCGTATCACAAAACGAACAATCCCGATGGCAGCCGCAGAAACGCACAAAAAGGTGACGCTCCCCCACGTAGGGACCTTCACCCTGAATTGAACTGAATATTTCAGAAAGATATGCCTTCATCACCCGGACAAAGTACCCGACCCATTCCCGAAACAAAGAAAATTTGCGGTGTAATTGCACAACGCCGCATTCGGCGTAAAAAAAAGCAACTGCGCTTAGCCCCGTTTTTCAATCCTCTTCACCGTATCCGTCAATACGTTTAGCACATTTCGGTTATACGCATAATAGTTGGGATCAAATTCATTGCTTTCTAACGCGATAAGCCGCGCAATATCCTCACCCCGATTGAGACTTATCGCGGCACCATCCTTATCCAATTCCAGTCCAAACACGCTATCATCCACCCAACGAATAATCCCGAGCGGTTTTCGCATAATAATGGCATTGATCAATGCCGTAGAAAAGAATCCGATCACATAACGATTTTCCACAATTGCATCGTTCACATCGGTTTCGCTGTCGTACACATGCAATCGCTCTCTGGGAAAATTTGAACGAAACCATTCCTCATCTTCTCGAGGATGGGGTTTCACTGCCAAAGTCACACCGTCAATCCGCATGACGGCATCCACCAACTCTTGAAGAAGTTTTAGTTTTTCCTTCATTCCGCCAGGCAGAATATGCTCCTCGAATAACGGTTGCGAAACAAGCAGAACACGATTTCGCACACTTCCTGAAGGAATCTTGTCGCGCAGAGCATAGGCCTTCTCATAATTCTTATTGCCCATCTCCACGAGTTGATTTTCTCGATATCCCTCTTTGCGTATAAAAAACGGCCGATCACAAGCACCCGTTATACAGACCGCATCCGCAGTTATCTCATTCCGATGATTGCGATAATAGTTGTTCGGATTTCTTAATAATTGGAACTGAAAGGGAAGAGACTTGAGCCATGGCCCAATCCCAACACGAATCACCGTGGTATTATAAAGACGGAGAGTCCGAATGATTTTAAAAAATTCCACTACGGTCCGCTTAAAAAAGGAATTTGTCGTTACCGAATCAATAATTGCCACGCTTCCATGCTGAATCTGAATAGAAGGAATTCCTAGGTAACGAGCGGCATGGAGAATCGCCCGATCCTGCACCCAGCCCTTATCCAAAACGACGAGACAATCCGGATTCAGCTTTCGGAGTGCAGTGACAAACGAATAGGTCCTGAAAGATTTTAAGTCTACTGCAGCAATCCCTTTATCTGTAAGATCAGGAAAGTCATCCCAGCCGTAAATCGCCTTCTCCGTATGGAAAAAGAGAACCTCATACTGGTCGGTGAGCGGTTCAAACAGCGGAAGGGCAAAATGGCCGAAATAACGCCATGATGGGAAAAACACAACGAGTCGTTTCATTATTCCTTAACCACCTTTCGAGCATCAGAAAAAACGAGTGTTAACAAAATCAAACAGCACCCTGTTGATGTTGATGCGAGAATCCACAAAACGCCGTCCACACCGCAAGGGAGCAGGTAGGAGGATGCAACATAGACCAGAGCCGCCACAGGAATACAGATCGTTTTACGCAGTTGCTCCTGAGCAAGCAGATAGCGGGAAAGCACACTGATCAGCGCAATCGGCATGGTGATAAAAGCAAGCATCCTCATCCAGCGGACCAGATTATCGGATATCACCTCCAAACTGAGCAAACGCGGGAGGAACGGTGCAAGCAGAGAAATGATTACCGCCGTAAAGATTGTGCTGATTAATGTCATCAGTAACGTTCGCTTAAAACAAACAAACTGCTCCCGAGTCCCCCGCCCGGACGAAACCACTTTAGGGAACATTGCCCCCACAAAAGCCGCAGGAACAAACAGTACCAGACGAGAAAAGGTGGCTCCATAGGCAAAGTCCGGTGCCGAATCAGGGTAGAGGTTTTTTATCAGAACCACATCCGCCGTCATGAGAACCGAATGTCCGAACAGAATAAAGAAACTGCTGAACATAAACCCTTCAATCCGAGGAAGAGGCTGGTCGCTCATTTTCATGGATCGCTCAAAAAAGAGAATACAAAAAACGCCAACCGCAATGGTTGCATAAAACCCGATCCCATGCCCGAGAAGCCCCCACCCCGCAAAGGGCGATACCGCAAGTACCAAGACCACCCCAACCAGCAACCGAATTGCTGAACCCAGAATATTGGCTATGCACCAAACATTAAACTGCTGGGCTCCCAGCAGTATTCCTTCAACAACAGGGCGAGAAAAAACACCGGCTACGACGATGCCGAAAATATATACCGGCTCCACACGGTCAAAATCCAGAAAATGCGCAACCGTCCGAGGCATAATAAAACAGAACATTGAAAAAATAATACCCAGCAGAGTCAATCGCAGGCCCCAGCGCACACCCAGCCGCAATACGTCTCCGGCCCGATTTTCCTGAATCAACAAGCTGGTATAACGGCTTATCGTCGACGCCACCACACTGAACGGTGTAGAGACAATATTAAAAGCCGCAAGCAGTGCGGCGAGCAATGCATATTCTTCCTTTCGCAAATAACGCCCCATAAACACCTGAAAAAGAAAGTTCAGGAGACTTACCCCTATCGTTCCGGCAAACAGGATTGAGCTGTCTCTGAGCAACCCCCCTGTATTGAAATATCTGACGACAGATTTAATCACGCCTGTTTTTCCCCGCCCGAAGCGTGATCAGCAGAAACGCCGATAGAATAGAACCCAAAACAATCCCACCTGACATGCATAACTCCGGCACACCGTTCGCACAACGAAACTCAACTTGATGAGAACCCTTCGGCACCAACACGCCCATAGACAGATAATCCACCCGCAAAAGTTTTGCCGGCTCCCCATCCACAAACACCTTCCAAGCAGGCTCATAGCGCTGAGCAAACCGCAATATCGCCGGAGCATCCGTGACCACCGAAGCCTTAACCTTTTTCTTCAGAAACTCACCATCGACCGGATGAAAACCAACTGCGGAATCTTGAGGTTCAATCCCCTCAGATGCATCCAGAAGCACCGATGAAAGAGGATTATGTTGAGCAGAAACCAACACCGTACAGTGTTCGTCCAAGGGAACTGCGTCCCAGCGTTGGAACAACGCAAGCCTGGGAACCCCGCCTTTAAATTCCAGTAAAACATCTGAGCGAATCCCCTGAGAGGTTGGAATCTGATAGCTTTCGATCAACTCAAACATTTGCCCCAACTGAGGGTTCTGATCCAGTTCCTGTTTAATTGAGGCCGAAGCGGTGACATACTTTACGGCGGAAAGCTGCCAAAGGCGAACCGGATCCCGACCGACCGTATTAAGATACTCTGTGTATTCGATCGGCATGCGGGGCATCTGCCAGATATTAAAAAGATTCAATCCGTGATAAAAACCGTCCATCGCCAGCCACTGATTGTAGATAGCCTCCCGAGAATCAACAAAATAGACCCGCTCATTTCCTTGATTTTTCTTCAGGTGATCAAAAACCAAATTCCCTTTTTTCAGAGCCCCGATATCATCCGCCTTGAAATAATGCGAAGTCATCATCACACTATCGACCGCAAGCAAAATAACAAACACACCCGCCAACCCCGGAGCATACTTTTTAAACTTCCACGCACAAAACACAGTTATCGAAGCGATCCCCATTAACACCGCCGCATGCAGCCAGGCCTTCGACATATTCCGAACCATCAGCTCTGCATATTTTTGTGAATACCCCATTTTGGAGAATACATCCATCTGCCCCTCTGGAGACACCCCATATTTCAGGCCGGCCAAAAGGGTCAATCCAGTCAAGACAAAACCCACAATCCAAGCAATCTTAACAGATTTGCTCTTTTTCTCTCTATTCAGCAGCCGATCCAGTCCATAGGCGGAAACAATTCCCAGACAGATCTGAAAATTATCCAGCAGTTTGACCGGAGCACGAACGTTGTTCACCATCGGAAGATGATAAAACAGCTTGTACAAAATGGAATATTTACCAAAAGCGAGCCACAATCCCACTATGCCGGCCACGCTCCAGAAAATGACCGCGGCTCCCTCTTCGGATTTTCGGCTTCCAGCTGCAAAAAACAATCCGACGATCCCCAAAATAAAAGGAACTATACCAATATAGAGACTATCGAGTTTAAAATTCTGCAGTTCACCCGGCTGTTCCTGAGGGGTTTTTGACTCATCCCATCCTGCGGATTGTCCAATCTTGCCCCAATAAGGGCCATTTTGATCCTGCGAACTCCAGCCGGCCCACCCCGGAGCAATCAGGTCCGGCCATTCCTGAGGCACCGCACTCCACTGGGTAACATAGTCCCATTTTTCCTTTGCATTCTGCTGCATCGGAGCCGCCCCTTTTATATTTCGCGCATACGACTTCAACAGGGTGCTTCCAGAGAGGAGCAGCGCCACAGCAGCCAATGGAACTAAAACACCCACCCAACTCAACCCTTTTTTCCGCTTCACTTGAATCAAGCGAAACAGCGTATACGGACCGATAAACAACCCAGCCAGAAGCGCAACATCCTGCTGCTCAATCATCATTATCCCAACGGCCAAACCGGCTAGAATCGACCAGCCGACGCACCGTCTGAATAATTCGGCGCGAATGGCCTTCTCGACAAAACAGAGCGCAAGAACCGAAAAGACCAATACTTCCACTTTATAGGCATGACCCGAAGAAGCGAGCGTAATGGAATTTACCCAAAAAGCGACCAGCGCTCCAAAAAGCGAGGCCGGCCAACTGCGGTTCCAGATCCGCAGGAACCAAATCATACACAGCGAACCGGCAACGAGAAAAAACCCGTAAAACGCATTCGCAAAAAACAATAGCGGGCAACACGACAACAGCACGTTAAACAGTGTAATCGCATAGGCGGTGCTCCCCATAACGGGACCGATCCAATAGGTGCCGGAGAGCATTTCCGGTAATGCATTTTTTTTGGATGCCAACAGCCCAATATTCATATCCGACGCGGAAAAAACATGATCAGAGGGCAAAACACACCGGAACGTGATCACCGCCAGAACAATAAAGAAAAGTGTACTTAATAAAAATATTACCTTATCATTTTTCATAAAAATCCTCGCTCTGTTCTCGGCACAACCCGCACACCGACTCCGGAATAACCCGCTCGAGATATTCTATCATTTCCCGTGAATTTCGTGCCCAACTGAATTCCGCAGCGCGTCGAAACCCATTCTCAATGAATCGGATCTGCAACTCAGTGTTGCTGAGTATCGACTTCACCTTATTCGCAGCATCATCCAAATTGCAAAAGTCATACAAGAGTCCGCTTTCGCCGTCCACCACACTATCGCAAAGACCGGTCGTATTATTCGCCACCACCGGACACCCACAGGCATTCGCTTCGATTACACTCAACCCCCACCCCTCTTTATAGCTGGACTGCAGATGCACCGCAGCCCGCTGAAGCAGGGAAATCTTCTCTTCTTCGGGGATGAAACCAGTCAGTCTGATCTGCTCCTGAAGCCCCGTACGGACGATATAATCCTCAACGCGGGATTTAAACGGCCCATCGCCTACAATGACCAACTTGAGATTGGGAAAATCAGGAAGGAGCCGCTCGAGCACCTCACAGGCATCGAGAACCCCCTTATACTTTTGAATGCGTCCCACCCAAATCATAAAAGGCTCTTTCTCGCCCTCAATCGGTTGATATCTCGAGAGATCGGCACCGTTATAAATGGTCTTTATGCGCTCCGGCGCAATGCCCATTTCCTCCAGCTCCCGCTTTGTCGACTCGCTGACCACCGAGAATCGGCATTTACGATAAACCAGCCGAATCATCTCCTCTGAAAGCCAGACCAAAAGAGCAACGGGAAAGAAAGTCTCGCGGAAAATAGAGTTGCGCCACAAATGATGCATCTGGATCACGAGCGGCCCTTTGTAAACAAGCGGAGAGTAGAACGGTAGTTTATTTAAATCCTCGACGACCACATCGGGTTGATGCTTTTTGACCCAGCTCCTCAGTTTCAGCATGCAGAGAAAAGAAAACGTCACATCGTTTCCGAGGCGGTGCACTTCAATCCCGTCAATATGATCCTCCGCATCGCACCCGGGAAATGCGCAGCTGTAGAGGATGATTTTGTGGCCTTGCCGTGTCAGCGGAGCATACACTTGCTGCAGACGAAAATCCGCCCCACCTGCCCTGGGATGCTTCACATCGCGCCAATTAAGTATCAGAATCTTCAATTATTCCCCTTATCCTTTAAACACGATCTTTTTCCGGACCACATAGTTGGTGATGATCCCGAGAATCAACATAAACAAATTCGCGTAGGTGGGTTTCCAACCATATTGGGTCATTAACACTCCGCCTAACCATATGTAGAAAAACTGAACCAGGGAAAATCCGAAAAACATAACAATTTCGACGTGGCGCTTGTGGCGACCGCCATGAAAAACAAAAAGAACGTTCAGCAAATAGACCACCGCGTTTGAGGTCAGAAAACAAACCGCTTTGATTATCCAGTAATTCGCATAAAAATTCTCAACAGAAACCTCTTTCACCGAAAGACCGAATAACCCGACAAATACCGCAAATGGATCATCCGGCGGAAGAATAGGTAACACCAGCCAAGCCATCACGTAAAACACCAGCTGATCAATGACCACGGAGATGCCCCCGCAAAATAGATACTTAATCAACTGCGTATAGACACAATCCTTGCGCCGCAAAAACTTGAACAAGTTGGATTCAGAATCTTCCATAGAATAAAATTGGGCTCATTTTATGCATGCACCAACACCCAAGGCGAGTCTTTTTATCCAGTCAACTGAGCCCGGGGGCCCCTACCCGGCGCACCCGCACACTTGCCCGCCGCAACGTTGGAATCAGGGTTGTACCAGAATTTCTGCATTGTCAACCCACATGGCGAAATAGGGCTGCGGGCTTTCTTCATAGCGAAGCATCAACAGAAACGGCTGATCAAAGATGCAATCCGACCGCGGAGCACACTTGAGAAAGACCATTGAGGCTTCCGACCGCAGCATCGCACCGCGCTCATCGAGCTGGAAGCGGATTTTCTGACGCGCCTTTTCAATTTGCCATCCGTCATAATCTGAGCGTTGCAAATTCAACAGCTGACCGGTCAGCTCGGAATAATCCCGCTCAATATTGAAATTAAACAGAGGAACTTCCAGCCGCTGATTCACTTCAAGCGCGCTGCGCTCCAGCGAATCCGTATAGCCGCAGACTTTCTCGACCGTCTCCGCGAGCGTTTTTTCGGGAGCAACCCGGGCGAGAATCAGGTGATGGTCGCGCCGGCGGGTGGCTAGCTCTACGATAAAACTCTCCTCTTCCGGCGGATACATCACGCTCACCTGACGTTCCGCCCGCTCCGCGCGGCGGCTGGAGTTCGGCCCAAAGGGAATCGTGAACGATTCAACAAAGCTGCCGTTAAAGTTCAACGGATCCTCCGAGCGCTGGAACGCATACTCAAAAGGCAGATTAATGCTGAGATAACTAAACGCGGCGAGCCCCGCCTCTCCGTCGGAAGGGATTTCCGCTTCAGGGAACGCTCCTCGACCAAATTGTTTGTTTACGCTCCGGTTCAGCTCTTCGACAAATGCAGCCGTGTAATCGCCCGCAAAGGAGAGATAGCTTTCATCGTCGAGAAAATCCGCCACAACAGCCCCCTGATTAAGCTACGCAACAATATCGGGTTCGTCTCCGGCAAAATGAAGCTCCTCGCCGATCAGCTCCATCATATCATTCCACGCCAACTGGAACGGTGCGCACCAGATCAGATTGGTGCCCGGAGTAATCGGCACCTCCAGTTCCGGAATAACCCGCGTAGAATGCAGCTCGTCCGCGTTACACACCAACGCAGACGGACTGAAGCGGCCCGCCGCGACGGACGAAATCAGATAGCGTACAACACCGTGAAGATAACAGCCGGCCGCCACCAAAAGAACCGTTGAAGGAACCACCCAACGAACCAAGCGCCGGGCGCGCGGCGTATTCCATTTCTTTGCAACGATCACCGCAATCCCGATGCCCGTCTCGGCGATCAACCAGATGATCGCCCAAACCGCCGCCAGAATCAGATAGCCGGGTGAGTCGAGGTTTCCACTCAGCAAAAGTGCAGAGACACCATACGAAAAAATGACCGACGACGTCATCTCGAATACCGAAGCTCGGTCGGTATATCTCAGCCAAAAGGCGGCACTCATGATCAGCGCGCACAAAATCAGTAGTGCGTAGCCCAATGGAACAGGAGAAGGGGCAAGGCAGGAATCAAAAATGAACGCAACCGCAGAAAAAACAAACAGTCCGAAATAAGCAAGCGCGCCGACCACCTTGAATTTATGTTTCATCCTCATTTCCCCTGCATTTCACAGCGCACACAATACGTCCGCGGAAGCAGACTTCTTTGCCCCAAAACTAAAGATCAGGGACTTTCTACTTCAGCTCTACACCGATCCGGTAAAAATGCGCTGTGCCGGCGCGGTAGAGGGTGTCGGTGTAGGTTCCGACGGGATAGGTTAGCGCCTCGGAAATCGGCACAAACGGCAGGGTCAGGTTGGTGGTCCAGTCCACCTGATATGATCGCCCGGGAAGCGGTTCCCACGAGAGCGTAAATCCGGCATCCGATGCGGAAGAGCCTTCGCTGACAGAAAAGAAGTCGGAGGAGTCGGTCGGATCGGTGCCGGCGATATATTCTGAAAGATTGTCGGCGCCATCGCCGTCGGCATCGACAGCAACAACGGCGTTGGTTTCGCTGCCGAAAAAGGCGAGCTCCCAGTCGTCCGGCAGGCTGTCGCCGTCGGCATCGCCTGTTCCGCCGCTGATGAGCAGCGAGTAGCGCTGCGTTCCTCCTGTTTTAAAGACAGGAACTCGACGCTCATAATAGTATCGCAGCGCTTCATCGCAATCGACGATGATGGTGTAGTCGCCCGGAACGGGCAGGTCGATGAGCACCTGCTCCACATTATCGCGCGAATTTTCACCGGTATTCACCGCGTTGGCGGTCGGCGCGGCATAACTGAGCGAATAGGGATAGTTGGTCTGCCCATCGGGACCGATAATCTTCAGGTCCAGATCGTTCACGAGATCGGGGCTGCGGTCATCATCGCTCACGCCGTCGGAGAGCCCCGGCTGATCGTTCCAGCAGAGCGTCACCCACAGCGGTGTCATCCCTGAGGAAGAAACCGTGTAACTATGGGACATGCTGCTCTCCGTGAGCTCGGCATCGATCATGCGCTCAGGGTGCGCTTCGGTGACATCGCGGATCATGGCGGCAGCTTCCAGCGTATTCATCAGCCCCCAGCCGTACTGATAATCCGGACCCGGTCGACCCAGATCATCCGCCGTGTGAATGATGAGGCCCTTGAGTGTACTGGCACGGATTGCACCGCCTTCCGTCTGATTGCGGTAAAACTCCACCAGCAAAGCGGCGGAGCCGCAGGCGTTCGGTGATGCCATACTGGTCCCGCTGGAATAATAATAGTCGGATTGGAATGCACTGCCGCAGGAATAGACTAAAGACCCGTTAGCGACAATATCCGGCTTAATGCGTCCGTCATCAGCCGGTCCAAAGCTGCTGGAAGAATATATGCCGGCGCGAGACAGCGAACGGACATCAACTGAAACCGCATCGTTCACCGCCCCGACCGTGATCGTATTCTTTGCAACGCCGAACATGGTGATGGTGTCGTACCCATCCGGCGAACTCGTTCGCTCATTCCCGGCAGCGATAAACGGAAGGCAGTATTCCATGGCATGCAGCGCCTTATCCATGTCCCTGACGTGGTCGGTGTAGAGTCCAAACAAATAATAGTCGGACGAGTCGGCAATATCGTATCCGTAAGAATGATTTGAGAGATAGATGGAGCCGCTCTGCCCCGGCCCGTCGGCTCCGGCCAAGGTCAGCTCAACAACATCATTGTTCCAGTCATAGGACCTGATCGACACCCCCGGAGCCATGCCTTTGGCATCAGGTTTCACGCCCGACGCTCCGATCGTCCCCGCGACATGCGTGGCATGATTTTCTGCCGCCACGTCATCGATCACTGTTACCCGCCCCACCAACTCAACATGGTTGGACAACACGGAGCCGCCGTCCCAGACACCGACAATAATTCCGCTGCCGTCCACGCCGAACGAGGCATCATCGCGCACGAGATTGGCGGCGGTGGAGATGGCGGCATTTTTATTGTAGGTGGTGAAATAAACCGGCTTTCCGTCGCGCACCTCCATCAGCTCGCGCACACGACCGTCGCGGACTTCCCGCACAGGGATCCCTCGCGACTGCGCCCACGCCACAGCATTGGTTTTTTCGGCGTGCTGTCGTTCGCGAATCTGTTCCGCCAATGCGGCCCGTTCTTCCGGATGTGCTCGAAAACGCGATTCCGCCGGTGTAGAAAAAGCGGCCCCCGCTGTAAGCAGCGAAAGCAGACTCCCCCACATCATGCCTCGGGCGGACCGCATGGTTTTTATCCTTCGCGCAGCGAAGCTCCCAGTTCTTTACAGAGGAACTCGGACAGTTTTTGATGCGCCTTATTGACTTTCTTATCGGTCAGCGTCTGCGTGGCAGAGCGGTAGACAAAGTTATAAGCCAAGCTCTTCCTGCCCTGTTCAATGCCCTTGCCCTGATAGATATCAAAGAGCCCGAAGCTCTCCAGATCCTTTGGATCGGCCTTGTGAATCAACGCCACGATATCTTCATGCTTCACCGAAGCATCGACGATCAGCGCAATATCGCGGCTCATCGAGGGAAACTGCGCCAGCACCTCGGTCTTACGAATCTCAAATGCATTTTTCAGCAGTGCTTCGAGCTGAAGCTCTGCCGCAGCGACCGGACCACTCAGTCGCCACTCCGCGCGCGCTGTTTTATTGATCAATCCCATGCAGCCGACGGTCTCGCCCTCCAGCTCAATCGCCAGCGCCTTGCCCGTTTCAAATTCCGGACGGTCCTCGGCCTTAAAAACCACAGTTTCGGGTTTCTTCGCTGCGAGCAGCTGCTCCACGAGCCCCTTCATCCAGACAAACATTTCTTCGTCGGAAACCGGCGCACGCTTATTCAGCAGCGAGCGGCCGATCGGCCCCATCATGCCGAGCGAAATGGTCTCAGTCTGCACCGGCGCACCGTCGACACGGTTAAACGTACGGCCCAGCTCATAGAAACAGGCTTCGTTTATCTGCCGCGAATGGTTGCGACCCAGACTTTCTACCAACTGCGGAATGAGCGACGTGCGCATCACCGACTGATCCATACTGATCGGATGCGGCAGTTCCTCGCGGCTCTCGCGGTTTTCCTTATTAAACAGGTCGAGCAGCGGATGATTTACCAGCGTATAGTTCATTATCTCGCTCACGCCCAGCCCCTGCAGCCGATTGCGCAGTCCGCTGATAGCACGCACGCGCAAATCGTCCGTTCCGGGAATCACCTTCGCCAGCGGCGTTTTCGCCGGGACATTGTCGACGCCGTGAATCCGTGCGATCTCTTCCACCAGATCCACTTCTCTCTCCAGATCGAGACGGAAGCTCGGCACTACCGCAACCGCCGTTGCACCGTTGTCGTCCTCCAGCCCAATTTCGAGCGCCGAGAAAATCGTGCGCATCTGCTCCACACTCACGCCGGAACCGATCAATCCCTCGACGCGCTCATAACTGAACGGAATACGCACCGGTTCCTTCGGACGCGGATACACATCCACGCTGCCGGTGCAGAGTTTAGCGCCTGCCAGCTCGCACATCAGCGCAGCAGCGCGACGGCTCGCCCAATCGACGGACTCCGTATTTACACCGCGCTGGAAACGGTATGAAGAATCGGTCGTCAGCCCCAGCGCCTTCGCCGTATGGCGAATCGTTGAGGTTTCAAACGCCGCGGCTTCCAGCAGAATCGTCGACGTATCGTCCTTAATCTCGCTGTCCGCTCCGCCCATAATGCCGGCCACGGCCGACGGCTTTTCTGCGTCGGCAATCACCAGCATGTTTTCCGTCAGCGTGCGTTCAACATCGTCCAGCGTGTTCATTTTTTCGCCGGGCTTCGCGGCGCGGACAATAATCTGTTCTCCGGCCACGAGCGTTTTGTCAAAGGCGTGCAGTGGATGGCCGGTTTCGAGCATCACATAGTTGGTAATATCGACCACGTTGCTGATGGGTCGAACGCCCGCCGCCGCCAGCCGCTTCTGCATCCACTCGGGCGACGGCCCGACCGACGCACCCTTCAGCACACGCGCGGTATAGCGCGGACATTTCTCGGCGTCGTCCACGCGCACCGAAATCTCATCTGCAACAGAATTTGCCGTCTCGGAAATCTCCACCGTCGGCAGCTTCAGTTCAGCGCCGTAGAGCACCGCCATTTCGCGCGCCACCCCGATCATCGAAAGACAATCCGGCCGGTTAGGTGTAATTTCGAGTTCAATCACGGTCTCCGGCTCGCCCCAGACTTTAACAAACGGCGTACCCGGCTCCAGTTCCGCGTCGAGCACCAGCAGGCCCGAATGGTCTTCGCCCAGACCGAGCTCATCTTTCGCGCAGAGCATACCCATCGACTCCACTCCGCGGATTTTCGCTTTTTTGAGAGTAATTCCGCACGGCAGCGTGGTGCCGACCGGCGCAAAAGGATATTTACCGCCCACCTCTACATTCGGCGCGCCGCAGACCACCTTCATCATTTCTTCCGCGCCGTAGTTTACGGTGCAGAGACGCAGCTTATCCGCATCCGGATGCGGTTCCATCTCCACCACCTGACCCACCACCACGCCGGCAAAATCCGAACCGATCGTCTCGATCCCTTCCACTTCCAGGCCCGCAAAAGTCAGCTTATCCGCCAACCCCTCGATGCTGTCCTCAAAATCAACATATTCCTTCAGCCAACTGACCGGTACTTTCATAATTCCTTCTCCGAGTGCAAAAGTGAGCGCTCTGTATACAGCCTGGAGCAAATCGGCTCA
>JAFGWS010000132.1 GCA_016937035.1 Pontiellaceae bacterium
AATGTTCTGCCGGGTTCCTTCCCCGGCATCGTAGGAGTCCAGAATCCTCTGGCGCAGATCCAATGATAATGTGTTCATGTGCAGAACTCTACACAATGAGCACACGAATGGCTATATAATTATTTAAAATGCTCTAGCGTCCCGACTCCAATCCGCAGTGGTAACAGGCCAGCAAAAACAGCAACCGCGAGACGCGCCCATTGCCGTCCCTGAACGGATGAATGCACAAAAAATCCAGATTCAACGCGGCAGCCAGAACCAGCGGATGAACCCACTTCTCACGCAAGCCCCGTTCCCACAGTTCCACCATTTCCGCCATCGCCTCCGGAGTTTGGCCGGCCGGAGTAGATCGGAAACGCACCCGGCTGCGTCCGTCGGCATAGGTTTGGATAATATCCACATCCTTTTCCTTGTACACCCCCGCATCCCAGATGTCCCCGCGACACAGCTTATGTAATTGCAGGATCGTTGCCTCCGAAATCGGCAGCTTGGCTCCGCGCTCGTGAATCCACTTCAGCGCATCGCGATAGCCGCGAACCTCTTCCTCGTCACGATTCTGAACGTGCGACTTGCCGAACATCAACGTAGCGATCCGCGATTGATCCACCTCTACCCCTTCAATCCGGTTCGACGAAACCGCGCTTTCAATCAGCGCATAGTCCCGGAGCTGTTTCAGTTTTTGCGGGCTCTGATGAATAAATAATTCCTGCTTCCCTCGAGCCACCCCCAAATCGGCCAGATACCACGCGGTCTGCGTCGGCATCATCGGAGGTTCTGAGGATAATTGGGTTAGTGTTTTCATTGTTCCGCTTTCTGCTAAAATAATAAGTTGTTGTATATATGACACATACAGAATTTTCCAGTCGTGAACTCAAATAAAACCCATCCCAAACGATTTTTTGCCCGAGTGCCGAAACCAGCCCTGTTCTGCTCTCTCGGCTCCTCTCCCGCTGGGAGAGGCAAGGTGAGGGTCGCTCTGCGTTAGCGGGCTGCTCAACCAACTGATCTTCTGTGTAGGCGTGGGGCATTATAAATTCTCAATGCGCTCCAACAAGCGGGTCAAATCTTGGTGCGCATGCTTGAGGTCTATAGTTTCAGCTATTTTCCGATGAATATATGGTTTTTTAAATTTCGGATCTGCCAAAGCATGCAGAGATACACCTTTGCTCCCAATTTGTTTCTTTAAGTCGAGCAAGCTATAGCCGGTACTGTAATCGCTTCCTGATGTGGCACTCTCTTCCGAGAGTATTTTTGCAACATCTACTCTGTTTTGATCTGTGATTAACGAAAATTCCAAATCAGAAGTAAAAACGAAAACGTTTAAACCTGAGTTTTTGAAGTATGTACCGGCAGAGACCGCTGCTTCCGTCAACTCAACTTCTGTCTTATCCAATGCGGAATCAACGGTGGCTTTAAGCGCGGATTCAGAAAAATGTGTATAGCCAGCGTCCTTTGCTCCTCGAAGAATCGGTCGATCTGCGCTCGCGATTAACGAGTCAAAATCAGTCACAACGAGATGAGGGATATTAGCCGTGTTCCACGCTTTAACCATCCGAAGAAATGGAGAGAAATTCTGGTTGCCTGCTGCGGATATTAGCGATATGCGATGCGCACCCGCGCCAAACCTTTTCTCCAACAGAACCCTGATAACACGCAAATCTGATTCACCTTCAACAAAAATAACTTTATCTGCAAAAAACAGCATTGTGTTTACTTCATTGCCATAGGCATCGAACGTCTCAAGATCTTTGGCTCCACGAATGATTGGAATATGAAGCTCTGAGTGTTGCTCCGCCTTTTTCACTAAGCCCAACTTATCGAATGGTGTCTCTGCCACAATGTAGGGACTATGGGTGGTCACAATAACTTTTAGGTTTTTTAACTGCGTCATGCGGATGTCTTGGTAAAGCTCTTTTTGTTTCTGAGGATGCAAGAAAGCCTCCGGCTCTTCGACGGCGAGAATAAATTGAATGTCGGGATTTTCTGCCGCTTTCTGTTCAAGTCGATGTAGTGCCAGCAAAACCCCACTTTGGACCCCGGAACCCGCCTCAGAAAGGGCGAGTGTTGTTTCGCCATCGTCGGTCATTTGGAAACCGAGCCGCAGGTTGTCAAGAATCCACTCACCAATTCCCTGAACATCTACAGCAAACTTTAATGCCAGCTTGTGTTGGGCTTTAAACCCAAAATTTTTCTCAATCTGGGGTAGTAGTGCTTCGTCAATATACGGCTTTATCGTTTTAGAAATTTGATCACGAATACCCTTTAAAGTCCGGTATTCCTTCGGGGTGCCACCCGCCTTTTGTGGGATCATTTCTGACAGGCCATACTCGCGAAGCATCTTAGAAAACAACTGTTGAAACTGGGGCGATGACGCATCTCGAAGTGCAGGAATCAGGATAAACCGATTGTGTTTACGCAATTCCTTTAGAACTTGAATGGACGCCGGGGTCGTGTTGGCGTTCCTTTCAATCTTCTCCAGCACAGTAAATGTAAGGTCAGTCCGAACAGTGATATGGAGCTTCTTGTTATTACCTTTGGATTCGTAGTTGATTGTGATTCGCCGGGCTTTTGCATTTACTGGAAATATTGGCAACAGCTGTTCAGCCAAATCCGGATGCAAAGCGCCAAGCTGAAGTGCATCTTCATTCAATCGATTAAGGACGATGTCAATAGCCTTTAAAATCGATGATTTCCCATGGTCGTTTTGGCCAATCAATACAGATGTTTTCCCCAAATCGAAGCAAAGAGATTTGAATGATTTGATATATGCAAACTCGAAGGACTTTATTTTCATATTTTAATTCTCTCCCAACTCAACTTGCCCCGAAAGCAGGCGCGACAGCAGCAGGTCGTGCGTTTGGCGGAGGTTTTGGGTTTTTAACCTGCTATTCATGACGCCCCCTTTATAACACCAATGATTTCATCGGAAATTTCTTCAACCATCTGTGTTGCAGTGGTTCGGGCGAGCTTGTCAGCCAAAGAGGGGCTGTAATCTATTACTTCCCGTTTGGTGATGTTATGCCAAATCGGAAGTAATACTTGTTCCGTAGAGACGGCGCGGAACTGGTCGGCGGTATCCCACAGGGGCTTTCCCAGCGAGGCGGCGGCAGTGTCTTTTTCCGACGGAGCGATCCATTGCATAAATTAACTTCCTGTTGTGCGGAGCTCAAGCACCCGAGGTGCAGGCCGGCATGATTATCGACAGATATAAAATCAGAAAAAATCGTAGTAGCCACTACGCCTTACAGCAAGAACAACCCAAAACAAAGTCATGGCCCACAAAATCAGTTGAATTAGTATTATGGCTCTTTTTATATTTTTATGGTGCACAGTATTTTTCGACTGGATAACAGGATCATCTGGATAATCTTGTTTAGAACCCCAGATATCTGGAGTTATCACATAAAGAGAAAAGAGGGCCGGACATAAAAAACCCCCTGTAGCTATTACACTTGCAGGGGTTTTTAAAACTGGAGCCAGTGGAGGGAGTCGAACCCCCGACCAGCTGATTACAAATCAGCTGCTCTACCACTGAGCTACACTGGCTTAAAAAGGAAGGCGAATTATGCGAATTGGCGAAGCGAAGTCAATACGCGGAATCGAGTTTTTAGTGCCGTATTGGAAACGGCGTTGCATTTCTGTGCTGCGTCGCAGGTTTAAGCAGATTATGCGTGCGGCATCGTTTGACACTTGATGCGGGTTTGGCTTATATTTCCGCTCTTTTTAGAGGAGAATTTTTACCCTTATGAATACGGAACACAGCGATCTGGAGGTCATGCGCCACAGCGCAGCGCATATCATGGCGGCAGCCGTCTGCCGTTTGTTCGAGAATGTTCAGCTGGATATCGGTCCATCGACCGATGACGGCTTTTACTATGATTTTGACTTGGCCGATCGTATTACCCCGGACGATTTTGAGCGAATTGAAGCGGAGATGCAGAAGATTGTTGAGGAGGATCTTCCTTTCGAATGCATTACGGTTTCGCGCGATGAGGCCAAGGAACTGCTGAAGGACCAGACGTATAAACTCGAGCGTCTGGCCGATATTCCGGAAGGCGATGCGATTACGTTTTACACCTGCGGCGAATTTATGGATTTGTGCCGCGGCCCGCATATTGAGAGCACGGGCAAGCTGCGTGCGTTTAAAATTATGACCGTGGCGGGGTCCTATTATCGTGGGCGGGAAACCAATCCGATGCTTCAGCGTCTGTATGGTACGGCGTTCACGAATGCCAAAGAGCTTCGCCTCTATCTCCAGCAGATTGAAGAGGCGCAGAAACGTGACCATCGTCGATTGGCGAAGGAGCTGGACCTCTTTTCGATTTCTGAAAACGTGGGCCCGGGGCTGGTGCACTGGCACCCGAAAGGCGGCCGCATCCGTACCACGATCGAGGATTTCTGGCGCAAGGAGCACTACAAGAACGGATACGACATTGTCTTTACGCCGCACGTAGGCAAGGCCAATCTGTGGCAGACCTCCGGGCACCTCGATTTTTACCGTGAAGGGATGTATTCCGCCATGGACGTGGACGGAATCGAATATTACGTCAAGCCGATGAACTGCCCGTTCCATGTGGAGATTTATAAATCCGGTCTGCGCTCCTATCGCGAGCTTCCGCTGCGTTGGGCGGAACTCGGGACGGTTTATCGCTACGAAAAGGCGGGGACGCTGCACGGTCTGTTCCGCGTACGCGGGTTTACGCAGGACGACGCGCACATTTTCTGTACGGTCGAACAGATTGAAGATGAGGTGAAGGAAGTGATCCGCTTCTGCAACTTTATCTGGAAGACGTTTGGATTTACGGACGTAAAGGCCTATCTCTCCACCCGCCCGGAAAAGGCGGTCGGCGAAGAGGCCCGCTGGGAGCAAGCCACACGGTCGCTCGAAGCGGCGATTCAGGCAGAAGGGCTGCCGTATGAAGTCGACGAAGGCGGCGGCGCATTCTATGGGCCAAAGATCGACCTTAAGGTAAAAGATGCGATCGGTCGCGAGTGGCAGACGAGCACGATCCAGTTTGACTTTAATTTACCGGAACGTTTTGACCTTAAATATATTGGTGACGACGGCGAGGCGCATCGTCCTTACATGGTGCATCGTGCGCTGTTCGGCAGTTTGGAGCGCTTCTTTGGTATTTTGACGGAACATTATGCCGGCGGCTTCCCGGTGTGGCTTGCGCCCGAACAGGTGCGCGTATTGCCGCTCTCCGACGATCAGCTTGACTATGCCGAGGAAGTCCTCGTTCAGCTGCGACAGGCCGAGATCCGCGCCACGGTCGATCGTAAGTCCGGAAAGCTGAACGGAAAAGTGAAGAATGCGCAGCTGGACAAAGTGCCGTATATGCTTATTATCGGGGGGAAGGAACAGGAATCCAAGCAGGTGGCTGTGCGCCATCGCCTCAAAGGCATGAAAGGTGCTTGTTCCGTGGAAGAATTTGTCGCCCAGCTTAAACAGGAAGAGCTGGAAAAGAAAACCGTAGAGATGGAGGTCTCAGATTAGAAAGAATAATAACTTCAAGGGGAAACCGCAACGCGAGCCGCAGACTCGGATCAATCATCGCATCCGTATTCCGGAAATCCGCGTTATCGACTATAATGGAGATCAGCTGGGTATTATGAAAACCGGCGATGCGCTCCGCCGCGCACAAGACTATGGGCTCGATCTTGTGGAAGTTTCCCCCACGGCCAAGCCGCCTGTTTGTCGAATCATGGATTTCGGCAAATTTAAGTATGAGCAGGAGAAGCGGGTCAAAGACGCCAAGAAAAATCAGGTGCAGACCAAGCTCAAGGAAGTCAAATTCCACGTGAACGTCGGCGATCATGACTATGAGACCAAAATGCGTAACCTGAAAAAGTTCATTGAACACGGTGACCGCGTAAAAGTTTCATTGATGTTCCGCGGTCGCGAAAATGTTCACCGCGAACTCGGTTTTGAGGTGATCAACCGCGTTATTCAGGATTCGGTTGAATATACTTCTGTCGATCAGGCTCCGCGTCTTCAGGGTCGTTTTGTTTCGGCGGTTTTAGTGCCAAAGAAGAAGAAAATCTGAACTTTCCGTTGGCGCACCATAAAGAAAGCGCGTCGGGTTAACCCCGCGCGCTCTGTTTGCGGCATGGGACAATCCGTTTGATTATCCGACTTTTCGTTTAATTGCCGCCGACACAAAGTCCTTGAATAAAGGATGCGGCTTGACCGGCTGGGATTTCAGCTCGGGATGCGCCTGCGTGGCTACAAACCACGGGTGATCCTTCAGTTCAATCATTTCCACGACGCCGATATCGGGGTTAACGCCGGAGAGCACGAGCCCGTTGGCTTCCAGCTGTTCCCGGTATTTATTATTAACCTCATACCGATGGCGGTGGCGTTCGGAGATCTCTTTTTCGCCGTAAGCGGCAAACGCTTTGGTGCCCTCTTTCAGAATACAGGGGCAGGCGCCCAGGCGCATCGTTCCGCCTTTGTCTTCTACATCCATCTGTTCTTCCATCAGGCAGACCACCGGATGTTTGGTCTTAACGCTGCGCTCTTCGTCAAATTCCGTGGAATCTGCACCCCTCAAGCCACATACGTTACGGGCGAATTCAATGACTGCGCATTGCAGGCCGAGGCATATGCCGAGGAAGGGGATCTTGTTTTCGCGCGCATACTGCGCCGCACGAATTTTGCCTTCCATGCCGCGCGACCCGAAGCCGCCGGGAATCAGGACGCCTTCGACGGTGTCGAGGATTGAAGGATCTTCTTCAATGTCTTCCGCAGCGATCTTGACCGTTACCACTTTGTAGCCGGCCGCGTAACCCCCGTGATAGAGCGCTTCATAAATCGATTTGTACGCGTCCTGCAGCTCGGAATATTTCCCGACCACGCCAATACGCACCTTCCCGTTGGGATTGCGGATCACATTGATCAGGTTTTCCCAGTCCTTCAGCGGGGCGGCAGGTTTTGCAATGCGGAAGCGGTTGAGAATAATTTCATCCAGTCCGGCACGGGAAAGCACGAGCGGAATTTCATAAATCGAGGTTTCAACATCTTTCTCAACAATCACGCAGTCCCGCGAAACATTGCAGAAGAGAGAGAGCTTATCGAGATGCTCGCGCTCCAGATCCACTTCCGTACGGCAGACGAGCACATCGGGCATAATCCCGATTTCCCGCAGCTTGGCCACGCTCTGCTGCGTCGGCTTGGTTTTAACCTCTTTGGCCGCCGCAATGAACGGAACATAGGTGAGGTGAACAAACATGGAGTTGTCGCGCCCGACCTCAAGCGCCAGCTGACGAATCGCCTCCAGAAAAATCAAGCCCTCAATGTCACCGACGGTGCCGCCCAGCTCCACGACAATCACATCCGGATTATCGGACTCCAACGCGCGGATACGGGCCTTAATTTCGTTCGAAATATGCGGGATCATCTGAATCGTTCCGCCCAGATAGTCGCCGCGCCGCTCTTTATGCAGTACGTCCCAATAGATACTGCCGGCAGTGATATTACTCTTCTGTGAGGTGGGTTTGCCGGTGTAGCGCTCGTAATGTCCCAGATCGAGGTCCGTTTCCGCGCCGTCGTCGGTCACATAAACTTCGCCGTGCTGATACGGGCTCATCGTGCCGGGATCGACATTGAGATAAGGGTCCATTTTCAGCATCCGGATATCCAGACCGCGATTAATCAATAAACGTCCGACGGATGCCGCCGTGATGCCTTTTCCGAGCGAGGAAACCACGCCGCCCGTAATAAAAAGATATTTAGCCATAAAAATATTCCGTTCCTTGAGGTGAAGGGATGTTCAAATACGGGACGGGATGCTATCGCCTTTTCCCGACCCGGCCCAAGTCTAAAATCAAACTATTGAAAATAAGGGTCTATTCCCTGTCGGGTATTCTCCGCTTTAATTTTTCTATTGTGTAGATTGTCGATGCTGCTCGATCAAGTCAAGGTA
>JAFGWS010000133.1 GCA_016937035.1 Pontiellaceae bacterium
CCCTCCGGCCGCTCGCCCGTTTAGCATGCTACCGATCGACTGATATTCATATCCGCGGACCGATCCCCCGCCGCCCGCATAGAAGCGGTCCCCCGCCGGAATCCCGCCGAGCGAGGTGCCATCGATGCTGCCCACACACAACCGAAGCGCACTCGACAGGCGGAAGCGTTCAATGAACATGGCATAGTGGCGCGCCTCCACCCGGCTCTTTAAATAGGATTCTGCGCCCAGCGTATCCTCATAAAATTCCGTCCGGCCGAACAGCTGTATTCCGCTCACCGGATTAAGCAGGTCATCGCGCGAGTCATACTTCATCTCCAACGGAAAAAAGAGTTGGCCGTAGCGTTCCGTCAGTCCCTGTTGCTCATCAAGCAAATAGCGATAACCGACCCCGATTCCACCCCAGAGTTCTGAATTAAATTCACGCTGAACCATCGCGCTCGCGCTCAGCTTGCGCGAATCATAGGCATCGGGATATTCGCGCAGCGCCTCGGCCTCCAGCACAAGATATTGATTGGCGTCCAGAAAGCCCGAGCGTGTCAGCTTGGCCCCGCCGCCCACCGTGATTGGATTCCACAACACCGACGTTTCAAACCGCTCGCCCGAACCAAACAGGCTGCGGTGCTCCCAAAAGGCTTTAACCTCCGGGCCGATGTCCGAAAAGCCGGCCCCTAACTGAATCGTGCGCTTATCGCGCTCGCGCAGCTCCACCGCAATCGGAATCGAATTTGAACCCGCGCCCGCCTCGCTCGGCTCGGCATTCACACGGCTGAACAATCCGCTCTCCAACAGTCGGCGCTCCAGCCGCTCCACCAGCACGCGGTCATAGCTGTCGCCCGGCTCCCACGGCAGTTGCCGCCGAACAAACGAATCCCCCAGCGTTTCCAGCCCATCCACTTCGACCGATCCAAAATAAGCCTTCACGCCCGGATCAAATTCGAGTCGTACATCCACCACCTTCTCCGCACGGTTCACATTTACCGTACGTTTGATGAGTGACGGAAATGGATATCCCCGCCGCCGCACTTCATCCAAAATCCGTTCCTGCTCCTCAAAGACTGCCGCAGCCTGAACCCGCTGCTTCTTGCGCAGGCGCGGCTTAATCTCCGCCAGTTCCTTATCCGCCGATCCGGGAAATATAACCTCAACGATTCGATACACGTACGCCGGCCCCAGCTCCAGATCAATGATGACCTGCGTCGGCTCTGTATCGGTATCAATCGTTAAATCAAACGTTGCGTCATAATAGCCCTCGCTTTCCAGCACCGACTCGATCAACGGCTCATCCTGTTCGATCCGATAACGGAGTTGACCCAGGGTAATCGGCGGTTGATCCTCAAGGCGACAGACCGAGGCCTGCTGTTTGATGATTTTTCGAATACCGCTGGAGCGGTCGCCCCGAAATTCGACCGAATAAGCAATCCCTTCCTGCGGTTCGCTCTCGGCATACACCGCCATGACCGATGCCAAAAACCCCGCAAGAAGAGCAACGTGTAAGAGCTTCAGCATTTCAAGAGGCTAAGTTATTCCCGAACAAAGGTCAAAGCCGATCATGCCCATCCGCCTTATCTCCCCAATCTTACGTTTGCCCTCCGCATCGCAGATTTTCGAAAGAACCTTTTCCGACCGCCGTGCCTCCATATAATTTGAAGGCGGATAAACAGATCTCAGCCCAAGGATAGCCCGTATTCGGCGAGGAGAGCGTTGATTTTGGCGCGGCCCTGTTCTTTCGTATCGCCCATCGCCTCCAGCAATCCGGCATAGTTACCCACAGCGGCAAGTAAATACGGATGCGGATGCCCGGTGGTGGCGGTGAATTTGAGCACAATCTCCAATTGACGGAGCATGAGCGGCTCGGCCTCGGCAAGGCGGTTGGTGTCCTGCAACAATCGGGCGAGATTGTTGAGACGGACGGCGACAGTGGGATGATCCGGGCCGAGGGCGGCCTCGGCGATGGCCAGCGCGCGGCGCATGAGCGGCTCGGCCTCGGCAAGGCGGTTGGTGGCTTGCAGCAATTGGGCGAGGTTGTTGAGGGAAATGGCGACCTCGGGATGATTCAGGCCGAAGGAGGCCTCGTTAATGGCCAGTGCGCGGCGCATGAGCGGCTCGGCATCGGCAAGGCGGTTGGTGTCTTGCAGCAATTGGGCGATGTTGTTGAGGCAGGTGGCCACGTTCGGATGGTTCTCGCCGAGACTCCCTTCCATGATGGCCAGCGCGCGGCGCATGAGCGGTTCGGCATCGGCAAGGCGGTTGGTGTCTTGCAGCAATCGGGCGAGGGTGTTGAGGCAGGTGGCCACGTTCGGATGGTTCTCGCCGAGACTCCCTTCCGCGATGTCCAGTGCGCGGCGGATGAGCGGTTCGGCATCGGCAAGGCGGTTGGTATCTTGTAATAATGTAGCGAGGTTGTTGAGATCTATGGCGACTTCAGGATGATCTAGGCCGAGGACGGCCTCGTCGATGGCCAGTGCGCGGCGCATGAGCGGCTCTGCTTCGGCAAGGCGGTTGGTGGCTTTCAGCAATTGGGCGAGGTTGTTGAGGCTAGCGGCCACGTTCGGATGATTCTCGCCGAGACTGGATTCCAAGATGGCCAGTGCACGGCGCATAAGCGGCTCGGCGGCGCGATGGTCTGCCCGGAGATTGTGCCAGTATCCATGGTGGCTCAGGATGCGTGCGAGCGATTCGGATTGAGCGGACGGCATGGTCTCGAGACGGGCATAGAGGGCGGACAGATGGGCGGAAAGTGGTTGCCAAGCTGCCCAGCGTGCCTCGTCATAGTCTGGGTCGGGCAGAGCGGCTTCCAAGAGAGTTTGCGCGGCGGTAAGGGCCCAATTCCGTTGGGTTTCGTCCGCTAGAGTCCATGCCACCGTCCGCACTAGGCGGTGCAGAGCGTATTGACGTTCCCCTGTGGTGGATTCCAGCGATATTGCGTTGCCGTCCTGATGTTCCACAAGGGAAAGTTTATCCAAGGTGGCGATGTCCGACTCGAAAGCCTCGGCTAATTCTGCATTATTGTTTGTCACAAGGGCATCGCGAATAAGGTCGATGGGAAGTGGCAGGCCGGATTCCATGCAGCAGAGGACCAGCAAGAGGGAGCGGGCACTCTCCGGGAGCGAGGGACTGTGAAAGGTAAGCTGGAAGGACGCCGCAAGGCTGTGCGGATAGTCATGTTCTTCGGGGTGGAAAGTGATGAGATTCTCGTTGGTTTGCTGCCAGCGGCGACAATATTCATTAATAGATATGTTGCGGTTCTGGATATAGGCGGCGGCTAGCGAGAGTGCCAGCGGGTGCCGACCCAGATCATCGGCCAGTTTCTCCCGGTCCAGATCGGTGACGGCGGGTAGCTGTTTGCGGAGATAGTCCATGGCCTCCGGAGGCGCATAAACGCCCAAGGTTTTACGGAGGAAGGATTCCGGCCAAGTCTCGACCCGGCTGGTGACCAGCAGAGTACCGTAGGGGTTCAGTTCGGTTGCCAGTTTGCAGGCTGCCTTGCGGGCCTCCTCGGAATCCGCAGCATCAAGCAGGAGTAGCCATTGGCACTCGGTGGTCTTGAACCACTGTTTCACCTTCTCCACCCGAACGGCCAGTTCCACCGGGGCCTCGCGATCCCTGTACAGGTCGAGAATGGAGGGGACATCCAGCGCGGCAAGCTGCTCCAACAGCAATTCCGGAGTGGCGGCGGCCACTTCGAGGACGGCATCCAAGCACCCTTCTTCATACATGGCGAGGAGGCTTTGGCGGGCCAAGGTGGTCTTGCCCACGCCCCCGTGGCCAGGCAGGGCGAGCGGAGGGTTCAGCACGGTCGCGCCCTGCCGACCTTCCATCAAGCCCCGCAGCTCATCCAAATCCGTCTGCCGTATGACCGGATTTGCTGGAATGGGACCCAGATGGCAAAGACGGTGTTCGTGGGTGATTCGGGGAATCTCACGGCGTAGAATCCGGAGGATTTCCTCCTGCACAGAACGCTCCAGCCCCCGGATGGCGGAGACGATACCGTCAAGATCGAGAGTGGTGACGGTGTGAGTGACACAGGGTTGGAGCTTCTTGGGTGGATTGGGTCCCTTGCGGACGAGGAAGAGGATGATGACTTGGTCGAACTCGGACGCGAACTTTGAATTAGGGACGGTGCGGTGTGTTTCGCTGATTTTCGCGGCGGAGTCTTTGACCGTAACCTGCACAGCGAGGCGGCGTGTCCGGTCCAGCAGATCGATGCCAGCTGCGTTTTTGCTTTCCGCGTTCACATTGATTAGGCTGTAGCCATAGATGCGATTCAGCAAAGAGGCGCAGAAATCTTCCGCCAGTCCGGCGGCGGTGTTGAGGTTCTGGCCGGAGTTTAACTTGAGATAGATTTCAAGCTGGGCGAATGCTGTGGTTATGCGACTGAGGATTATTTCCCTGTTCATGGTATATGAGTGTTAACCAAATAATGATATAAAGCAAAGTCATTGGTAAAAAATGACTAGAACATTTGCAGGTGAAACTCGTTGTCGCCCAATGACGGCAGTTGGTTGGTTCTGTCTTGACGAGGGCATGTAAAACAGAATGGTTGCAAATCAAATTTGTTTTATTATCGATTCGCGTCTTCCGTCAGACGGCAGAGTGATGTTTATCGGTTTTGCGGAACAGGCGTCTTAGCTCCGTTAAACAACGTTTCAACCACCACCCACTCATTCTCGTTTTCGGCCTTGACGGTTTCGATGCGCAGGACATTCTGGTCAGATTTAATTTGAATAACCTTCCTGTTCTACTCTTTTGTGGTATATAGATAAAAATCCAACTTGTTTACAGCGCGGTTCATTGAAGAAAATGGGAGAGAATAATGAAAAAATGGTTTATGGCAGCATTGGCTCTACTTGCAGTTGCGGGATGTTCAACCAACCCGACAGATCTAAAGCCGGTTAAAGATAAATATACCTTCCAAGCGCTTTCTATCTCCTTGTCTACGACCGATTCCGATCCATCAGCATCTTCTTTCGCAACAACCCAAGCCGTTTCAGGGTTTGACTCCTCCGGTGGATCAATACTCCCCACGTCAATCTCTCAACCACCTATCCAGGAAGACATTGAAGCTCTGCTAAATAACCCCAACGCAACCATCATCGAATTTCCTGTTGTTTGTGCAGGCGTCGGAGAAACAGTTACGAACGCTCAGACCGAAGTCTACGTGGCAAACGTCGATGCCAAGATCGTGGATGGTGAAATCGTACATGAGAAAGAATCATACGATCTGGGAGATTCATCGACCTTTACGGTTCTTGAAATTCTGGAGAACGGGTCCATCAGTTGCGCTTTTAAAATTTCGCACACCAAACTGGTTGGAACTGAAGCGTACAAAACCGACGAAGGGATTGAAATTGAAACCCCTTATTTTGAAGCTCTTTCAAGAGGGACTCATATAACTCTTCCTCCAAATACATGGTTCCAAATGGGAGGGAGCATTGACGAGCATTACGATGGAACAAACAGAACAGAAACACACAGAAGCTTTTATGTCCGCGTGCTCCCGCCAAAATAACAAACGCCTTCGCGAGCAACCACATCAAGCAAACGGGAGAACATGATGAAAAAATGGATTATAGCAGCATTGACTATACTTACAGTTGCGGGATGTTCAACCAACCCGACTGATCTAAAGCCGGTTAAAGACAAATATACCTTCCAAGCACTTTCTATCTCCTTGCCGCTGACCGAGTCAAGAATGCTTCATGCTCAACCGCCCTCTCAGGAAGAAATTGAAGCGCTGCTCAAAAACCCCAATGCTGAAATTATTGAGTTTCCTGTTGTTTGCGCAGGAATCGGGGAAACGGTTACAAACGCTCAAACTGAAGTTTACATGGCGAATGTCGACGCTGACGTGATTGATGGCCAGCTCACACATATTGAGAAAGAAGCCATTGATTTGGGAAATACATCGATCTTCTCGGTTCATGAGATTCTGGAGGACGGATCCGTCAGTTGCTCGTATACCGTTATCCACACCCGACTGAGCGGCACTGATACATACAAATTCGCCGAAGGAATTGAGGTGGAATTCCCTCACTTCGAAACCCGCTCTCACGGAACCCCGATGGATACATTCGAAACCGACGAAGGGATTGATCTCTTCGAGATCGAGACCCGCGCTCCTGCCAGACCACGAACCCTTCTTTCGGACACATGGTACCGAATGGTAGGATTGATTGACGAACGTGAGGATGGAACCAAAATGCACGAGATCGAATATATCCGCGTTCTCCCGCCGAGGTGAGAGCCGGAATCACTCTTCTGCCCATCGGCCGAGAACCTTGACATCATCTTGCCCGTGGACCACATCTTCATCACAGCTGTTTTAAGCGGCTTCAACTTTATTTTCACCACCCGCTTCGCTTGAGGACTCAAAGTTCTCAGAGGTTTATAAGTCAGAATGATTTAATGGCAGAATAATTATGCTCATTCGCTGCTTTTCATTCATTCGTTGCATATAAATAGATAATATCGATCCACCCGAGCTTTCCGTGTCCATCTCCGGGTTAATCCGTAGTTCGACTCCCATGCACGCTAAGTAATCATCCTGCCCCAAAATCATTCTGCCTAAAATCCATCCATCCGAGCTTCGTTATTTTAAGGCTGATACGTTTTTTCGCGGCTAAAAATCAACACGCTATCGCAATATTTAAATGCCGAATCTATAGGTTAAGGTCTCACTCGGAGGAAAGGTGTAATTCCTCCTTGCGCCGGCATACTGCTCCGCTACTCTTTGCTCCTGTTTTTTTTACAGGGAAGGAAGAGGGTCATGGGAGAGGCAAAAAGCAAACAGATGGATTGCCCTGCGGTCGGACGCCGCATCAAGCCGCAGGAGTGCGGCGAAAACAGAATTTCGAACTACGATTGTCCGACGGACTGTCCGAACAACCCGTGGACCCCGAATAACTACGACCGCGCCATCGAGATCCAGGAGCGGAGCATCGAAAAGATGATCTCGCGCCTGCGGGCCGAACAGGTGCGCACCTTGGGCTACGTCTCTTCGATGCCCGAAGCTGACAGCAATCGGGGGTTCGACTTCTGGCAATGGTTCTTCGACCAGTTTTTTCTGATAGCCGATGCATCCGGAAAAACCTTCTGGCAACGCTGGAAAGACGACCGCTGCACCGGGCTCAACAACGACCAGTGCGTCTACATTGAAGCCGAATCAACGATGCGCGTCACCGTGCTGGAAATCCATGAAATATGCGATGAAATCGCGGTGTGGGCGGTCGACCTGCTCGATCCGAATCCCACGCCTTTTCTGGTTCTCGACCGCACACTGGCCAAGACGGCTTGCCGGTTTACCTCCTTATTGTGCGCGGTTTACGACCTTCCGCATTATAGCCTCATCGACTCGGATGGTTATACGGTACCGAACATCTCTGGATGGACTCCGGGGGAAGTTTTCATGGAGATCGCTACCCACTTGGGAGCCCCGCTTCCCCTGCCGGAACGACACGATTGGATTGTACACAACCTGTGCAGGGTAGTCGATAGCCTTCAGGCGGTCGCGAAGGCCCGCCATGAGGCGATGCGGCGCACCATGGACATGGCCTACACGCGGACAGCCTACGAGATCAAATGCTCGATTGATACGTTCCATCGGATTCTCGAAAAAGCGAGGGATATCGATGCGTGTGATTTATCGGATGAAGAAAGGGATGCGGGTTTCGTGCAGGCATGGGACGCTCTCAGCGGAAAAAGCCATCACATAAAGGGAGAGGCGCTGCTTGGTCGTGTCCTGCTTCACGGCGATGCCTACCTTCAGATTGAAGCATCCTCTTCCGAACGCTCTGACCAGCTCAAGCAGCGGATCGACAAGTTGTTTGGCAAGCAAATCCGCTTCAGCCGAGAAAGGACCGACGATCTTGCGGCGCAGCACAGCAAAAAACGGAAGAACAATTATGACCCGGCGCTGGTTCCCGAACGGTTGATGCAAAACGTCACAGAGGTTGAAACCGTCGTCTCGCGCATCAAGCTCGATCAGGAGGGTCTCTCACGCGCCGAGCTCGATGAGCAGATTGAACAAAAGTTCATGAAGACCTTCCTCGATAACTCCATTCCGTTGCTCCATGGCCTAACCCCCCGCCAGGCAGCCAAGGATCCCGCCTTACGCCCGTGCCTCGTCGAAATCATGAAATCGTATGTCCACAACCAGGACGAAAACAACCTGCGTAACGGCCGCAACACCGATATCAACTGGATGCTGGAGGAACTCGGCCTCGACGAGATCAACTTTCCGCCCCCGCCGCCCGCGCGGCAGGCAGTCGAGGAGGATTTTGAAGAGAACGATTTCGACAACGAGAATGATTTCGATGCGGCAGAGCTTCTCATGCTGGACGATGAGCAAATCGCGCAAGGTATTTCTGATCTGGATGCGAAGTATCCTGACGGCAAACTCGTTGAGCTTCTGAATCACCTGTATCCGCTGGTCGGTGAAGATCTGGCCGAACTATGTGGACCCAAGAATATTGAAGCGCTCAGCGTAGCGATGCAGCTCGCGGCCCACGTCGCCCTGATCCAGTTTGTTCCCGACAAACCTGCAGATCGGAACTTCTTTCAAGAGGATATCGACAGTGCACACAACTGGATTATTGATCTGCTGAAAGAGGGCATTGATCCGACAAACGAACTCCGGCAGCCCTACTTGTCGGTATACGTTTTCCATGAACTGGAGAATCAGATGCGCTTCGGCCAAGCCGACCCGCTCTTTCCGAAGCTCTACGTCTACCTCACCGCCTTAACGGAAGTGGTGGATAAAAACTACACGGAACGTCTGTTCAAAGTATTCAACAACGATTAACTATATAGATCAGTCTCTTTTCTTATCTGACAGAGAGAGAGGGTCTTAACAGCAAGGAGAGCGCAATGAAACTGGAACTGAACCCTGTTGAGGAACGCGTGTTGGGGTGTCTGATTGAGAAGGAAATGGCGACACCGGAGTATTATCCGCTCACGCTCAACGCGTTGGTGAACGCCTGCAATCAGAAGAATAACCGCCATCCGGTGATGGCGCTGGATGAGGCGACGGTTGAATCGGCACTCTATTCGCTGCGCACGAATCATCAATTGGCTGTCGAAGTCTCTGTGGCCGGAAGCCGTGTGCCGAAGTATCGCCACAACATGGCAGCACACTGGAACTTTTCGCCGGCCAAAACCGCGATTCTCTGCGAGCTGTTTATCCGCGGACCGCAAACCCCCGGCAACCTGCGCACGCGCGCCTCACGCCTCCACCCCATCGCCGATGCAGCCGAAGCCGAAGAAATCCTTCAAGAACTGCAGAATCACGATCAGGGGCCTTTTGTGGTGCAGCTCCCGCGCGAAAGCGGAAAGCGTGAATGCCGCTGGGCACATCTCTTTGCGGGCGAGCCGGAGATCCTCGAAACGCAGGGCGAGTTTCCGCTCGTGATTGAAACCGTATCAAAAGACAACGAGCGCATCGAATCGCTGGAAAACGAAGTCGCCAAGCTCCGCGCGGAACTTGACGACCTGAAAGCGGCCTTTGAATCGTTCAAAGCCGACTTTGAGTAAAACGTAGATGGAGCTTCCAGCTCCATTGTGCACCTGAGACTATGCGCTCACAACGAAGCTGGAAGCTCCTTCTACAGTGTCCAGGGAAGGCTTCAACCAACCACTTCAGCGGCTTTCGCGAGGGCGTCTTTGACCTGCTGAGTGATAACACTCCACTGCTTGTCGGCAATCTGCTGTTTCGTTGCGAGCCAGGAACCGCCGACCGCACTGACAATCGGCTGCGAGAGATAGTCGTTCATATTATCGAAGCTCACGCCGCCGGTCGGACAAAACCGTACTCCCAGGGGGCCATACGGCGCTCCGAGGTTTTTGAGCATATTGATGCCCCCCGCCGCACCGGCCGGAAAAAACTTCAGTAGCTTACAACCCAGCGAGAGCCCGGCTTCAATTTCAGAAGGCGTCATGACCCCGGGAATAAAGAGCGTGTTGTTTTCCTGAAAGAATTCGACGGTATCGGGATTCAGCCCCGGTGCCAGCCCAAAGCTCACCCCCGTATCGATGCACATCTGCGCCTGAGCGGAGGTCACGACCGTGCCCGCACCCAACAGCATTTCCGGAAACGACTTCTTGATACGCGCCAACGCCTCGGGAGCCGCCGCCGTACGGCAGGTCACTTCAATCACGTCCATTCCGCCGCTGAGCAGCGCCTCGGCCAAAGGTTCCGCATCATCGGCATGATCAATCACAATCACCGGAATCACCGGTCGTTTCAGCAGTTCATTCAACATAACTCGATTCCTTTTTCACCACGAAGGCAGGAAGATCACGAAGAGAATTCTTTGACCTTCGTGCGCTCCGTTCCTTCGTGGTTAATTTCTATTTTAACGATCAACGCGGGCACCGGCACCGGCGACGATCTTTTCCACTTCAGCGAGCGAGGCCATGGTGGTATCACCGGGGGTCGTCATGGCCAACGCGCCGTGGGCGGCACCGTATTCAATGGCCTTAGCCGGATCTTGAAGGATCATCATGCCGTAGATAAATCCGGAGGCAAAGCTGTCGCCGCCGCCGACGCGGTCCATGATTTCGAGATTGGGTCGATGCGTTGCCGTATAAAATTCACCGTCGACCCAGCACATCGCGCCCCAATCGTTGACGGTTGCGGTTTTAACGCCGCGCATGGTGGTGGCCGTCGCCTTGAAATTTGGGAATTCCTTAATCGCCGTGCCGATCATTTTCTTGAAAGCATCGACCTCTAGATCGGTCAAATTATCGTCTGCGCCTTCCACTTCAAAACCGAGGCAGGCGGTAAAGTCTTCTTCGTTGCCGATCATCACATCCACATATTGTGCAATCTCGCGGTTGATCTCCCGGCACTTTTCGAGGCCGCCGAATCCCTTCCAGAGCGAGGGACGGTAGTTGAGGTCGTAGGAAACGATGGTGCCGTATTTTTTGGCGATCCTGGCCGCTTCGATCACCACTTCACCGGTGGTCTCTGAAAGCGCGGCAAAGATTCCGCCGGTGTGGAACCAGCGTACGCCGAGCGTACCGAAAATATATTCCCAGTCGATATCGCCCGCCTTGAGCTGCGACGCCGCCGTGTTGCCCCGGTCCGAGCAGCCGACCGCGCCGCGAATGCCGAACCCGCGCTCGGTAAAATTCAACCCGTTGCGGACGGATCGCCCTATCCCGTCATAATCGATCCATTGAATCAGCGAGGTATCGACGCCGCCCTGGAGAATAAAATCCTCCATCAGCAGGCCGACTTCATTTTTCGCAAATGCAGTGACCACCGCCGCGCGCTGACCAAAGCAGCGGCGCAGGCCGCGCGCCACGTTGTATTCGCCGCCACCTTCCCACGCCTTAAACGAACGCGCCGTGCGGATCCGGCCTTCACCGGGATCCAGACGAAGCATCACTTCGCCCAGCGATAAAATATCATACCGACACGCTTCGGCAGGTTTGATCTGCATATTCATTCCATATTCTCCTTCACCGCCATGCGCAAAACCTCCGGCTTTCCATGGCCATCATCGGTTACCCGTTATCGGGTTTCTTCTTTTAAATCAAAACGCGTTCGATCTTATCGGACCGCTCGGGTTGATGAACAGCCATTTTCTTCGCTCCGGCATCCTTTTCGGCTCACAGAGCCGACTCTACAACACCGCGCATGCAATCTGCTTTGCAGCGTTGGCTATATAAACTTTTCCCGTTTTCCTTATTCACAAGGGCGCTCTTATATTATGCCCAAAACGCCATGGCAGCGATGTAGAGCAGTACCATTGCAGCGCTGAGACCGACGGTATGCGCCATGCGGCGCGTGCGGAGCAAGACGGCGGCGAGGAGCGTGAGAAGCAGAATGAGCGCGACGCTCGTCCAGTTTCCGGGCGATGCATTGGTCAGCATACTGCGGCCGCGCATCGCTACGTCGGCGAAGAAAATAATCAGCAGATTAAACATATTGCTGCCGAGCACATTGCCGACGGACATATCCAGAAAACCCAGACGTACGCTGGAAAATGAGATCACCAGCTCCGGCAGGCTGGTGGAAATGGCGAGGAAAATGGTCCCGATCAGACTGGCCTCCAGCCCGAATCCCCCCTGCTCCGTCGGCAGCGCCATGCGGCTGCCCAGTATGGAAAGCAGCACACCGCCGCCGATAATGCAGGCGCAGAGCAGACCCAGCACGCCGTAAAAATGAATGGCAGGGAGTTGCGCCAGCTTACCCTCTTCCGGAAGGACCTCCTGCTCTTCTTCGTCTTCGGCGCTATTGTGCTCCCGCCGTATCATGATGATATAGGCAATCGGAAGCGCCAGCACCGGCCAACTGCAGCCGATGAGCGGAACGCGCAGCCCGCCGTTTTTACTGAGCAGAAACGCCACCGAAAAGATAGCCAGCATAATCAGTCCATAAACCGTGGAGTCCGTATGCGGGCTCTCCAGCTTCTTCGGATCAAAACGGCGAGGAAAAATCAGCACCACCAGCGCTAAAATGAGCAGATTAAAGACATTGGAGCCGAGCATATTGCCCGTCGCCAAATCCGCGCCCATTACCGGATCCGCAGCATTTTTCAGCACCGAGGTCAGCGACACCACCAGCTCGGGCAGACTCGTTACTGCCGCCAGAAACACCAGCCCGATCAGCCCGCTGCCGAGCCCCGTGCGATCCCCCAGCGCATCGCCGTACACACTTAGTCGAATGCCCGAAAGCACCACCACCGCAGCCGTCACTAAAAAAGCGCAGACCAATCCGATCTGCGTACCGATGAGTTGTTCAAAAATTTGCATAAAGTCAATTAGGTTCAAGTCGTTCGATTTTTCCAATATCCGGGTTCTCGATAAAGATTCATAACGGAAACAACCAACATCACATCGTTCTGGAGCGTATAAATGATTGCAAACGGAAATTGCTTAACCAGGCATCGATGAAAGTCCGCATCCAAGGATGTCCAACCTTCCGGGAAATCGAGAATGCGTTCAATGGTCGCAAAAATCTGCTCTGTAAATGAAAGGCCTAAACCGGATTGCTGGAGCTCGTAATAGTCTACACTTTGCAGAAACTCCTCTCTGGCCTTCTCAGAGAACTCGCATTTCATGCCCCATATCTTTCTTTAACTTCCTTAAACACATCTGCCCCTGAAACGGTTTTCGAGCGTCCCGCACGAATGTCATCGAGTCGTCTATGGGATTCTTCGAGCCAGAGTTTTTCAACTTCGGATGTGATCGGAGGCGGAATAATGTGCAGCAGTTTATCCATCAAACAACGCTGTTCATCGCTGGGCAACTCGAGTACTTCGTTGTATATTCTCTCTGCCAATGCAGTCATAAAAACTCTCCTTTTTCTTCCAACAGGATACTTGTTTTCCGTAATCGATCAAGCTCCACAGTCCCAACATTTTAATCAAAACCATCAATTAACCTGCGTCAGTTTGTCGCACACGCCGGGCGGAAATGGCGCAAAAAAGGGGCCCCTTTTGGATCTAAACCGGAAGAAACCGCCATTTTTTTCGTTGGCACGACCGATGCGTAGTTCGCATCGGAAATCCTAATTTCGAAATGCGAATTTCTAAATAAGCACGACGCTTTGAAATTTGAATGACTAAAACAGGGATTCCGAAATTTGCAGTTTGTTTCGGATTTAGGGATTCGGATTTAGAAATTTCGACGACACAGGAGAAGACTATGGATTTATCGAAGACGACACAGAAGGTACAGGAGGCGCTGCAGCAGGGACAGGTCAAGGCGCTGCGCTATGGACATCAGGAGGTGGACAACGAGCATGTTTTGCTGGCGCTGCTGGATCAGGAAAACGGATTGGTGCCGCGTCTGATTGAGCGCGTCGGTGCATCGGTTCCGGTGGTGCGTGCGCGTACGGAGCAGGAATTGGAAAAGCGCCCGCGCGTTCAGGGCTCCACCGAGGCGGGTAAGGTCTATATTACGCAGCGGCTGAATCAAACGCTGGTGAAGGCGGGCGACGAAGCAAAGCGGCTGAAGGATGAGTTTGTTTCGGTCGAGCATCTGCTGCTGGTATTTGCCGATGAAATCAGATTTCTCAAGGAAAACGGCGTGGAGCGCAAGGCGCTTCTTGAAGCGCTCAAGACCGTGCGCGGAAATCAGCGCGTGACCTCCGATAATCCCGAGGGACAGTATGAGGCGCTGGAAAAATACGGCGTAGACTTAGTCAAAACCGCCCGCGCCGGGAAGCTGGATCCGGTCATCGGCCGCGATGCGGAAATCCGCTCGGTGATTCGCATTCTCTCCCGAAAGACGAAGAATAATCCCGTGCTGATCGGAGAACCCGGCGTGGGCAAGACCGCGATTGTGGAAGGATTGGCGCAGCGAATTGTACGCGGCGATGTACCGGAAGGACTGAAGGAAAAGTCGATCTGGGCGCTGGATATGACGGCGCTGATGGCGGGCGCAAAATATCGAGGCGAATTTGAAGAGCGCCTCAAGGCGGTGCTGCAGGAGATCAAAGCGTCGGAGGGACGCATTATTCTCTTTATCGACGAGCTCCACACCATCGTCGGTGCCGGCAAGACGGAGGGATCATCGGACGCCGGTAATATGCTCAAGCCGATGCTTGCGCGCGGCGAGCTGCACTGTATCGGCGCAACGACGCTGGACGAGCATCGCAAATATATCGAAAAGGATTCCGCGCTGGAGCGACGCTTCCAGCCGATCACGGTGGATGTGCCGAGTGTAGAGGACACGATCTCCATCCTGCGCGGACTCAAAGAGCGCTTCGAGGTGCACCACGGTGTGCGTATTCAGGATGCGGCACTGGTGTCGGCGGCGGTGCTTTCCGACCGCTATATTTCGGATCGTTTTCTCCCGGATAAGGCGATTGACCTGATGGACGAAGCGTGCGCGACGATTCGTACGGAGATCGATTCAATGCCGGCGGAGCTGGACGAAATTACGCGGAAGGTAATGCGACTGGAGATTGAAGAAACCGCGCTGAAGAAGGAAAAGGATAAAGCGAGTCTCGACCGGTTGACCGATCTGCGGAAGGAACTGGCGGATCTGCGCGCAGAGGCCGATGCGATGAAGGCGCAGTGGGATGATGAAAAGAGCAGCATCGAACGGGTGCGCGAACTGCGTGAAGGGCTGGAGCTGGCTCGTAACGAGGCCGAAAAGGCGGAGCGCGATTATGATCTGGAGCGCGTGGCCAAACTGCGCCACGGAACGATTCCTGAAATTGAACGCAAGTTGGCGGAAGCCGAGGCCGAGGCGTCGAACCGGAATACCGCATCCTTGTTGCGCGAAGAGGTGACGGAAGAGGAAATTGCCGAAGTCATTTCGCGCTGGGCGGGCATTCCACTGACCAAACTAATGGAGGGCGAACGTGAAAAGCTGCTCAAGCTGGATCAGGTTCTGCACGAACGCGTGATCGGTCAGGACGAAGCCGTTCAGGCCGTGGCGGATGCCGTACTGCGCTCGCGCGCAGGCATACAGAATCCGAACCGCCCCATCGGATCATTCCTGTTTCTCGGCCCGACAGGCGTCGGCAAGACCGAACTGGCGCGTACGCTGGCGTGGGAACTGTTCGATTCAGAAAACAATATGGTGCGGATCGACATGAGCGAATATATGGAGAAGCACACGGTATCGCGTCTGATCGGTGCGCCTCCCGGTTATGTCGGTTTTGAGGAGGGCGGTCAGCTCACGGAGGCCGTACGGCGCAAGCCCTATTCCGTCGTCCTGCTGGATGAAATTGAAAAGGCGCATCCGGACGTATTCAACGTGCTTCTGCAGATTCTCGAGGACGGACGGCTGACCGATTCGCACGGACGGACCGTTAACTTTAAAAACACGATCATTATTATGACCAGCAACATCGGCTCCTCGTATCTGCTGGAAGGGATTGATCAGAGCGGACACATCAGCGAGGACGTGCGCGAAAACGTCATAAAAATTCTGCGCACAAATTTCCGCCCCGAATTTCTTAACCGCGTGGACGAAACCGTGCTCTTTAAGCCGCTGACGCTGGAGGAAATTACGGGGGTGGTAGAGCTGCTGCTGAAGGATCTTCAGCGCCGTCTGGCCGGACAGGGCATTCAATTTGAGATCGACCGTTCCGCAGAAGAATATATTGCGAAAGAGGGTTACGATCCTGTTTACGGCGCAAGGCCGCTGAAGCGCTTTATTCAGCAGCATCTGGAAACCCCCATCTCACGGCGCATGATCGCCGGCGAGCTGATGGACGGCCATACGGTCAGCGTAAATGTCAGCACCGGCGAACTCAACATTAACATTTAGTAAGCTTTATATTCGAAAAACAAAATGCATTGACATCCCCCTGCTAAAGAATAGCGTGCATTACAACCGGTGGAGTTTTTTTATCTCACTGTATTGGGGGGATATATATGTTGAGGGGAATACGAATTGTTTTGATTTTTTCGCTCGCAATTATCGTGGGATACGCTGCGGGCGAGCTGAAAGGAACGTCGAGCAACGAGCAAAAAGCGGGACTGACTGCACTGCTGCTCGTTTCAATTGCAGGGTTGATTATGTTGGGGGTTCGGGAATCAAAACAGCTTAAGAAACCGAGAAAAAAGAAGTATCGTTTCCGCCCAACTCACCACACAAACGGAAGCGCTGTAGAGGCGGGCTGTTCCAGCTTCTACTCCCGTCCCAGCGAAGAAGCGTGGCGGGTACGCAAACAACAATCCGGCAGACAGCGTCGAGCCTCTAAACCGTATATGTGAGGCTCCCTGTTTTATGTAGCCGTAATCCTCGATCGCGGAGCACAACAAACAGATTTACAACAGCTTTGTTCGCGTGATTAATCCGGCGGCCTTGGCCTTCGCGGGCGAGCAGAGCACGGAAACGTCGGCATCGCGGAAGGCATTATTCAGTACATCACCGAAAGCATTAAAATGCGCCTGCGTGGTGGCGAGCACTTCGTCGCGCAGTTGCTGGCGCTCTTCGTCGGTGTAGCCGAGCAAATAACGCACGCAGCTGGAATAGCCCTTGGCGTCGGGAAGCTGATGTGCGTCCAGCTGACCGATCGCGCCGATAAGCGCGCGCGTCAGCTCATCTTCGCTGAGCTGCAGATTTTTCAGGAAGTTGCCCGTTGCGGCATAGGTTTCGAGCGACTGTTCCAGATTGGGATCGCGGTACGAAGCAAACACGAATGCACCGGAACGCTGATCGAACGAGCACATGCCACCGTACGCCCCGCCCTGCACGCGAATCTTTTCCCAGAGCCACGCGGTCTGGAGATAGCGCGTAATCACCAGCGCCGAGCCGTGGAACTCGTAACCGATATCAAAGAGATTAGCCGCGCAGCCGACATAGTTCACCTGCGTCGGAGCCGTCAGCGCCTCGTTTTTCGGAAATTCCGCCGGCTTCCATGGTGCGGGACGGACCGAGCTGCCGGACGGAAACGTTTCAAGAAAACGATCCACGGAGGCCATAACGGCGGACTGCGAATCGGCATCGATGGTCAGATTCAGAATCAGGTTATTGCGATCCACCAGGGTCTTGCAGATGCGCTCCATCCGTCCACAAACCGACGGCCAATCCTGCTCCATTTCTTCCACCAGCCGACGGATAAAGAAGAGCGACTCCACGCCGCCCAATTGTTCTGAAATCCAGTGCGCCTCGTGCTGTCGGGCCTTCAGTCGGGTCATCACAGCACTGTGACCGCGCGGAATGAGCGCTGTTTCCAGTTCCGATTTATGTTCGAGCAGGATCTGACGGAAGCGCTCTTTGTCTTTAAAATCAGGCTGAGTGAGCACGTCGCTCAGAATATCCAGCAGTTCATCGGTCTGCGGAACCATACACTTTCCGCGCAGGAAAAAGCGGGCCACGCTCTGCTCCGAATCTTTGAGCGCGGAGAGGAACGGCGCACCGTAAATGCCGCCGGTTTTGGTGGCGATGCGCTGCGACAGCGCCACATAATCTTCCTTCTGTGTACCCATCTCCAGCAGAACGCTGCCCAGCAGCGCGGCGTACGGAATATCCTCCTGCGCCAGTCCGCGCAGATCGAGGCCGATATCGAGATAAAGAATTCCGTTGGTAAAGAGATCGTGTGTGAGCACCACCGCGCCCTGCATCGATTTTTCGTCGCGTTCAACCGTACGGATGCTGCGCTCCAGATCATCGCGCTGCAGCAGCGGAATGGTCGCCAACGATTCCGGAGAATCCGGCGCGGCCTGCAGCTCCAGCAATCGGCGGGTGTTTTCAACCACCTGCTCCAGCTGCTCCGGATTCAGTTGCGCCTTGACCGCCTTCAGCCGCTCTGTCTCCTCCTGCTCCTTCTGCTGAGCCACCTGCGTGTCCGGATTCAGAACAACCGTCGAACGGTGCGTGTTTTCAATAAAGTGTCGGCGCAGGAGCGATTCAAAGAAGCCCGGACGAACCGCCAGTGATTTGATCGCCTGAAGCGGTTTTTCAAACGCAATCAGTTCCAGCGGATCCGCGCCATAATTCCAGGCATTGAGCGCCTTAAGCATCAGCGACAATCCGCGCGGGAAACCGCCGCTGTTATTTTCCCGCAGATCAAACTCAAACGTATTAAGCGCGCCGTCGATATCCTCCCGTGCGATCCCCTCATCGGCGAGTTTTTCGATCGTACGGAAGATCAGCTGTTCCGCCGCTTCCAGATCCTCGGCTTCAACGCCCTTGAGGCCGATCGAATAGGCCATCTGCAACATATGCGTTTCCAGCCCGCCGCCGGTAATATCCTCCCCCAGCCCGGATTCAATCAACGTTTTACGCAGCGGCGATGCCGGCGTTCCCAACAGAATATGATCCAGCAGCTCCAGCGCAAAAACCGTCTCGGCATTCGTCGGCGATGAGAGCAGCCAGTTTACGCAGAACATCGGCTTGGGCGCTTCATCATCCTCCGAAACCGCATACGGTTTTTCCACCCGAACCGGCTCCGCCAGCCGGGCCTGTTCCGCAATCTCTGAGCCGGGATCAATCCGCTCATATTCCTTCAGATATTCCTCCAGCAGCTCAAACCGCTGCTCCACCGGATCATCGCCATAGAAAAAGATGCGCGCGTTCGACGGGTGATAAAACGACTCGTGAAACGCCTTAAACTGTTCATACGTCAGCTCCGGAATGTGCACCGGATTGCCGCCCGAATCCAAACCATACGTCGTGTCGGGAAAGAGCGACTGCTGCGCCGTCTCTGCCAGCAGCGAATCGGGCGACGAATAAACGCCCTTCATCTCGTTATACACCACGCCCTTGATCTTCAGCTCATCGTCCGCGTTTTCCAGTTCGTAGTGCCATCCCTCCTGCATAAAAAAGTCCGGCGTGATACGCGGATGAAAAACGGCATCGAGATAAACATCCACCAAATTATGAAAATCCTTCAGATTCTGGCTCGCCACCGGATAGCACGTCTTATCCGGATAGGTAAATGCGTTCAAAAAGGTCTGGAGCGAACCCTTCAGCAGTTGAACAAACGGATCCTTCACCGGATACTTACGCGAGCCGCACAGCACGGTGTGCTCCAGAATATGCGCAACGCCCGTTGAATCCGACGGCGGCGTACGAAAGGCAATGCCGAAGCACTTATTCTCGTCATCATTCTCCATCGAAAGAATTTCTGCGCCTGTCGGAATATGCCGATAAATCTTCGCCAGCGTATTTAATTCCTCAATCTGCTCCGTACGTACCAGTTCAAAGTTATTCATTATGACTCCGTGTATTTAGCCGGAAACCACTACAGGATTCCCCCGCCCGGCGCGAATTCAAAACACCATGAAATCGAGAGCCTCTTGAAAAATGGTCGGATTTACCGAGGCGGAGATTCGTTATCGACTAATGTTTATTCATCAAAACTTGGATATCCACACAGAAAAACTTTGATTCAAAAGGATTGAAACAAGTCCTATCCATATGCACTATGAATAATTGTTGAATTTAACCGAAAATTACGAGAGTCGCTCATCATTCACTGTGAACCACCTATGAAACAAATAAGAAACCATCTTCTTTCTGTAATTATTGCAACACTGACTCTATCCACGTCTACTTCACTATACGCGCTGAGCAATACAATAGAAATTTCACCTGCGGAACCGGAAGCAGAGGGATTCTATTTTGAAATCAAAACAACACGAATCAGCAACGGCAAAATAAAGTTCCAGGTGGAAATTGAAGAGAAGACCGCAAAATTTTCAACGGCTCCGAGTCTGTCTCTTGGTACATTCGATGAAACGGACAACTCCGTATCGATATCATCTACACGTAAGTTAGAGTTCAGCCTCACGAACGGAGTGATTCAAACGATGTTCACCGTGCCGAAGAGAACAGTAAACAAACAACGTAATTGTCTAATTTTCACCAATTACGACTTCGAGAAAAAAGTGCCGTCTAAAACATTCTACATCGTTCGACTGAATCGCTTTTTGCCTGAGCAAACGAACGCGATGATCTATATCATCATCACATTACTCCTTCTCGCCTTTTTCTTTGTAATTAAATCGCTAAAACCAAACAGTAACCCCATTTATAACGGAAACACAATTAACCGAACAGAAGAGGAACGTTGCATAAATGAATCTTTTTTCACCGCGCTCAAGCGTACCTTTTGTCTCGGCCCGTTCCTGCTCGGCCTGCTGGTCCTGCTGGAGGTTGCGGCGTTTCTGGCCCGAAGGGCGCTGCCTCTTCCCCTGGGTCTCGGACCGGCGGCACAGGTGCTGCTGACCCTTCTGCTGGGGTCGGTCTTCCTGACAGCCAACATCGGCTTCATCCGCGCACATCTGCGGTACGGGGTGGGAAAAACGCTCATCACCACGGGCCCGTTCGCGTTTGTGCGCCATCCGCTCTATGCGGCGGATATCTTTGCGCTGCCCGGTCTGGCGGCCGTCTGGGGCAACGATCTCTGGCTGGTTGCGGTCTGGTTGCTGATGCTGGCTGTACTGCCTCTCTTCACCCGCAGGGAGGAACGCTTCATGGAGCGGCACTTTGGCGAGGCGTACCGACGCTACCGGGAACGGGTGCCCGCATTTATCCCCTGGCGCGGGCGGGTCGGGTTGTAGCGCCGAGCTGACACAAAAAAGCCCGCCGGAACGACGGGCTTTTTTGTGCATAAGCGCGGGCTGAATTACATGAGCGGGCCGACGGCCTTCATGAATTCCCAGCGTTTCTTGCTGTCTTCCTCGCAGCGCTTGAACAACTCTTCGGCTTCGGCCGGAGCCGTTTTCAGGAGTATCGTGTAACGACGTTCTGCACGAATGAACTCCTGGAAGTTTCCGGTCGGCTCCTTGGCTTCCCAAGTAAACTTGGTTTCAGCAGCCGGATTGAAGCGGTACAGCGGCCAGTAACCGCACTCCACAGCTTCCTTGGCAATGGTCTGCGTCTTCATCATATTAATGCCGTGCGCAATACAGGGAGCGTAGGCGATGATGATGGACGGGCCATTATAAGCAACGGCTTCCTGAATGGCTTTCTGCGCCTGCATACGGTTTGCACCCATGGAGATCTGGGCAACGTATACATTGCCGTAGCTCATGCACATGAAGCCGAGGTTCTTCTTACCGGCGCGCATACCATTGGTCGCAAACTTGGCCACCGCGCCGATCGGAGTCGACTTGGAAGCCTGGCCGCCGGTGTTCGAGTAGACTTCCGTGTCGAGAACCAGGATGTTCACGTTCTTGCCGGAAGCCACGACGTGGTCGAGTCCGCCGTAACCGATGTCGTAGGCCCAGCCGTCACCACCGAAGATCCAGACGGCTTTGTCCACAAAGTAGTCCTGCAGCTCGATGACCTTGCGGACAACCGGAGCCGCTTCAGCGGAAGCTTCGGCCAGTGCGGCCGGGAGCAGGAACTTAACGGCATTCTGAGCCGCAACCGCTTCGTCAGTACGAACGTTTACGCCGCAGATTTCAACCGCTTTTTCGAGGGCAGCCGTAAGGTCGGCATTAACCCCCATTTCGAGCAGCTTGGCCACGTTCTGACGCAGCAGCGCACGATTGTTGTCAACCGCCAGACGGAAGCCCAGACCGTATTCCGCATTGTCTTCGAAGAGCGAGTTTGCCCATGCCGGACCGCGTCCGTCTTCAGACTTGCAGTACGGGACAGTCGGGAAGGTGCCGCCATAAATGGAGGAACAACCCGTTGCATTGGCAACCATCATGTGTTCGCCGCAAACCTGCGTAACGAGTTTCACATACGGCGTTTCACCGCAGCCTGCGCAGGCGCCGGAGAATTCAAACAGCGGCTGCTTGAACTGCAGACCCTTAACGGTGGTTTCAGCAGCCCCGTCGAGGATGTTGTTCGGCAGCGCATCAAAGAAGGTGGTGTTTTCAACTTCACCCGCTTCGCGCTCTTCTTCGAGGGTCTTGAACTCAAGCGCTTTGGTCTTGGCCGGGCAGGTTTCCACACAAACACCGCAGCCGGTGCAGTCTTCAATGTATACCTGAATCTTGTATTCCAGATCCTTTTCGTTCTTGGTCTTGGACTTAACCGTCTTGAAGGTTTCCGGTGCGTCGGCCAGACTTGCAGGTTCAATCTGCTTCGCACGGATTACCGCGTGCGGGCAGGCCATTACACACTGGTTACACTGAATGCAGTTATCGGAGATCCATTCAGGAACGCGCGGAGCAACACCGCGTTTTTCAAGCTTGGTGGTTGCGGTCGGCAGCGAACCATCGAATGTCATCTTGGAAACCGGAACGTCGTCGCCCTTCTGGAGCATGGACGGCAGAATTACGTTTTTCGCGAAGTCGGACGCATCCGCCGGAAGCAGTTCCGCCGGAACATACGCCTTGCCGACGCTGTCCGGAACCGGAACTTCTTCGATCGCTGCAACGGAAGCGTCAATCGCCTTCCAGTTCATTTCAACGATATCCATCCCTTTACGTTCAAAGGATTTCTTCGCAGCCGCCTTAATCAGGGCAATTGCTTTGTCGGCGTCAAGAATACCGGAAAGCTTGAAGAAGGCCGTCTGCATGACGGTGTTAATACGTCCGCCGAGGCCGACTTCCATCGCAATCTTCAGCGCATTCACGTTGTAGAACTTAATTTTGCGATCGATGATGATCTGCTGCTCTTCCTTCGTGAGGTGAGAGAACACTTCGTCCGTCGGGATTTCAGAGTTCAGCAGGAACACACCGCCTTCTTTCAGCGGTCCGAGCATGTCGTAACGACCGATGTAGGCCGGATTGTGACACGCAACAAAGTCCGCATCCGTCACGAGGAACGGGTAGTTCACTTTGCTGTCGCCGAAACGCAGATGAGAAACGGTTACGCCGCCGGACTTCTTGGAGTCGTATGCGAAGTATGCCTGTGCATACTTTTCAGTCGCGCCGCCGATGATCTTAATGGAGTTCTTGTTCGCGCCGACCGTGCCGTCAGCACCGAGACCCCAGAACATGCAGGAAACAACATCGTCCGGCATAATATTAATGTTTGCACCAACCGGAATGGAGAGGTTGGTTACATCATCTTCAATACCGACCGTAAAGCCGTGCCATGCGCCGTTATCGATGTGGTCGTAACATGCTTTAACCATGGCCGGAGTGAATTCCTTGGAGGAGAGACCGTAACGACCGCCGATGATCTTGCAGCCTTTGCCTTCGAGCGCAGCAACAACGTCGAGGTAAAGCGGCTCACCGAGATTACCCGGCTCTTTGGTGCGGTCGAGAACGATGATCTTCTTCGCGGTTTCCGGAATGCAGCCGGCGAAAGCTTTTGCAGAGAACGGACGGTACAGACGAACCTTAACAAGACCGAGTTTTTCGCCTTGAGCGTTCAGCTTTTTAACCGTCGATTCGATCGTGTCACAGGCAGAACCCATGGCAATGATCACCTTTTCAGCATCAGCCGCTCCGACATAGTCGAACAGGTTGTACTTGCGGCCGAACTTGGCTGCAAAGGCATCCATGTATTCCTGAACGATTTCAGGAATCGCATCATAGTATTTGTTGGATGTTTCACGACCTTGGAAGTAAACGTCCGGGTTCTGAGCAGCAACCTTCAGGTAAGGAGCTTCCGGCTTCAGCGCACGGGCACGGAAACGTTCAATGTATTCCGGTTCAACCAGATCCTGCAGGTCGTCGTAGGAGATTTCTTCCACCTTCTGGATTTCATGCGAAGTACGGAAGCCATCGAAGAAGTTCAGGAACGGAACCTGAGCTTTCAGCGTGGAAAGATGAGCGATCGTCGCCATATCCATCGTTTCCTGAATCGAGCTGGCGCAGGTCATTGCCCAACCGGTGTTACGCACAGACATGACGTCGGAGTGGTCACCGAAAATGGAGAGCGACTGAGCAGCCAGCGAACGGGCGGACACGTGGAAAACGGTCGGCAGCATTTCGCCGGCAATCTTATACATATTGGGGATCATCAGAAGAAGACCCTGCGAGGCCGTGAAAGTGGTGGTCAGTGCACCGGCGCTCAACGAACCGTGAACCGCACCGGCGGCACCGGCTTCGGACTGCATTTCGACTACGTTAACCGTTGCGCCGAAAAGATTTTTCTTTCCCTGGCAGGCCCACTCTTCCGAATATTCGCCCATATTGGAGGACGGCGTAATCGGATAGATCGCTGCCACGTCGGAGAAGGCATACGCAATATGCGCTGCC
>JAFGWS010000134.1 GCA_016937035.1 Pontiellaceae bacterium
AGTTACGGAAGAGAGGGACGCACCTTAAGCGTTTTTTCGCGCCTAATGGTTACGCTTCCGGGTTTTGCGCCGCGTGGTTTTCCGACGTGTTTGGCTTCGGTATACACCACCGGGACCGAGCCGGCGTTTCGGGCTTTGGAGTGCCAGGCGGCAATGCCTGCGGCAATTCGGATCGTTGCGCTGTCCGGTTTTTCCCCGTCCGGATGCCGAAGGATGACGTGACTGCCCGGGAGGGCATGTACATGAAACCAGAGGTCGTTCGGGGCCGCGATGCGCAGGCTGAGCAGGTCGTTGTCGGTGTCCGTTTTTCCTGCAAGAGCCTCAAAGCCGTCGGGGAGTTCATATCTCCAATAATCGGGTTGGGGGACTTGGGTTTTCATCGGGCGTCTTTTGTACCAGTGCGCTGTATGAAATACACGGAAAATCCGAATGTGGATCTGCTGTTCGCCCGGAAACTTGAGATTCTATGAAGACGAAACCACCAGCTCGAATCGTGTTTTCTGTCGTGTGCACGCTGCTTGCTGCGGCGTGCTCGCGCGAGCCGGTGCCGAGGGCGAAGTCCGCTGTGCCGGCGGAGTCTGCGGTTGAAACGCGTTCTTTGCGCTGGATGGGGCATTGGAAGGGCGAGGGTCGTCGAGAGGAATTGGTCCGTCAGGTGTTGGAGGAGTTTGCATTTACGCACCCCGAAATTGACGTTTCGTTTAAATTTGCTGCTGATGTTCTTCCGATCAGGAGTCAAACGGAAATGGGGAGATACATTGCCGATATGATTCGGGAAAACCGATGGGATTGGGATGTGATCTGGTTTGATCCGCTGGTCTATCGCAGTGTTGCGAAAGAACTGGGGGATTGGAACTGGGGCGAAAAGTATCTGGTCGATTTTTCCGGGATTGAGGCGGTGGCCGGACGGCATAAAGAATCTTTGATGCAGGGTCCGACGGCGCATCAATATACCGCCGGGGTGATGCCGGGGCCGTACATTGAAGGCTTTTATTATGCGATCTGGTATAATCGGGAGCTGGCTGAGAAAATAGGCATTGAGGTCAAAGAGGAAGGCATGACGCCGGAGGATCTGTTGGATTATGCGGATCAGGTTCGGGCCTATAATCTCCACGCGGAGCAGCCGGTCGCTTTCCTCCTGGACTATGGTGGAGCGGGCGCTTTGCGGCGCCTTTTTGTGAGTCTGCTGCGCTCGGCCCGGAAAGATGCGGCAGCGCCGGTCGGCGAAGCTGATGCACTGGCGCGGACCCTTGTTGTTTTTGAGGCATTAAAAGAGCGGTTTCCATCGGGCAGCGTACTCGTGCGTGCGGATCTGGCGCAAATTGCGCAGTCGCTGATCCATGAGGAGGCTCTGTTTTTTTGTGATGCGACATGGAGTTATACGGTGTTCGAGCAAGTTGATCCGGAGGGGCTGAAAAAACTGCATCTGGCTCAGATGCCGAGGTTCCGTGACGGCGTTGATGAGGTTGTCGGCGGATATATTACCACCTGGGCGGTTTTGAAGGGTTCTCCGGGGCAGGATGAGGGCATCGAGTTGATGAAGTACTGGAGCCGCCCGGAAATTGCGGAGGAGTGGGTGCGTCGAACCAAATGTCCCAGTGGACTGGTGGGCAATCTGTATGATCCCTATTACGGGAATGATGGTTTTGCGAAATACCAGCGGTGCTTGGAAGAGTCCGGCTTTCCTGAGGTTTCAGATCCGCTGATGTTCCAGACGGAATTGGATGATGGAGTTAACTGGTCGTCCATGGAAAAAATTATAGCCGAGTTAACGGGAGAACCCTATCTGGATAAGGAGGTTCACTGATGTCGGGTCAACATTCGATAAAGCTGCACCGCTCGATGGCGTTTAAAATCGGGCTGGGTATTTTTCTGATTGCTGCCGTTTTGATAGCGGGGATGGAGTTTTATTATGCGTTCAGGTTCAGTCGAGAGATCGATGAAAGCCTTTATGTAAAGGCGCAGATTCCCGGGCGGCTGATGAACCAGCAGGCAGTTTCCTATCTATCGGTCCGCGATGCAGAAACGCTGTCTGATTTGGTTGGAGAAGAGGTGCAGGCGGCGGCCGTCTGCAAGATGGACGGTACCGTTTCTTTCAGCACCGACCCGGCGTCGGAAGGGCGGTTGCTGGGGCATCCTTTCAAAAATGTTCCGACGAGCGGGCGGATGGTTCTGGAGTCCGGGACCATCGTTGAACGACTGCGGGAAAACGGGAAGACCTATTTCCTGGTAAACACTCCGCTCTATTCCAGAGAACAGCCGCTCGGCCGACTCCATATGAAAATGGGAACCGGGAATGCGGAAGAGAAAAAGCGGCGGAATGCCTTCATATTTCTCGTCGGATTTTTTGTGAGTACGCTGCTGATTACCCTGGTGGGATCCACCATGGTGCATGCGCTTTCAATGCCGCGTTTTAATGCGGTGCTCCGTTGCCTGCGGGGAATCAAAGAAGGGCGCTTTGACGTGCGGGTGAAACGGATAGGATCGAACGATGAGCTCGGCGAACTGGCTTGCGGAGTGAATGAAATGGCGGGCGAGCTGGAACGGCGGCATAAAAACGAAGAAGAGTTGACGCAGCAGTTGACGCTCGCCAAGGAGGCCGCTGAAAAGGCGAATGTGGCCAAGAGCGAGTTTCTGGCCAACATGAGTCATGAAATCCGTACGCCGATGAACGGAGTGATGGGGATTGCCCAGCTTTTGAGATATACCGACCTCTCCGCGGAGCAGGAGGATTATGTTTCGACGATCGCCACTTCTGCCGATGCGGTATTGGAAATTATCAACAGTATTCTGGATCTTTCGCGGATTGAGATGGGGCGGTTTCCGCTGAACACTGCGTCGATCGATCTGGCGAAGATGTTCGGCGATGTGGAAGCGTTCTTCCAGCCGGTTGCCAAAGAGAAGGGGCTGGAACTGAGGTTTAAAACGCCGGAGATTCTTCCGCCGGTTCAGGGCGATGAAGGGAGCATCCGCCAGGTCCTGATCAATCTGGTTGCTAATGCGCTGAAGTTTACACACGAAGGCCATGTGGAGGTGAGCGTGTCCAGTCGGAAGGTCGATTCGAGTAAATGCATTCTTGGAGTGCGGGTGGCAGACACCGGAATCGGGATTTCGGAGGAAGCGCGCAATCACATCTTCAAGGAGTTCACGCAGGCGGATGGATCGCACACTCGCGAATACGGCGGTACGGGACTCGGACTTTCAATTTCCAAGGGGTTGATTGAACTCATGGGCGGAGAGCTGTTGTTGGAAAGTGAAGAGGGAAAAGGATCGATCTTCAGTTTTCAGATTCCGGTTCCCTTTGCCGATGTTGAACCCGAAGAAACTCCGGTCAAGCCGACTGAGTCTGTGCTGAATAAAGATGCTTCCGGCTGTCGAGTGCTGCTGGTGGAGGACAATCGGCTGAATCAAAAGGTCGCTGAAAAAATACTCCTGAAGATGGGCTGCACAGTGGATATTGCCAATAATGGGCAGGAGGGCCTTGAAAAGCTTGGGTTTGATGCTCCCGGCGCGGTGCGCCCAGACTATGACATCGTCTTGATGGACATTCAAATGCCGGTGATGGACGGACTGTGTGCCACAAAAAAAATACGTGAGCGCGAAAAACAGGACGGGTTTCGTATCCCGATTGTTGCGCTCACAGCACATGCCATGAAGGGAGATCGCGAAAAGATTTTAGAGCAGGGGATGGATGAGTATTTGTCTAAACCCGTGAACCGAAATGATCTGTGCGGAGTTGTCTGTAGGCTTTATTCCATATGCAGGCCACGAGAGAGTGAACTCAGAGGAACATGTGCGATTTAGCTTAATCTGAGTGTTCAATTATTGTATCATCTCGCTTTTTGAAAAGGAAAGTCATGAGACGCGGTACAGTACCTATGTTTAAGATGCGCCCCAGTATGGGACCGTTGTTCGGAGCAGTTGTTGTTTCTCTGTTCGGTGTAGGGGTGTATCTATACGCCGACCAGGATCCGACGATGATTGATTTTAAGGAGACCTCAAAACTGATTTTGGCGTTTTGCGTAGCGCTTTCGGGCATATTGGTTATCATTTCCACAGGGCGTATGTGGTTTAGACATCTTTGGCACGACCGATACAAAAACAAGAGGTAGACCGGGGTGCCGTTTTCCCAGGCAGAATTCTGTGACGTAAAAAGCTCGAACCGATTGACGAAGCTGTTATGTTTTAAGTGTGAATCCGATCAACCATTTTGAGCAGAACCGCCCGGTCCATCTGGCCCGGCGCGATGTCTATTTTGAAAAAGCCGCAGAGCTGATTTCGAACGAGCTGCACGGGCTGGAGTGCGGTCTGAAGAATGAGCGGTACGAGGAAATCCTCTTTATGCTGAGGACGGCCCGCCAGCATGCCCGATTTTCCATCCGTAATTCCGCAAAGAATGAGCACGACGAACAATTCAGTCTGTTCATTAATCTGCTGGCGGGAAACGTGAAAGCCGTGCTTTCGATGATTAACCTGAGAAAAATGGTCGAAAATTCTCAGGGTTCTTCATTCAGCTTCCTCGGCGTGAATCAAGCTTCGGCCGGCCTGCAGGCGGAGGAATACCAGCGCCGCGCGGAGGATATTGTCCGCTCTATGCAGAATACCCTCAAACTGGCGGAAGAGCCGTTTAAAAAGCTTAAGGCGGGAAACCGGTCAACCGCTTCGAATGATGAAAACGAGCGTTACGAAAAAGCGCGTGCGCACTTTTCTGAACTGGTGAAAGAAAGGTCTTCGACCTACCGGGTTCCTTCTCTTATACGCAAATTTATGCGCTCCTGAAACCGTACGGTCCATGTTCTCCAGACGTCACCGATCGCGGGGTCGCTACGGCGTTCAGCTGGGCGGGTTTCGGCTGAATTTGCGGTCGAGTTCGGTAAAGCTGGTATAAATCAGCGTCGGTCTTCCACGCGGAGAGGTGTAGGGCATTTCGGTCTGAGCCAGGTCGGAAACCAGTTTTTCAATCTCTTTTTCGGAGAGCTGATCCTTCGTCCGCACCGCCGTCTGACAGGCCGCCTGCGCAATACGTTCACGCATCAATTCCCGCTCTCCGCGCTGTTTCCCGGCCTTCTCCAGCTCGCGCGCAATTTCCACCAGCAGCGATTCAATCGGCCCTTCCTGCACATAGACCGGCAGCGCATCGACAATGAAGGTGTCGCCGCCGAACTCCGAAACGCCGAAACCCAGCTCCTGCAGCAGATCAAGATGCTGACGAACGGCGAGCGCATCGGACGGCAGTAAATCAATGGTTTCCGGGGCGAGCAGCCCCTGCTTCTGCACGGCGTTTTTTCGGGCGGCGCGGATAAAGCGCTCAAAAAGGACTCGTTCGTGCGCAGCGCGCGGCTCCATCAAAACATAGCCGTCCTCGGTCTCCAGCACCACATAGTTTCCACCGATCTGTCCGACGATACGACACCATCCCCACGGGCTTTTCGGTGAAGGTTTCGGTGCGGCCTGCGGCACAGGATCTGAAACTTCTCCTCTTGCAACGGGCGGCGTCGGCGCACAGGATTCTCTTTTCGAAAGGTGTGATTCCACGACATTCGGGCGGACGAGCAGTTCGTCCATCTGTTTCTGGGTTTCAAAGCGCGGACGGATCGGTTTCGGAAGAGGCAGGACGATGGGCTCATGATCGGAACGCGCCATCAGCGGTTCCTCCGCCAACGCCTGCTGAGGGGAAAAGGCTTTGCCGAGCGCGGCAACAATGGCATCGCGCAGCGCATTCGGCTCCCGGAAGCGAACCTCTTTTTTGGTGGGGTGCACATTGACATCCACCAGCGTCGGATCCATTTCAATAAAGAGAAAGACCGCCGGGTAACGTCCTTTGGCGATGAGCGGATGATACGCCTCGTTTAGTGCGTGATAAACCACCGGCGCGGAGGCGGGGCGCCCGTTGACAAAAAGATATTGATCCTGCCGATCTTTGCGCCCGGTCTGCGGCAATCCCGCCAATCCGCGGATCGTGTAGTCGCCCTCCGTATGATCAATCGGCAGGAGCTGTTCAAAGAAGCTGCGGCCGTAGAGTTCCGACACACGGTCCTCCATGCTCCCGGCTTTCGGGAGATTATAGGCCATCCGCTCATCCACCTTCAGGCTCATGCCGATTGAAGGATGCGCCAGCGCATGCACCAGAAAGAGCTGACGGATATGTGAGAGCTCGGTCTGCTCCGCCCGAAGAAACTTACGCCGCGCGGGGACATTAAAAAACAGATTGCGGATTTCGATGCGCGTGCCGACCGGGCAGCCGATATCCTCCACGCTGAGCATTTTCCCTCCGGCAATCTGAATTTCCGTTCCGGCCAGTTGCTCTTCCGGTCGGGTGATCAGCGCAAAGCGCGACACCGAAGAGATGGCCGAGAGCGCCTCGCCGCGAAAGCCGAGCGTATGAATATTTTCAATATCGGCCTCTGAGCGGATTTTGCTGGTGGCGTGACGTTCGATACTCAGCAGCGCCTGATCGCGCGACATGCCGCAGCCGTTATCGGTCACAGTAATCAGTTGTCTTCCGCCGTGAATGGCTTCCACATCCACCTGCGTGGCCCCGGCGTCGATCGCATTTTCAAATAACTCCTTCATGACCGAGGCGGGGCGCTCCACCACCTCGCCGGCCGCAATCTTATTGATCACCTGATCGGGCAGTAACTGAATGACGGGTTTGCTTTGCATCCGGTAGAATGTAGCAGAATCCGCGCGGCAATCCCGCTGAAAGATCGATGAAAATTACTCCGAGCCTCTGAAATAAAAAAGGGCAGAACTCAAAAGTTCTGCCCTTTGATCCTTAGTGCCGCGATTAGTTGCGGATGTTGCGGCGGTTGTAATGCATCTTGAACTCTTTTTTGCTGTTGGCGGGGAGTTCGATCTCAAACTTCAGCGTATAGGCATCTTCCAGCTCATATTCCATGTTGCACTCTTTCATGTCCCATTGACCTTGAATGTGCTGGATGAGGGTAAGCTTCGCGGGCGAATCTTTGAAGTTTTCGATTTCGGCGGTAATCAGCTCGTCGGTGTCGTAGAGAACAATACGGTTACTGTTGTTCCGGCGAATATTGATCCGCTCATCGGTCATCTTTTTCTGGGTGACGGTGATATCGCGGCTGTCGCCGATGTACACTTTCATCTCCTCGCCGACCGGAACGAGAGCGGAATTATCCTCGCCCAGCATAATTGTTCCGCCGTGACCGTCGTCTTGGAAGACGCGTGCTTTCCCGCCGTTCAGCGCAAATTCGCCCAATCCGTTTTCCTTGGTGTTTTTGATCACGTAAGAGACCGGAATGCCGACGTTTCCGCTGACCTCTTCCGGATCCCACGGCAGCAGGTCGGCATCGAAGGTCCAGGTTTTTTCGATCGATACGCTGCCGGGATCGAGGAAGAGCAACTGCTTGGTTTCTTCGTGCAGGATTCCGCGCTCGAAGGCTTCGCCGTAGTCGAGGAGCACTCGTGCATTGTCGAAATCTTCGCCCGAGAAATTACGCAGAATCAGATGGCTCTTCAGGTCCACTTGGGTTTCCTCCTTATCGGCTACCATTTTATAGGTCACGAGGCGGTCGATGTTGTAGAGCAGATAAGAGATGCGCACGGTTTCCTGAACCGCTTCCTCACTGCTGATTGCCCAGACCAGCGCCTGTTCGTTCGGCGGATAGCTGACGTTGAGCAGCTTGACGTCGTCCGGGTTGTCGAGCACCTGAAGCCGAATGGAGTCGGCATCGATGTTCACGCCGTTCCATGAAAAGTCGACGCTGTTGAGGCCCTGCTGCAGGGTCAGTACGCGTTCCTCTTCAATCAGGGTGGCGCTGGGGTTGTCGAGACGAATGTCGGTGTCGGCCCTTTCCGGAAGGGCGACCACTTTAAGGCGGGCCTGCGCGCTGGCGGCCAGTGCTGCGATTGCGATGATGGTAGTTAGATATTTCATGATTTTCTCCATTTGAAAGTTGGTTTTAGTTTTGGTTGTCGCCGTGGTGCGTCGTGACCTGATAGGTGAAGGTCTTTTTTGACTCCGGCGGGAGTTCGATGGTGAATTTGACGGTGTCGAGATCGTCCTTTTCATAGGTGCCGAAATCGCCCGCCTTTTCCAGTTCCCAGTAGGCATTATTGAAGCTGCGTTTGATTTCCACTTTGACCGGCACCGGACGCGTATTGCGCACTTCGATCTTATAATCGCGGATTTCGTCCCAACCGGAAACATTGCCGTCGTAGAAGCGG
>JAFGWS010000135.1 GCA_016937035.1 Pontiellaceae bacterium
AATATTATTATTTTCACTTGACCCAACTTCTTATGAGTGACCCCTTGGAAACAAAGGGTGAAATGAAGGTCAACCCCTCGAAAAAAGGTGTTTTTGCCCGCGAATAGCGAAAGACGGGCTAAAACCAGCGCTTGCGGCGGAAGTAGAGCACCATTCCCCCGGCGAGGAGGATCATGACGCCCCAAATTGCGGGATAGCCGTATGGCCAGTGCAGCTCGGGCATGTTGTCGAAGTTCATGCCGTAGATGCCCGCGACAAAGGTAAGCGGAATGAAGATGGTCGCGATGATCGTCAGCACCTGCATGACCTGGTTGGTCTTGTGGCCCATGCTCGAAAGATAGAGATCCTGCACGCCGCCGAGCATGTCGCGGAAGGTTTCCACGGTGTCGATCACCTGGATCGTGTGGTCGTACAGGTCGCGGATATAGGCCGCCGTCTTTTGCTTGATCAATGTCGATTCCCCGCGCTCCAGCACACCGACCGCCTCGCGCAGGGGCCAGACCGCCTTGCGGATGTAGAGCAGCTCACGCTTCATGCGGTAGAGTTCGTTCAGCAGTTCCACGTCAGGGCGCTCCAACATCGCTTGCTCGAATGATTCGATCCGTTCCCCGATGGTTTCCATGATCAGGAAATAGTTGTCGACGATGGCGTCCATCAAAACATACATCAAATAGTCTGCGCCCATTTTGCGGACGCGGCCATGGTTGTTCCGAATACGTTCCCGGGCGCCGTCGAAGACATCGCCGGCCAACTCCTGGAAGGTCAGCAGCGTGCTTTCGGTCAGGATAAAACTCAACTGCTCCGAATGCACCTCCTGGCTTTCAGGAACATAGTAAAGCATACGGACCACCAGAAACAGGAAGTCGCCATGGTCCTCCAGCTTGGGGCGCTGCGTGGTATGAAGGATATCCTCAAGGACCAGCGGGTGGATCCCGAAGGTTTCGCCGGCCTTTTCGATGACCGCTGTATCGCCTAAACCATCGATGTTGATCCAGGAAACCGTCTGCGAATCTCTGCATCCGCAGCACTCCTCAAACTGGATGCCGGCCTTTTCCGAAACGGTTTCCGCATCGTAGTCGATCAGGGTGATACGCTGGGGTTCGTCCCTTCGGGGACCGGTATAGACCATAGAGCCCGGCGGCAGCCCCCGCTTGGTGGAGGCGGTAAATGAGCGCCGCATTGTATCGATGCTTTTCATGTCACAAAGGATACACAGGAGGAGCAAAAAGAAGCAAGCTCGGGTTTCACTCTCAATGCCCGATTCCAAAATAGGGGGCCACTCATAGAAAAGAAAGATTGCGGGCATTTAACTCTCCCGCGATAATGAATTGACAACCCCGAAAAAAACACATGAACTCCAAGCTTAACCAAGACACACATAGAACGCATCGATGAAAAATAATATACTAGACGAATCCGAATTCAGAAAAGACACAACAAGTGGGGAAAATCTCACCCTCTCGGCTTACGCCGAAAGCGACCGCGATAGTTTTGGACGTAAACATCCCGAACCGCCTCACCCCATGCGCTCCTGTTTTGCACGCGACCGCGATCGCATTCTCCACAGCCGCTGTTTCCGTCGACTGGAGTATAAAACACAGGTTTTTGTGAACGGCACGGCCGACCACTATCGCACGCGCCTGACCCATACGATGGAAATGTCGGCCGTCGGTCGAACACTTGCCCGCATTCTTCAAACCAATGAAGATCTGACCGAATGCATCTGTCTGGCGCACGACATCGGCCACAGCCCCTTCGGCCACATGGGCGAAAAAGCACTGAACGAATTAATGCAGGATCACGGCGGGTTCGACCATAACCTGCAGAGCCTGCGCTCGGTCGAGGTCATCGAATCGCCTTATCCTGACTTCCGCGGCCTCAACCTCAGCTGGGAGGTCCGCGCCGGCCTGCTAAAACACGAAGCACTCGTCGAAGGCGCATCGCTGGAAGGTCATCCTATCGGCCCGTTTCAATCCATCGAAGCACAGATTGCCGACATTGCCGATGACATGACGTACCATGCGCACGATGTAGACGATGGCCTCGAAGCCGGGATCGTAACGCTGGCGCAGCTCGAAAAAACCGAGTTTTGGCGGCGCGCCGCCGCCGCTGCCCGCGCGGACTATCCGACCCTCTCGGAATATCAGTTCGTACGCACCACCATCCGCCGTATGCTGCGCCTGCAGGTGGCCGACGTTATTCAGCACGCCCGCGCCGCGCTGGAGGAGGTAAATCCGAAATGTGTGAGCGATGTGATGCGCGCCCCCCGGCGAATCGTCGATTTCAGCAGAGAGATGAAACAGGTGCTCGCCGAGTTTTCCGCGTTCATGTTTGAAAACCTCTATTTCCATCAGGAAGTCGCCGAGGCCACGCAGGAGTCGGTGGCCATGATGCGCAACCTGTTCCTACACTACATCGAACACCCGGAAACCATGGGCCGAAAAGCGCGCGAACGAATCGAAGAAGAGGGCCTCTGGCGCACCGTCTGCGACTATGTGGCCGGCTGCACCGACCGCTACGCCATGGAGGAATTTCAGCGATTTGGACTGTAAGGAGGAACGATTATGCCCAAGTTGACTCAGGAGATTGAAGACACGCTGCGGGAATACACGCACCTTCAAAAGAAGGAGCAGGAACTGACCCAGCGTAAACACGAACTTCAGGATAAGCTCAAATCCTGCTTCCGTGGCGAAACCCAGTATATCTGGAATCCGGAGGTGGACCGAACGCGGCTGAAGGTCAGCTACAGAAGCGTACCGCACGTGGAATATAACGAGGAGATACTGCGCAAGCGACTGGGCGACCGTTACTCCGCACTGCTTGAACCGGACATCCGGAAAATCCGCGCAGAACTCCCGAGTCTGGAGGAGGAACTCAAGCCGCTGCTCGACCGCATCGGCAGCCCCTCCCCGGAAAAGGTGAAGACCGCCGTCAAATCCGGAACCGTTACCTCCGAGGAATTTAAAGGGGCCTTCACCAAAATGCTCAAGGAATATGTAAGCGTCGCCACGCTGAACCGGGAAGAATAAAAGCCCGATCTTCCAATGTTGCCGACGGTTCGTCTCCGTGGTTGTTCCTGCTCGCGGTTTTACGTCCAGAGCTGGCGGTCGAGCGATCGGTATTGAACGGCTTCGGAGACGTGCGGCGGCTGGATGTTTTCGGCACCGGCGAGGTCGGCAATCGTACGAGCGACCTTGAGAATGCGGTCGTATGCGCGGGCGCTGAAGTTGAGATCGGCCATCGAGGCGCGCAGAATTGCTTCCGCATCCGGATCAAGTCGGCAGATGCGATGGAGCATTTTACTGCGCATACCGGCGTTGCAGTGAACGCCCGCCACGTCGCGATAGCGCTGCTGCTGAATTTCGCGGGCACGAACCACGCGCGAACGCATCACGGAGGAAGATTCGCCCTTTTCGAGCTGGGCCAGCTGTTCGTAGGAGATGGCAGGGACTTCGACGTGAATATCGATGCGGTCGAGCAGCGGCCCCGAGATGCGGCTGCGGTAGCGCGCAATCTGAATGGGTGAACAGCGGCACTCGCGACGAGGATCGGTCTGATAGCCGCACGGGCACGGATTCATCGCCGCCACAAGCATAAAGCGGCAGGGGTAGGTGACGCTGGCGGCGGCCCGCGCGATGGTGACCTCGCCGTCTTCGAGCGGCTGACGCATGACTTCGAGCACACTGCGCTGAAACTCGGGCAGTTCGTCGAGAAAGAGCACGCCGTTATGCGCCAGACTGACGGAGCCGGGC
>JAFGWS010000136.1 GCA_016937035.1 Pontiellaceae bacterium
ATCTTGGTTGATGGCCAGTACTTCATCGTTGGTCAGGAGCGAGAGGGTAAAGTCATCCATCTGCGCAATATCGCAGCCGAGGAGCATCGGCGCGGAGAGCATGCACCAGAGGCTGATGTGGGTATATTGTTCGTCGGGCGTCAGGTTGCTCGGGTGCAGGTTGGGACCCCAGCCGACCATGCCGACCACGAGCATATCGGGATCGCTCCAGTGGCCCGGTCCGGTGAAGCCCGCCCAGCGGTCCTGCAGGAAGCCGATGCGGCTGACGCTATCCCAGCTGTCGTTGATGTCGTTGGTGGTGCGCCAGAGATTGGCGAGTTCAACATAATCCGGGGCATTGTCATAAATACCGGTGTTGGACAGGCTGTAGACAATATCGCGTCCGGTTGCACGCAGTGCCTCACTCATTTCGCGGGTCGTCTTTGGATCGTTCGGGAACCAGTCGTACTTGAGATAGTCCACGCCCCATTCGGCCCACTGCTGGGCATCCTGTTCGACGAAGGAATATTTTCCGAACGTCCAGTTGATCCACGTGGGGTCGTCGTTGGGCGTTTTGAGCTTATAGAATTCGGTGATGTGTCCGGCTTCGATCCAGTCGTAGGTGCCGTCGGCGTTGTCGGACGAGGTGCCGGCATAACCGGCATACGTGCCGCGCCACGGGCCGGAATAAATGCCGAACTTGAGGCCGAGATTGTGGATCTCGTCGCCGAGCGCCTTCATGTCCGGGAACTTTTTATTCGGCTGAATGGCGTTGAGCGGTCCGCCGCGTTTACCCTGCCAGCCGTCGTCGATGTTGATTTGCGTCCAGCCATATTGGCTGAGGCCCTTTTCATGCATCGCGCGGGCGGAACTGAGGACCTTTTCCTGGCTCACGGTTTCGCCCCAGCAGTTCCAGCTGCTCCAGCCCATCGGTGGCGTGAGCGCAATCTTGTCGCCGATCACAATACGCAGGGTTTTTGTGTTTTCGCCCAGTTCGTTTTTCGCGGTCAGGTTGACGGCATATTCGCCGGCGGCGGCAACCTTGCCGGTAATGCGTCCTGTTTCGGCGTCGAGTTGGAGACCTTTCGGAAGATTGGTTGCGCTGAAGGTCATCGGCCGCTTTCCGGAGGCCGGGATCGTGAAGAGGAACGGTGCGTTGGGCCGCGCTCCGAAAACGCTTGCGCCGTTGATGCGGGGCGTCTCAGGGGCAGCCGGCGTCAGAATCTTCCCAGAATCGACGGTGCCGTCGTAGTTTGCTGCCCGCTGCGGTCGTTGCGCATGCAGTGTTGAGGTGGATGCCATAAGTGAGAGGGTCAACAGGCTTATATATAGTTTTGTTTTCATCCTGAGAAAATAGGATTGAATCCGTAACCAGGTCAAGCCGCTAAGTTAGAGCCACGCCCTGCCTTTATCTCCACAGATGAAACAGATTCGCATGATTAAGTGATGCCGTTGTATAAACCTCTGATCTGTGGGAATCAGTGAAATCTGTGGATCAGATAAGGGATAGATTCTGTCAAGCGGATCTCTGGCAAGAAAAAGGGGCCCCATTTTGCGTATGGAACCCCTTGTCGGGAGCAGCAGGTTTACTCTGCTCCGGTGCCTTCTCTGATCAGGGATATTGACCCGGCGTTGCAAGAGCAGTTTCCTGGTCGAAGCCGAACATGAGGTTCATGTTCTGCAGCGCGTTACTCGCCTGCCCTTTCATCAGATTGTCGATGTGCGAAATCACGCGGAGGCGGTTGTTGCGCTGGTCGACATCGACGGTGAGGTTGCAGTAGTTGGTGCCGCGCACGTCGGCAATGCTAACGGGCGTTTTGGCGTCAAATACACGGACGAACGGCTGATTGCGGTAAAACTCGCGGTAGAGTTCGAGCATCGCGTCGGCCGACTGTCCGTCGAGCGAGGCGTAGAGCGAGCTCATAATGCCGCGGCAGACCGGAACCACCTGCGCGGTGAAGGTGATCTGTACATCCTTATCGCCGAGGAGCCCGAGTTCCTGCTCAATCTCAACCACGTGCTGGTGCCCAGCCAGTTTGTAGGCGTTCATGTTGTCGTAGCGGTTGGGGTAGTGGAACGTCGCGTTGGGCTTTTTCCCCGCTCCGGAAACGCCGGTTTTTCCATCGCAGATAATGCTCTTCGGATCAATCGCACCGGCCTCAACGGCGGGCGCGAGGCCGAGGATGCAGCTTACGGCAAAGCAGCCGGGGTTGCCCACAATGGTTTGCTCGGTGGTAATGTCATGGAGTTCCGGCAGGCCATATACTGTTTCATTCAGCAGCGCAGGGGCTTTGTGCACGGGATCGCGGCCGATGAATTCGGCATATTCGGCATAGCGTTCGACGGAACCGAAACGGAAGTCGCCGCTGTAGTCGATCACTTTGGCACCGCGCGCAATTTCCTCTTCAGCGGTCTGCATGCCGACGCCGTCGGGCGTCGAGAAAAAGACGACGTCGTATTGCTCTTTGTTTTTGGGGTCTTCGGGAGAGACGATAACGTCGTCGCAGAAGCCGCGCAGGTGGGGGAACACTTCGCTCATTCTTCGTCCGGTATCCGACAGACTGACGAGACAGCCGATCTCGACCTCGGGATGCTTGAGTAATAGTTCCGTAATGCCCACTCCGCCGTATCCGCCGGCACCGACAATTTTTGCTTTAATCATTTTATCGTCTCTCCTCTGCAAAAGTGGTCGGAAACCTAAACAACCGTGCGGCGCGAATCGACCTTAAATTTATCTTTTTGATTTCAAACTTCCGTTCAGGCGGGCACGATTGAGCTCATGAATATCGGTATTCTATCCGACACGCACGGCAACTTGTCCGCCACCCGGAACGCCGCCCGCCTTTTTCAGGAGAAGAAGGTCGGCGTGATATTTCTTTGCGGGGATATCGGCGGCGTCGATGTGCTGAGTGTGCTGGCGGGCGATGCGCCTGTGCATGCCGTGCTCGGCAATGTCGATATCTATTCCGGCGATTGGCGGTTCTTTCCTGAAAATGTCGGCGTTCATCTGCATGGGCGATTCGGCGATATTACGATCAAGGGCCGCCGCATCGCGCTGCTGCACGGCGATGACAAAGAACGTTTTTATGAAACCGTTTCCTCCGGCAAATATGATCTGGTATTCAGCGGCCATACGCACATTGTTCACGATTATACTGAAGGAAAAACCCGCTGCATTAATCCCGGTTCCGCCGGTCGGGGCAATCCGCACACCTGCGCCATTCTTGATCTGGGGACCGATCAGTTGAAGCTTTTTGAGCTGTGATGGGTCTTTTTTCAGCTCGGGAGACCGCCCTGAATCGATGTTGAAATAATTTGTTCACAGGTATTGAAATTATCAATTCGATGCCTATACTGCTCTCATTTCTGGTAATTGTGATTTCAACAACCAATGGGAGGAAGTAATGCAAATCAGAACAGTTGTAATAGCGATGGCGGCTGCCTGTGCTATTGGGATGTCAACCGGCTGCGTTAAGCAGAAAGATCTTGATGAATTGGCAGCTAAGAAGGACGCTGAGATTGCCGAGCTGAAAACGCAGCATCAGTCAGCGATCGATGAACGGGATGGTGAGATTAAAGACCTTGTTGGCAAAAATGCCGAGCTTGACAACCAGATAACACTTCTCAAGGCAGAAAAAATGAATTTAGAAGGTAAAGCTTCTGCTGCCGAAGAAGAGGTTGATACTCTGAATGCTCAGGTAAGAACGCTGACGCGTGATTTGGCAACTGCACGCGAACAGGCTGCCTCCAGTAAGGCAACGGCTGACGGTATGATCGATGCTCTCGATGAAGCACAAAGACTGGCGGCTTTCCATGAAAAGCAATACAACACGCTGCGTGCTGCTTTCATCAAACTGCAAGGCGTTGATCCCGCTCAATATCAGGCCGATTTGGGCAGTGTTTCAGATTTGAATGTTGATCAGAATGCTGTTTTTGATGACATCATTTCTGCAGCGAATGCAACTTCCAATTCATCGGATGCGAACGTTTCCGCTGACGAATTGATCAAAGGTCTGCTTAACGATATGGGCAATATGTAATATTGTTCTTTTTCCCGCATTTACTGCGGGATTTGATCAAAGGACCCTGTTGGTATGAACAGGGTCTTTTTTTATGGTGCGGGCTCAGTTTGCTGCGCATGTGAAACGCAGTTTTTTTTTGGAGGTAAAATGGGTAACGTGGATTCAAAGCGTGAAAATCCGTGGATAAGTCCGCTGGTAAATATTGTCATTCCGGTTTGTGTGCTGAGTTTTTTGAGTAAGGAAGCGCGGTTGGGTCCGGTATGGGCGTTGGTGGTGGCTGTGGCATTTCCTGTTGTGTACGGATTAAAAACACTGCTGAAGGAACGCAAGGCGGATGTGCTGGCGATTATCGGGTTGATCAGTGTGCTGCTGACCGGGGTTTTCGGGATCCTGAGCCTGCCGAAGGAGTGGGTTGCGGTGAAAGAGGGCGCGGTGCCTCTGCTGGTGGGGCTGTTGATTGTGGGCTCGCTGAAAACCCCGTTCCCGCTGATTAAAAAACTCATGCTCTCGGAAGCCGTTTTTGATGTAGAGCGTTTGTGGAATGCGCTGCGGGAAAAGGGCAACGTGGAGCGGTTTGAGAAACGATTGGTTGGACTCACATGGGGATTTGCTTCGGCGATGTTTGTTTCGTCGGTGTTGAATTATTTTTTGGCGAAAGTGATGCTCCGGAGTGATGAGGGGTCGGCGGAATATGCCGCTGAGCTCGGGAAAATGACCGGGTTGAGCAATGTGGTGATTCTGGTTCCGATGATGGCGATTATGATTTTTGTTTTTAACGCACTCTTTAAGGCTGTCTCTGAGCTGACCGGACTGGAAATAGAGGAAGTGCTCGCCGCCCGGCATCGCAAAGAGTCGGACAAGGAAAAGACACTTCCTTCCCGTGAGGTGGAATAATTATTAATGCGTAGTGCGTATTACGTAGTGCGTAGTGCGTTATAATTGTCTCTTCCTGCGCCCGAGTTTGTTCCGCGCCTCTTGTTGAGGGTCAATCCTTAAATCGAGTTGGGTGAACCATGGTTGTTGCCTGAACAGGGCAACAACCTCGGTTTCCAGAAGCAGATTTTTTAATTCGCTTTTACTTGGCGGATTGCCTTTTCAAGGCAGATTTCAATCATATCGGGGGTGGGTTCCGGGATAAACTTTTCCTCCAGCAGTTTCTCGGTTAACGCACGCGCTTCGTCGATGCCCTTTTTTGCCTGGGCATAAACTTCATCTCCGGAAAGAGTAATGCGCGCCACGCCATCTTTCTGAGCCTGTAACGCAACGGCGCGGGCGACGGCGGGGAAGGTTTCGGTTTCATCCATCAGCGGAGCAATATAGTCCGGAGAAAGCCCCTTCTTTTCGGCGGTTTCCGCAATGGCATAGGCTGCGGCAATCGCCATGTTGTCGGTGATTTTTCGGGCGCGCACCAAAAGTGCACCTTTGAGCAGGCCGGGGAAGCAGAGTGAGTTGTTCACCTGATTCGGAAAGTCGCCGCGTCCGGTGGCCACAATATATGCACCGGCTTCTTTGGCGGCGTGCGGATAGATTTCGGGAACCGGGTTTGCACAGACAAACACAATGGCCTTGTCTGCCATGGAGGAGATCCATTCCGGCTTAATCGTATTCGGACCGGGGCGGGAGAGGGCGATGAGGACATCGGCACCTTTCATGGCCTGCTCAATGGAGTCAATCTTGTCGGGGTTGGTTTGTCTGCATAGATCCCACTTTTTGTAGAATGCTTTGTCGGACTCAATGTCGGAACGATCGGAGTGGAGCCCGCCTTTGGAGTCGCAGATGACCATCTTTTTCGGGTCGCCGCCCGCCTGAATAATCAGGCTGGCAATGGTGGTGTTGGAGGCACCGGCACCGAGCATCGCAACTTTAACCTCACCGATTTTTTTCCCGACAACCTTCAATGCATTAATCAGTCCGGCGAGCGTAACGCAGCCGGTGCCCTGAGCATCATCGTGCCAGACGGGAATGTCGCAGGCGTCGCGCAGTGTATCAAGTACCTCAAAACAGTTCGGCTGAGAGATATCTTCCAAATTGACTGCACCGAAGCTGGGAGCAACCATTTTAACAAAGTCGATGATCTTTTTGGGGTCGTTCTTTCCCGCTTCGTTTCGAGAATCAATGCAGAGCGCAACGGCATCCACACCGCCGAGATATTTCATCAGGTAGGCTTTGCCTTCCATTACACCCAGTCCGCCGGAGGGGCCGCAGTCACCGTCCCCCAGTACGCGGGTGGAGTCGGACACCACGGCAACGAGATTGCCTCGGTTGGAGAGTTCAAAGGAGCATTCGGGATTATCGCGAATTTCGGTAGAAACTCTTGAGACCCCCGGAGAATACCAGACATTAAACCAGTTGAATCCATAGTAGCCTGCCTTGGGAACCGTCTGCATCTTGCCCCCGTAGAAGCGGTGCATGCTCTCTGCCACTTCCTTTAAAAACAACGTTTTCCCTTCGGCAATCTGTTCTTTGGTAAAGTCTTCCGGGAAAAGTTGATCTAGGTTTTCAAGCTTTAGGTTTTTGATTTTTTCCATGGTGTGGTTTCTCCAGCAAAAGGTTAAGGGACGGGATTATGCGCAGGTGATTGTAGAAATCAACCTTGAAACAGAATCAGTATGTTTTGTCCTCAACCTAACTGCTTGGCCTTAATCTATGTGAAGGCATTGGAGTTATGGGCGCTGAGATCTCTGATTTCTCCGCTCGATGGTGACATGAGGGAAATTTGTATCGTCCTGCCGAAGGCTTTCAGCCTGCTGTGCCGTATCGGGGGTATCCCTGCCTATTCGTCTTAATTGCATCGTCTTACACGCGACGTTCCCGTCGCGAACAAAACAGAGAACTGGGAGCATTTGTCTGAAATTACCCGATAATGGTACTGACCATTTGAGAGGCGTGTGAAGGAAATGTTAAAAGGTTGGGACTGACACGTATGGTTGCAGAACCTTGTCTACTGCGCCTGCAAGCATATTCTCTAAGGGTGCCCCCCCCCCGGCTCTTTGGGGAAGAGCCGGGGACTTTTGGGGTTATGGGGAAAAATCATTTCTGCCAAGCCGTGACGGCGATGTAATCGGTGGTAACATTGCTGTCCGGCGGGGATGGGATGGTCTGGCTGAACGAGGCCATGATGTCGGAATTCCCTGCCTTTTTGATATTTCCGTTCACAATGATCTGTCCATTGATGGTTCCGTTGGCAGTATAATTCATACTGCCTTTATTGGCATAGATTAATCCGTTGATCGTGCCGCTGGAGCTAATATTAATGTCTCCGTCGCGTGAGGCCAGAGCAAATCCCGTTCCGCCGGCATTGACATCGGCCTGACCGGAAATGGTGATGGTTCCGGTTGCGATGATTGAACCGGAAATCTCGGCGTGGCTTTCAATATGCACGTCGCCGTTCACCCAAAGAATTCCACCCTCCGGCGCATAAGAACTGGAGGTTGAAAATCCGTCGTGAACTTCATCGTGAGCAACGGCCCAATGATAATACGGCGTGAGATCAATATCCGGAATTTCAACGATATAAACAGGGGTCTCTGTGGCGCTTCCGCCAATGGTGACCTTTCCCGATTTATAGGAAAGGCTGGGAGCAGAAACGCTCCCGCCGACCGTCACATTGTTGTTAATACTGATCGTGCCGGAAGAGGAGAGATCGATCAGTGCATCCGTTGTTCCGCGCAGAAACATGTCGCCGTTTGCATGAAATTTACTGTTTCCGGAAGGGGACACAATCGTTCCGCACCCGCTGAAATCGAATTCTCCGCCGCACAGAACGGCATACTCAAACGCTTCAGCACTGAGTACATCGCCATCGTCATCGCTTCCACCGATATTCTGCAGACTGACAATAGAGACACAACTGACCGACCCACAGGTTCCGGTGGAACTCAGAATGGCGGTGTTGTCGCCGATCGTTTTAATGCCGATCTGAAACGCCTTGGGATCGATGGAACTGAAAGAGGATTCATCGGCCCCGCCCGGAGAGAAAACAGAGGGCGTATAGCGCGCATCCCAATCGGCGGAAAGAATGGAATAGGCCCACTCACAACCGGCTTCCGCCATCATTTGGGCTTTGGTCTGCTCATTCAGCCTTTTAACTGTTTTCGCCCGCTGCATTGCAGCAAAAACAGACATAGAAAGAAACGATGCAATAATGGCCGTAAAGAACATTATTGCGATCAGCGTGAATCCGCTTTTGGCATTGGCCTGTTGTAGTGTTGTATTCATCGTCCTCCTTTATTTCCCAGTATTCCGGGGTCTGATTTCTGCAACGAGTTCTGACGTTATTCTTTTGGTTTTATTATTCAGACTGAATATATCCTTATATATCATCAAATCCACAGAAAGTGCTGATTGCAGAGGCACCCCATCGGCCAGCACCTCAACAATTCCATAATCCGGACCTTTCGTCAGCGTACCCGTGATGTTCACCAACTGCAGATCGCCGGCCCAGTCAATCGTCAGATCCTTCAGCTTCGGCGTCTCCAACCCGCTTGAACTGGAGAAAAGCTGCGCCTGAAACTGTATGTAGCGCTTTCCAGCGGCACTGATGGAACGATGATTAAGGTGCGAGGCAGAGATCGTACTCCAGTCCGCAGCATCCGACAGGTCAGCCAGATCCCCCGTCCGCACTTTGGTGGTAATCAGCGTTCCCGGCGGAATCTCTGCATTCCAGTCGATATAAGCATAACTCGGACGGGTGAGTCGGGTGTCAAAAATCTGTGAGGTGTATGTCCCCCTCTCAGGATAACTAACGGAGAGGGAAGAAAGCCCATAGATCGTGCCGGATGCAACCCCGTCCACATAACAGTCAGGAATCGTCGTGCGGTTATTCGTCCAGGCCATGGGAAAGCATTGGTCCGGCCCGCTGTCAACACCATAGACCACGAGATAATTATTGGTTTTGTTGATTTCCAGATCGACCCAATCGCTGGTGACCGATTGCCCCGGAGCAATCGAGGGCGAAGATGGAGATCCGGAAAAAGTGACGGGCTCAAAACCGGCGGAGCTGAACCAGAAAACCGTCGACTCCTGAGCGGATGTTTTTCCGATAAACGCTGCGCCGATTTTTAAATTGCCGTTGGTTGCCGCCTGAAACGTCAACCGGCAATGGCTCCCATTATACGCAATCCAATTTCCATTGGTTAACAATTCGGAGCCATTGAGATGAACGGCAATCCAACTGCTCGGAGAGATCAAGTTGGTATTCAGATTCCCCGGAGAGCTTTCGGTCTGCATGGCGGCTTCCCACGCCACATCATTCCCCTGAAGTTTTACCACAAAATCTTTTGGGTCCATGGTTTCATCAAAAACAACCTCCGTGTTGTCCGCCTCATAGCCCATCGACCCAAAATTGGTTTCTTCCCACCGATCATTTTCCATGGTAAGGGTAAACGAATCGCCGGGTTTGGATGCGGGGAAATAGAGCTGATGATTTCCCTTCCATGAGCCCCCGGCAATATATTGTGCGCTGGCGGCGGCGCCCGACTCTACGGTTGCCGGAAGCTGGGCCTCCGCTTCGCGGGGACTGTACGAAGGAGAAACCACAAGCTGGTCGATCCCTATTTTATAGCCGCTTGAATCCGCATTTTTTCCGGCAGCTCGAAATTCAAAGGTGTGAGCACCGTCGCCCAGCAGGGCAAATCCAAGGCTGGTGGTTTCACGTTCGATTTGAGGCGCATAGGTATCCACCACGCCCTTTTTCGGGCTGATCGTCCAGTCGAGCAGATTCTCAAAAACAGACTGTGTCGATGCATTATCTCCGTTGTAGGTTTCGGTTCCCGAACCGGTAACCACGACATGCTCAAGCTGAGCCTGACGCTGGGCGTCGGTAAGCGAGTTATCACGATGCGTAAAGGTCGTAACACGCAGCTGATGCGGAGAGCTGGGCCAAATATGATAAACGAGCGTCTTATCCCAGATAATCGCCCCGTTTGCATCCAATTCAAAAAGCCCGTCGCCATCGCTGTCTTCCGCCAGCGGGAAACTGAGCGCAGTATACGGACCGGGACCGGCGGGATAGTAAAAGATTTCATCGAGCGAAGAGAGGCGAAGATCGCGCTTCAGACGCTCCATGGCGAGCTGAACATCAATATCCAATTCGCTTTGAACATCGCTTTCATTCGCATTTTTGAGAGCAAACATAAATGCACCGACCGCAACCCCGAGCACCAGCACGGTAATTGTGACTGAAGCACTGGCTTCTACGAGAGTAAAACCGCGCTTCTGCTGAGCCGCTCTGACTGAAAATACACTCATAAGTGTTTCGAGATATAGGTATTAACCGTTTGCTCCGACGGAGAAAACTCCAACGTTTTGCGATTTTGTATTCCGACCGTAACCGCCACTTCGAACAGATTGCTGCTCACCATGGACACGGTTGTTGATCGGCGGAAATGCCCATACTCAGAGGGTGTCCCCGAGCCGTCAATCACAAGCATATCCTCCTCCAGCTCTGGTATTTGGTTAAAATCAAGCGTGTGCACAAGCTCGATTCGGCCCTTTGCAATGTTGGATGCCGTATAATGGTCGCGCGCCAGATCGAGGGTTGTTCGGGCGGCAAGCAGGACTTTGCAGCTGGAAGCAATGAACACTCCGAAGATCGCCAGAGCAATCATCACTTCCACAAGCGAGCTGCCTCTCGCGGACGAGCGGTCTCTCACGTTGAATCGATGGGTAGTTTTAACGGTCTGCATTATTCTGCTTGTGGTTTGGGTTTCTCTCTGGCGCGCGCAGAAGATGAAGCAATGCGTGTGCCAGACTGACGAAAATCTGACTACTCGCCACCGCGCTTTCAGCTTTGCGCTGTGGGTTTTATCCCTGATCTTGCTGATCAGGGAAAATTCGAATTTGAGTTTTTGTGAATTGTTTCGGGTTTCGGAATTCGGGCTTAGGATTTTCGCAATCGGTAAGATTTCAGATTTTGATCAACATTGATTATGTAAAAGACGAGAACGACGTGTAGCCTGTGACGCAGGGCATTCTTGTCTTCCATATTACGGGCAGGGATGCCTGTGGAACAATAAAGGAGATTGAAGATGAATCGTCGTTCGCTGAACATCATTATTATTGGGGTTGTCGCTTTTATAGTGTTTCAACAGGTGAAGCATCGGTTTGACTATTCAGCCGGAATGCAGATTCTCCAGTCCGAGCTGAAACAGGCCAAGGAAGAGCGTAAGCATGTGTTGCTGCTCTTTACGGGCTCCGACTGGTGTGCGTGGTGTAAGAAGATGGAGCAGGAGGTGCTCGATACTCCGACGTTTAAGGCGTATGCGGACGAAGCGCTGATTGTTGTGGAGGCTGATTTTCCGAATGATCAATCCGGGCAGAGTGAGGAGCTCCAAGCAAGGAGCCGAAAACTGAAAAATGCGTTTTCCGTAAAAAGTTTTCCGACACTCCTGTTTCTGGATTCCACCGGCAGGGTGGTTGAGTATCAGGAGGGGTATCAGGAAGGCGGCGCTGAGGCTTACGTCGACCGCCTGCGCAAAAAGTTTGATTCCCTTTGATTCGTATTCTGTATTTGGTCCACAGATTACTCAGAATTGCACTGATTAGGCAGGTGAATATACTCACCCGGAAGAAATCTTCTTCTGTAGAATTCTGTGATAATCTGGGTAATCTGTGGACGAAATTCAGCTGAGCAGAATGCGGATAACGTCGGCAGCGGAATAGGCGAGATTTCCGGGTTTGCAGAAACGACCGACATTTTCCAGATCGTCGCCCATCGTGATCAGTGGTTTTTCATGACCGCCGTCGGGCAGGCGCTGCCCCATGCCGATGTTTGCTGCCAGTGCGTTGCAGAGGCATTTGCGGCCAACAGTATCCTCCTCGCGCCCGCCCTTGGCTACATAGGCCTTAACCGGTTCCGCGGCGCAGCGGTAGCCGATTTCTCCGTTTGCCCGTCGATAAGGCTGGCGGAGAAAACCGACGTCGCAGATACGCCTGCGCTGCTCATAGACTTCCTTTTCGGAGAGGCTGCCGGCCAAATCCGCCACCTTGAACGGGAATCCGGTAGGTGATGCCTGCGGATCGGTGAAGACGTGCGCGGTGCCTGCGATGGCTTCGCTGACCAGCTCGCGGCGAACTTCCGGGAGAATTCCTGAGTCGGTGCAGAGCGCAAATGCGGTTCCAACCTGTACGCCGGCTGCACCCTCGGCCTGTGCGCGCTTCAGTCCTTCGGGGGTCCCATATTTTCCGGCCAGCCAGAACGGCAACCCAAATTTTCGGAAGGCGGAGAGCTTGGGTTCGTCGCGCTCGCCGTAGATCGGTTCATTTTTGTCGCTCAGGACCATCTTGCCGCGCGGCGGTGCGTTGTGGCCCCCGGCCACGTTGCCTTCAATAATGAATCCGTCGACGCGGCCGGTGGCCCTGCGGATAAGAATCGAGGCCAGCGATTCGGAGGAGACAATCGGGAGAAAGTCGGGGCGCTTGAGCGGAGGAAGGTCGAGGCCTTCCTCGTTGTAGAATGCGGGGTCGAAGGTGAGGTTGACGATTTCGTTCTTGCCGTCGGCTGCTGTCACGTTAACCGGATACTGTACGGGCTGATGCTGCGCCAGTGCATCGAGAATGCCCGGTATGGTCAGCGGAATGCCCGCGCCCATAATGATTACATCCACGCCGGCAAGCATTGCACCGTAGATGGACGGCAAATGCGGGATTTGAATCTTTTCCAGATAGTTCATACCAACCGGGTTGGAATGACCTTCCTTCGCGAGGAAGATCTCAACAAAGTTGCCGATAATGCAGAGTTCGATCGGTTCGCGTTCGCCTTCAAGCGTGTGCTTTAAAATTTCGCGGAACGGTTGGTGTTCTTTGAGTCCGCCCGGAACGTAGAAGCCGTCCATTACGCGTTTTGCGATGGAGGGGATGGGGAAGTGTTCGAGTGCGCGCCGGATATGGCCGCCGGGATCGCCCGCCTGCAGTTTGCGCGCAACCACGCAGTCGAGTGCCGTTCCTGAAACCACGCCCAGTTGCCCGAGCTCCGATACGGCACGCGCGAGACGCCAATCGGAGACGCCGAAGCCCATGCCGCCCTGTATAATTGTGGGTAAAGTCATTTCCATACCGCCGAATATGATGCTGTGCCGTGAGAATTGACACAACAAAAACGGAAAAAGCACTGAAGAGAAGAGGGGAGAAGGCCGCCGCGCGGTACCGTATTCGAGCGAAGGAGGCATTATGCGCCATTCCTATCCCTATCTATATCATCAACCGGCCTTGAGCTTTGCCCGCAGCGGCGAAATACGCCCACCGAGTTCAAAGCCTGCAAGCCCCAGCATAATCAATCCGCCGCCCGTCACCGAGCGCAGCGGCAAAAGCGAATGGGTGCACCGACGGTTTAAATGCCCGACCTTCGTCAAGCAAAGCTTCCACGAATGG